>CAJQPC010000280.1 GCA_905480105.1 uncultured bacterium | reverse complement strand
TGGCGACAGCCATGTGCATTTCTTGGGAGACGCCGCGCTGGGCTTCCTGCAGCTGAGAAACGGTTCTCTGGACCAGCTCCCCGGCGCTTTGGTATGCAGTCGTTCCCTGAGAGAGCGCCTCCATTGTGCTCTTTACGCCCTTTTGGCTGGCCTCCCAAGAGGTGCGCGCGCTCTCCAGTGCGGGAACGATGCGCGCGAGCTCTTGGCTGGCCCGCAAGCTGGTCTCGGCCGCCTTGAGGCTGGGGGCGCTGGCGTTTGAGATGACCTCGGACTGCTTGGCCAGGCTCTTGCCGGCTTGCTCCAGCTGCTGAACCAAATCCGTCAGGCCGGTCACGGAGTCTCGCCACTCGCCCAGTGCACCGCGCTGGCTTTTGCTCACGCTCTCCAGGGTGTCAGCTGTGCTGCGGAGGCTCTCGCCGATGGATCCCTCCAGGCCGATGATGACCGACTTGGCAATGGCTTGGCTGTCCAGGCTGACGCTGGGGGCAACAGGGCTTTCAGCCGCAGCGGTTGAGACGGTGGCGGCCAGGACGGGGACGAGTTCGCTGCGAATCGCTAGACTCAGGGCTTCCTTAAGCTGCTCGGGGTCGAAGGTGGGTGCAGGTGCGGGTGCGGGTGCAGGTGCAGGTGCAGGTGCAAGTGCAGGTGCAGGTGCAGGTGAAGGTGCAGCGGCCTGGGCCGCGAGGTGGTCCATCAGGGCTTGCTGGTTGTTGGCCATCTTTTCCAGCGCCACCAGCAGGGCTTCCCGGTCTACGTCCTCACCGGCCATCAAGTCCTCTAAGCCGGCTGGGGCAGTGGGATTCTTGGAAGCGGGCGCTGAACCCAACTCTAGCCAGTTCACGAGGCTATGGATCGCGCTGTGTGCTGAGCCGCTGGCTAGTGCCCCAAAAAGCCCTGAAACCAGGGCGCAGAGCAGCCCCCAAACCAAGGGAGAGGCCGCCAGCCTGAGGTCCGCTGGAGAGGCTGCTGCGGAGATCACAGCCCCGGCCAAGCCCCAGCCTGCGAAGAGGAGAGGAATTCGGTCCAGAAGGGGCGCTGGTGCGACAAGCCAACCAGCTGTCTGGCGTAGGAGATCGGGGGACAATGCCGCCGTTGGTGAGGCAGCCAAGACGAGCTTGCCACCCTGGATTTCTGCCCCACGGCGCACGTGGGTCGTGGCGCCTTCTAAGGCTGAAAAGGCCTCTCCGATCTGCTCCATGCCATCTCGTAGTGAGCGCAGGGACCGAATGGGGTGGGGGAGCTTTCGTACTTGGCCTCGTAGGCTGGCCGAGCGCAACATCAACATCAAGTGCTGACTGAGTGCCATCAGCAAGGCCAGGATTAGCAGGCCATTCCAGAGGGCCCCGATGCCTTCGGGCATGGGGTTTAGGGCGATCCAGGCTTTGGTCATGGGCGCTGGCCCTCGCTTGCTTGGGTGGAGGGGGCCGTGAGGACTTGGAGAAGGGTCCCGGGGCGATCTGTAATTTGGGTAGTAGGGGGCGCAGTCAGTGGAGTGAGGCCGGTTTTGGGCTCCAGAACTGACTGCCAGCATTCCAGGGCCCAAATGGCCCAACGCATGGCCACACCGGACTGCTTGCTTAGGTCACGGGCGAGTTGGTTGAGGGCTCGGCCATCGTGGTGTGACTTGGCCAGCGTGTGGACGCAGCCGCGCTCAGCTGCTTCGACCAGGACGGCCACCTCGCGCAGGTGTTCCGGTGCCAGATCTCGGAGCAGGGCTTCTAAGCGGCGGGGGTCCGCGTAGACCTCTACTCCGGCATAGGCCAGGATCTTGAGCAGTACTCCTCGAAGCTCGCTATTCACTGTGGGGCTGTCGGGGGCTGGTGGGCCACGAACTGCATCTCGCGTACCGCGCACTGGCCATTTCCGAAGCTCATCGCCAAGTGACCCATGGGGTGCAGGTCCAGGTCCGTGACGCGGCGTCCAGGCTCGAAGCGCCAGAGCTCTGTGGGCTGATCCAGTGCCCAGATGCGTACCGTCTTGTCTACGCCACCTGTGGCCAGGCAGCGTGCGTTGGGGTGTAGGACCACAGCGCGTACTGCGCCTGAGTGGCCTTGGTAGCGGATGCGCTCCTGGCCGGTACGGGTGTCCAAAGCGGTCACACCGCGGTCATCTCCGATGATCAATCGGCCGCCTGGGCCCATCGACACCACTGCGGGGCCCTTGGTCTGGACGCGCTGGCGTTCCGCAAGGGTGTCCGGAACCAGCGTGCGGACTTGGCCCTGGCTGCCGATAGCGAGCTCCTCCGGGCCAAAGCTAAGGCTGTGCACCGGGTGGTCCAGCTCTAACATTTGGCTGAGCTCCAAGTCTTCTACCCGCCAGAGGCACACCCGCCCATCGGCACCGCCGCTGGCCACAAGCTGTCCGTCGGCCGAGAAGTCTACGCAAAGGGCTGCTTGGGTGTGACCTGCCAAGCGGTGCATGCGCTTGCCGGTTTCCGGATTCCACAAGCGTATGGCGCCATCGTCTCCCACGCTGGCCAGCGACTTGCCGTCCGGCGACCACGCCACCCCACGTACCCAGTCGCGGTGTCCACCCAGCAGGCTGTCTACCCAAACGCCTGTCTTGGAATTCCAGATGCGCACGCTGCGGTCCAAGCTGCAGGTGGCCAGGTGGGCGCCGGAGGGGGAGAAACGTGCACCGGTCAGGGCCTTCCGGTGCCCTTTCAGGGTGTGGTGCCGACGGCCGGGCTGATTCACAATATTCGACGAGATCCTTCGCTGAATTGCTTGAACCCTCGTGCGCGACGTTTGGGAGGGCGGCTGACGGCCCAAGGCTTCCGCCCAGGCTCGCGTCGCCCAGATTGCGAGGGAGAACTCCAGACCTGCCTGTTCGCCCAGGCGGTGAACCAAGCGGTCGAAGACCATTGGGGCCACCTTGGGGCTGCGATCTTGGGCCAAGTCGGCGGCGACGCCCTCGCGAACGGCCACGTGTGCGGCCACACAGTGAAGGGGCCTACCCGGAAAGCGCCCTTCTAAGAGTTGGGCCACCTTGCGCTGATCCCAGCAGACCTCGTCCCCGTGATCGAGGATGAGGTCTGTGAGGGCACGCTGTGTGGCGGCGGGGTCGGACACGCCACAGAGTTTACGTCAGGGGCGCTTCCTGCTTGGTCATCAGGCTGACAAAGGACTCACTTGGGGGCGCCTTCGTCGATCCAGGTCTCCAGAATGGTTTGGTTCGCGGAGCTGATGGAGCCCGTCTTGGGCATCTGGTTGCCGGATCCGCCAACGCTGCTCTGGGTGCCATCGATCTTGTGGATCATGTAGCTGTCTTCGGAGCTGAAGGGCTCGAAGAGGTAGTAGCTCGTGCTCTGCGTGCTGGCGACGGCGACAGTGCTGGACCACGTTTCGATAGCCGTCAGGCTGCCCGAGCTACTGGTGGTGTGGCAAGTGGCACAGGAGCCGCTCAAGATGGAGCTGATGTCGGAGTCGAAGGTGTAGGTGTAGCCACAGCTTTCGTTGGTGGTGCCTGGGGTGCCATAGTCGCCGCCAGAGGTGGCTGTGCTTGAGATGCACCAGTGACCAGCAAAGTCGTTCTCATCGGCGTCGACGTGATCGGAGTCTAGGTTCAAGGTCTCGCCTCTGGCCGAACCATCGACCATGGCCGCGGACCAGAAGTCGTCGGCCTCGTCGTAGGCGACGCTGTCAAAGACGGTGCTCTTGGAGCTGCTCTCAGCGAGGTTGACCTCGTCCTCGGTGTTGGCCAATGACCAGCTGCTGTACTGGTAGTCAACGGTAATGCCGCCGTTGGCTGTGGAGTCGTCGTTGATCCCAAAGACCACATAGCCCTCGTCTTCAACGATGAGCTCTCCGCTGACGGTAAAGGCGCTGCCGCCATCGTCATAGACGTAGAGTCCGTCTAGGTCGACCTGCCCACCGGAGACGTTCTTGAGTTCGAACCACTCACCATTGGCATCGGTGACGGCCGAGGGGTCGTACATGATCTCGGTAACGATCAGATCGCCAGTACTCAGATCCGTCACTGTGTAGGGTGCATCCGAACCGTCGCAGTCCTCGTCGATCCCGTTCTGAGCGGTGTCGGTGGCTGAGGAGTTGATGCTTGCGCTGGTGTCGTCGCAGTCGTCGCCGCTGTAGGCGTCGCTCTCAAAGCCATCGCCATCGGCGTCGAAGTCGTTGTCCCCACCGCAGTCTGCATCTACGCCGTCGTACCAGACCTCGGAGGCGCCTGGGTTGGTGGTGGGGGTGTCATCGTCGCAGTCATCGCTGGTCTCGGTGCTGCTGCCCTCGCCCAAGTCGTCACAATCCAAATCGACGCTCTCGACGGTCAGGCTGGTGTCTATGTTGCGGTAGCCGTCGCTGTCAGCGTCCACATAGCAGACCTCGGCGCCATCGCAGTTCTGGTCCACGTTGTCGGCGGTCAGCTCTACAGCGTCTGGGTTGATTGCGGCGTCGGAGTCATTGCACTCCTCGCACGCAGCCCACCCGTCTTTGTCTCCGTCTTCGTAGCCAGTGGAGCCGTCACAGTTGTAGTCGTTGGGGTCCGTGCAGTCGTCTTCGGTGGCGTTGGGGTTGTAGGCCACGTCGCTGTCCTCACAGTCGTCGGCGGTGGCCGAGACGCCTGCGGCGCTGCAGTCCATGCTGTCCGAAGTGACGGTGCCCTCGCCGCCGAAGCCGTCGCCGTCTGCATCTTCGTAGCAGAGCTCCAGACCGTCGCAGTCCGAGTCCGTACCGTCGGCGATGATCTCATCCGCCCCTGGGTTCACAAATGCGTCCAGGTCGTTGCAGTCGACGTCGCTAAGGTAGCCGTCGTTGTCGGCGTCTTTCAGGGCCTCTCCGGTGTCGTCCACAGCCGTGTCGTCCCCGGTGTTGCTGTCGTCGGTGGCTGGGTCGTCCTTGCTGCAGGCGGTCAGGGCGAGGCTGCCGATGAGGGACAGTGCGAAGAAGTTGCGAAGGCGCATGATGGGGCTCCAATTGCTGGTCGCGGGCAAGATAGCGCGCAGGTCGGCGGATCCGCCAGCCATAGAGGCATCGATTGGTCTTAAACTTCCTTGGTGTGGCTGGCTATGGCGTGCAGGCTTGTCAGAGGTCAAGGGCCATGACGTATAGGCGCTTGTAATCTCGCACCGGGTCCTTGAGTCTTCCCTGGGCCGATAGGGCGATGTAGAGCTGACCATCGGTGCCTTGGGTGAGATCCAGATCGCCGTTGCCCACCGTGCGCGTGTCCACCAAGACGGGCACGCCTCCCAGGGGAGAAACCGCTAGGACTGGGTCGAAAGCTGCATCGTTGTTGGAGACAAACACGATGTGTTGGCCGTCGGGAGACCAGCTCGGGCCGTCGTGGTTGAGCACCACATCTTCAGCCAGGACCTTGGGCGGCCCGCTGGGCCCCAGAACCAACAGGTCGAATCGCTCCTGCTCCTGATGGTTGCTGTAAAAGGCCACCGACTGGCCATCCGGGGAGAAGGAGGGCCGGGTCTGGGTCTGGCCTAACTGCACCAGCACACGGGGCTTGGGGCGCAGCAGGTCGTCGACCACGTAGATGCTGTCTCCCTTGGGGCTGTGGCCTACCCATGCCAGGCGCTTGCCGTCGCCGGACCAGCCCAAGTAGAGCTCGCTGGCCTGGCTGTCTGTGGAGATGCGCTTGGGGGGCTGTTCTAAGTTGGCCACGCTGAGCAGGTAGATGTCTCCCTGGCCGCTCCGTGCGCTGGAGAAGGCGATCCATCTGCCGTCGGGAGAGAAGCGGGCTCCGCCGTCGGCTCCTGGGCTCGGTGCGATGGGGCTGCCCCCGAGCAGTGTGTCGGCTTGGGCCAGGTAGAGTTCGTAGTCCCGCTCGGCTCCGCTGGCCGCATACACCACGGCCCCTAAATCAGCCGGAGACCAGTCCAGTTCGTGAACGACTTGTTCTGTGCCCGCAGTCTGGAATCCCGCAGTCATGCTGCTGCCGCTGCTGGACCGGGGCTGTACTTGGGTGGGTTCTTGGCCCGGGCGGTAGACCCAGGTTTGTACCTGCTTTTTTTCGTGGAAGTTCAGTTCGTAGGCCAAGGAAGCACCGTCGGGTGACCACCGTGGGCTCTGGGCGTTGGCTGAAACAGCGGGGGTGACGGCCTGTGCGCCGCGTCCGGCAGTCGGAGGGGCACTGGATGCGCCTTGGGCCAAGAGCATGGAGAGGAGCAGGGTCATGTTCCGACCTTAGAAGGCATGAGAGAAGTTGGCCATCATGCGAAGGCTGGTGGCCCGCCATGCGCCCGATTCACTGCTGTAGTTTAAGCTGTGATCCGAATCGACCACCAGGGCTTTTCCCTGGTCCGGGACCTGTCCGAAGAGCTGGTCCACTGCGATGCGAACCCCCACGCCGGTGGCATTGGTCCGTCCAGCCCGTCTCCAGTCCACATTGAGCTCGGCGGTCACGAAGTGTGCGCTGCCAATGGCGTAGATCAGGATCTCTGGGTCTGGTGTCAGGTCGGGCGCCGTGCAGACCAGATTCAGTCCGGAGCAAGCCATCGGAATTCCGGGGACCAAGCCCCAGCGGTAGCCAATGGCTGGGCGAAGCGCCAGGGGGCCTCCCAACATCAGCTCTCGGCCTACCCGGGTCCCCAATGTCAGTGCCTGGGGCTGTCTTGTCGTGCCACGATCTTGTACTTGGTAGGAACGGAGGCTGTAGTCCACGACCAGGCCGACCAGCCAAGCGCCAAGCGGCTGGGTCACCCCCAGCTCCAACTCCCAGCTGGGACGCATGTGATCCACGCGCTCGCCCAACAGCATTCCAACACCGCTGGAAACCTCCAAGCGGGTGACCTGAAGCGCGGCAAAGCCGGCTTGGCCAAGAGAGCCCATCGGCAGAACAAGCTCGGTGGTCTCGCCGGGCTCGGCTCGTACCGGCGTTCCTTGGATCTTGTAATCGCCGCTGGGCAGCATGATCTGCATGGGCAAGGGCTGGGGATGGGTCCACTCCAGCGCCACACGGTCTACAAAGCGCTTGAGCTCCGGGTCCAAGAGAAGGCTCTCTCGGTCCAGCTGCAGCCGGCTCTGCACGCCGGGCTGTGGCGCGGCGATCGCGACTAGCCCAAAGCTGGTCTCGATCCAGTCTGCATAGGCTTGAGCCTGTGAAGCCTCTCCCGGATCCGAGGCCACCCCAGCGGCTGTGCGCGCAGCGTCCATGGCCCCCTTGGCGTCCAGTAGCTCGTAGCGCACCTGAGCGAGCAGCCACCAGACCTCGGCGTTTGTTGCACCTGCTGGAGTCTGCGTAGCCTGCTCCAACTCGGCGGCGGCCTCGTCAAACCACTGTTTGCGCATGTATAGGCGTGCTTGGGCCAAGTGTGTCTGGGCCTCGTCCTTGGCAGCAACAAGAGCGGGCAGTGCGATCCAACTCATGGAGCTTCCCGAAGGGATAGGCCCGCGCAGTCGAGCAGGCGGGCGGTGTAGGGATGGTGGTCTATGCGACCCAGGTTGTTCACGGCCACAGACTCTACGATTTCACCCTCCAGCATCACCCATATTTTTTGGCACGCGTAGCGCACCAGAGCCAGGTCGTGGCTGACGATAAGCAATGCGCGATCTGGACTCTGGTCCGCCAAGATCAAGTCAATGAGATCGGCCCGTAAGGCTGCGTCCAAGCCGGCTGTGGGTTCGTCGGCGATGATGAGCTTTGGGTCCGCCAGCAGCACGCGGGCCACGCCAGCACGGCGCTGTTCCCCTCCAGAGAGCTGCCCGGGTAGGGCGTCCAGTCGGAGCTCCAAGCCCACCTGGCGTGCCACCTTTCCGACGATGTGAGCAGCATCGCGTCCCGCTTGGTGCAAGGCTGCGCTCTCATGGAGGTGCTCTCGGATGCTCCAACCTGGGTTCAGCATGCTTGCCGGGTCTTGGAAGATCATCTGCGCCTTGGAGCGAAGCTCGCGCATCTGTGCGCGACTCTGCATGCTCAGGTCTTGGCCCAACAGGCGCACAGTGCCGCGGCTAGGCAACAGCCCCAAGGCCGCCTGGACGAGAGAGGTCTTTCCCGATCCGCTCTCCCCTATCAATCCAACAACCTCGCCGAAGTTCAGGGTCAAGCTCACGCCGCGGACGGCGGGATGCTTGGGGCCTTGTAGCCATCCGCCGCCGTATTGAACCCGCAGGTTGTGGAGTTCCAATGCGGTCATTGACGGGCCTCCAGGCGTAATGTCGCCTGCCAGAGGGCCTGCGCCTGAGCGGACTGCATAGCGGAGAGGTCCTGCGCCGGCCTGTCCTCGACGATGCAGCCCCGGTCCATGACGAGCAAGTGGTCTCCCAGTTGCCGAACCAGGCGCAGGTCGTGGGTGATCAAGAGCAGCCCAACCCCCGAGTCCCTCGCCCGCTTGAGTTCTTCAAGGATGCCGGCGCGCAGGCTGGGATCCAGTCCCGTGGTGGGCTCGTCTACGATGAGAAAGCGAGAGCCTCTCGCCAGTGCCAGGGCGATCCCGACGCGCTGGGCCATTCCTCCAGAGAGTTGGTGTGGGTACAGTCTGCCCACAGACTTGGCCAAGCTGACCCGTTCTAACCAGGGCTCCGGCGCCACATCCAGCCCGGTGTTCTGGCCGCTGAGCTTTAGGCAGTCCCGAATCTGAGCTCCCACGGCCTGCAGGGGGTCCAGCGCCGCGCGGGGATTTTGTGGCAGCCAAGCGATCAAGGGCCCTCGTACCGGAACAAAGGCGCGCTCCCTGTCCACGGCAGCGTAGGGCCGATGGATGACCTCCCCGTCCTGGATCTCCAGGTCTGCTGCGACGATGCCTGGCTCTATGCCGTGAACCAGTCCCAACAAGGAGCGTGCCGTTAGGGTCTTTCCAGATCCGCTGGCTCCCACCAGTACGGTGATTTGACCCGGTAGGATGTGCAGAGAGACTTGGCTGACCAAGGCGCGCTTACCGGCCAGGATGCGCAAGGATCGCAGGTGTACGCTCATGCCTGTTCTTCGATGAGGGACCGTCCGGTCCAGGTCGCTCCAAGGAGTACCAAGGCGGTCGCCAATCCTGGAGCCAGGGTGGCCCAGATGTTCGCCTGGGGCTCCCGCCACTCAAAGGCAATCATGTTGCCCCAGCTTGGATCGGGCTGGGCTACGCCAAAACTGCCTGCGCCGTCCAAGCCTCCGATGTAGCTCAGGGTGGTCTCGAGCAGCAGGAAGTAGGCAAAGAGCTGCACGCAGTGGCGCAGGATGAGCCGGCGGTGGTTGACCCAGAGCAAGTGGAGCCAAAGGATGCGTCCGCTGCGCAATCCATGGGCCTGGCCGGCCAGCACGAATCCTCGGTGGCGGAAGGACTGAATCCGCGCGTAGATGGCTTCCGCCAGGGTGGGCGCGTAGGCCACGCCGGCAGCCAGCGCGATAAGCTGGACCGAGTTGCCAAAGGCTGCACAGACCAGGAGCACCAGCACGAAACGTGGCAGCGAGGCTACGGTGGTCAAACCAAAGCGAGTCAGGCTGGCAGGCAGACCGCCGAGCCATCCGGAGAGCGCGCCCGCTGGTACGCCGATGACCAGAGCCACAACGCAGGCAAAGAGACTGGGGCCCACGAAGGACTCGCTGGCCGTGATCAAGCGCCAGAGAACGTCCCTACCCAGGTGGTCACAGCCCAACCAGTGATCAACGCTTGGCGCCAGCGAGGCCCGGCTAACGTCCACGTCGGCGATGACGTCGTAGTTCGCCGCCAGGCTGAGCACCCAGATCAGCACGGGCAGGAGCAGCAGGGCGACACCGGCCCAGGGGCGCAGTGCACTCACGCCTGACCTCGAAGACGGGGATCCAAGGCCAAGCGACTCATGTCGGCCAGCAGGCGAGTGCCCGCGACGACACAGGCGGCGAGAAGAGAAAGCCCAATGACCAAGGGCCAGTCCCGCAAGCGACAGGCCTGCCAGAGCATGGCACCTGCCCCTTGAACATGGAGCACCTTTTCAATGACCACCAGGCCACCGACGAAAAAGGCGGCTCGGCGAGCGGTGATGGCCGAGAGGGGCAGCAAGAAGTTTCTGAGGACCAAGTCAGAGAGGGGTGCACCCCGCGCGACCGCAGCGTCCACGTACTCGCTGGAACGAATGGCCCGCAGAGACTCGTGGCTGGCCTGGTGGATCTCGGAGAATGCGCCGCTTCCGATGGCCAATGCGGCGATGGCCAATGCGGTCTTGAGGGGGTGGTTGTTGACTGGCAGTGCGAACCAGGCCGGTGCGGCCCACCAGCCTGCTTGCAGTCCAGCAAAGGCGACCTGGTTTAGAGCCGTGGTTGTTGTCGCGGCGATCAAGAAAACCGGCGCGACACTAACGATGCTCAGCAGTCGGGCCCCGCGCTCCCATTTCAGCCAAGCCATTCCCGACCCCAGACCAACGCTCAGCAGCAGGGCACCAAAGAGTAGGGGCCCAGAGGATGTCGCGCCACGCAGGAGTAGCTCGGAGACCGGGGTGCCCGGTCGGAAGGTCAGGGACTCTCCGAACTGACCGGTGAGCAGTCCGGCCAGGCTCTCCAAGGTGCGCCGCCAAACGGGCTGATCCAGGTGCCACTGCTCAACCAATGCGGTGCGGAGCACGGGATCGTTGGCCACTAAGTCCGCAGCATCACCCGGCGCCAGAGCCAGCAAGAGCTGCAGCAACAGGGCACAGCCCACCAGGGTGAGCACAAAGCTACCCAGGTGGCGCAGCAGTGCCCGAAGCAATCCGGAACGGGAGGTCAAAGGCTAACTCAGGACCCCATGTGCCACTGGCGCACCCAGGTGAAAAAGTAGAAGGGGTGAATCACCACGTCGTCTACCCGAGTGGAGATCGCTGAGTAGCTGTCTAAGGTCCACAAGAAGATCATTGGGCTGTCCTGCGAGGCCAGTGCATGCACTTTACGCAGGGCGGCCTTTTTGACTTGTGGGTCCCGAGTCGCGCGTGCCTCGTTCAACAAGGCATCTACCTCTGGGTTGGAGTAGCTGCCAAAGTTTCGGGCGCCGTCGCTGTGTAGTTGCTCGCGAACGTCCTCGTTTCGGTCAAAGGACCACTGGCTCAGGACCAGATCGTAGTCCTGTTGACGCCAGATGCGGGCTTTCCACTCGGCTTCGTCCAAGAACTCCACCTCGACCGTTACGCCGCCGCTGCGTAGTTGAGATTGGAGGTTGATCACCACTTCTTGGGCGGACTCCAGGGTGCGGTGGGCGCTTAAGGTGACGGTGAGGGGCTCGCCGTCTCGGGTCCACATGCCCCCTTCGCTTGCAAAGCCGGCCTCCTCCAATAGGGTCGCTGCTCGGGTGTCGTTGTAGGTGCGCGGAGAGACCTGGTGGTTGTAAAAGGGACTGGAGCGCACAAAAGGGCCGGAGAGTACTTCACCTGTTCCCACAGGGGCCAGCAGGGCGTCCACATCCACCAGATAGCTCATGGCTTGTCGCACGCGGGCGTCGTCGAAGGGTGCGCGGGCTTGGTTAAAGCCCACGTACCACCAAGAGTTTGTCTGGTAGGGATAGAGTTCAATCTTGCGATTGTTCTGGAGTACAGCCAGATCTCGAGGCAAGACGCGAACCAAGCCCTCGAGGCTTTCGTAGAGCAGCAGCTTGGCTTGGTAGCTCTTGTCGCTGACCTCGCGCATCACCACTTCGGCGATGCGGGCTTTGCCACCCAGACCCTCGGAATTGGCCTGGAAGGTGATGGAGTTGTCGTCGTTGTAGGTGACCAGCTTGTATGGACCGGTACCCAGGGGGCGAGTACGAAAGCTGTCCGAGCGAGTGACAACGGTGCTTGAGAAGGCGTGGCTTGGCAGGATCTTGAAGGTGAGCTTGTCCTGTGGGCGGACCTGGGGCTCAGTGAAATGCAAAACAACCAGGCTGTCGCCCTGCGTCTCCACCCGCTCGATAAAGGACACCCGACCTGCCTCGGTGCTCAGAGTTCCGGGCTCCTTCATGGCCTGAACAGTAAACGCCACGTCCTGGCCCTGAAGGGGTCGGCCATCGTGCCAACTCACGTCGCTGCGAAGGCGCAAAGTCAGGGTCAGTCCATCCTCGGAAAGCTCGTCGGACTGCACCAGGTCGGGCACCGTAGCCAGCTCTTGGCTGTCGCTGTACAGGCCGTCAAAAAGCAGCTCGTTGACCCGCGCTTCACCCATTGTGGTGGAGAAGAGAGGGTTCACAATGCCGGGCGCTTGGTCCTCGGCGTAGCGAAAAGATGCAGCGCCAGCTGTGCTCATTGAGAGCAAGGGGGCCATAATCAGTAGGGAAAACATGCCTAATTCTCCTTGGAGTCGCCTTGGCGATCCAGTCCTTCCAAGATGGCTAAGTCCCCCAGAATCTCGTCGGCGCCGACCGCCTCCGGATAGCTGCGGGTCAGTACTTCTAAGGCGTCCAGGGCTTCTCGGGTGTGTCCGCTCTCTAAGTGAGCTTGGGCGAGCACGGCGAAGTGTGTGGGGCTGTTGACCGGCCCCAGTGTGCGCGGGGCGTTCAGGTCCATGGCGTATTGAACCAGAACCACGGCTTGCTTGGGGTGGCCTTGGTCCAGAGCCTCGTCTGCCAAGCTCAGCAGCAGCTGGCCACGAAACTTTTGGACCACCTGTAAATCTTCAAGCAGGCCCAGTGCCTCTGGGCTTGCGTTTTTGCGCTGGTCACGGGCCCAGGTGTCCAAGACTTGGTCCAGGGATTGGGCGATGCTGCGCGCCAGATTGGGGTTGTCGCTTGGGCCCAAGTTGGGGTCAACGCCCAGAACCGCCATGGCGTCGGGGCCACACACCGAGGCACTCAAGCAATCTGAGAAGAGCAGGGCCTCCATTCCGACGGCCTGGTCGGTGCTGAGCAACATCACGGACAGAGTCCATGGCAGCTGAGGGTCCGGGATACTGCGGGCCTCCCCGCTGCTCAGGGGCTCGGTCCACGCTGTTCCGCTTGGCCATTCCTCCGACTCACCCAGCCGGGCGGCGAGGTGCTGGTCCACCCGCTCCAGGAGTGGGTTGCCCATGGTGTCTGCTAAGCGGGTACTCAAGGTGGGTTGCTTTAGCATCGCCTGGGTGGCTTGAAGGACTACAGGGTCGGCGTCCGTGTCGATCAGCTTCCACCACTTGGTGGGGGCACCGCCGGCCTCAAGGGCCGACAGCCCGGCGAAGAAGGGTAGGGCAGATCCGGCAGGCAATGGGCTCCATGCGCTCAGGGTGCGCTCCCAGCCTGTCGCCTCCAAGCCTGCCACCCGCAACGCCAAATCGGCGTGCAGGTCACTTGCGCGCCGGGCCGGGGTCCCGGTGCCTCGGTGTGCGCCACGCCAGGAGTTGGCGTGGAGTGCGACCCAAGCGGTGCGCTCGCTGTCTACTGTCTGGGTGAAGAGCTGGGGCTGCGCCATGATCTGCCCCATCCACGCCGAGTCCAGCGGACTGGGAGCCATGGGGGGCGCTGTCGGCGTGCAAGATAGCCAGAGGAGCAACACTACTCACCCTCGTAGTTGGCCCCGGAGGAGTGGGTGCGGTCCGGAAATGCATCCGGGTCCAGCTCCAGCTCCTCGGGCACCACACGAATGCTGTCTTCTCGCAGGACCATGGGCTGGGTCAACAGCTCACCGCGTTTGTAGTAGAATTCGGTGTCGCGCGGTTGATAGCCCACCTTAAAAGCCTCGACCTGGTAGTCAGCGCGCTTGTCCAGGCGTATTCGGTCGCCCTTCTCATCTCGCAGGTAGTCGATCTCCCAGTAGCCCTCGGAGTCTGTCACGATCTGCACGCCGCCGGGCTCAAGGCTCACGACCGCTCGCTCTACAGGGGCACCATTTCGGTCGACTACTTGACCGGTGATGCGGTGAGTGGCGCAACCGGTACTCAAATACAAGGGACCGAGCAGAAGGGGGGTCAGCAATAGCATCACTACTCCAGTCGCTTTCGGATATTTTCGAGCTTGTTGATCTGCAGCTGGGCCCGCTCGGCCTCTGCGGCAGACCCCTTGCTACTCATGTGGCGCTTGTAAGTATTCCAGCCACTGACGGCTTGGTCCAGGAGGTCCAGGTCGTCTTCGGAGGCGTAGAACAGCCCCTGGTAAGAGGACGCTTTGGTCTCGTAGATGTCGGCCTTGGTGCCAAAAACCAGCTCGGAGGGGATTCGCGCCCAGTACCGCTCCGCTTGGGTAGCAGTCTCCAGTGCTTGGCTGAACGAGCCGCGGTTGGCGTACCAGACAGCCTGCTTGCTTAGGTACACCGAGTTGTAGCGGTTCTCGGGCAGCACCATAAGCTGATCCAGGTAGCGTTTTGCGGCCTTGATGTCCTGGTCCTGCTCTGCGTTCATCAGCAGCAGTGCGCGGCTCCGGGTGTAGGACGGATCGCCACTATCGACCATCTCTAAGTTCATTATGTCGGAGGCACTCAGGCGACCGGTACGCGCGTCGTCTGCGTAGCCGTCCAGGTTGATGGCGACCGGCGTACCGGTGTCTTGGTCCAGCTCCGTGATGGGGTCGTCCTCGACGAAAGTCGCAGGAGCACTTTTGGCGCTCGAGCTGCTCTCCCTGGGCTGACGGGTCTCTCGCTCGGGCGTGCTTTCGGGCTGGCTTCTCGCCGGCGAGGCCACACGCTCACTGCGTGCAGGCTGACTGCGCACGGGCTCAGACTTTGGCTGAGTGGCAGCGACGGGCGTCTTGACGGGCTCTTGCGCCGCTTTCGGCTGCTCACGCTCTGATTCAGCACGGACTAGCTGCTTGGAATCAACCTGCTCGGGAACCGGCTGATTGGGGACAGCCGGTTTGGCCACCGGAGTATCCAGAGCCGCAAGCCCTGTGGCTTGGTCGTTGTCGGACGGATTGCTAGACGGCGAGAGAGCGGTCCAGATCCCAACAGAGACCAACAAAAGTGCGGCGATTGCACCCAAGACTGGGAGCAGCATTGGACGCTTCTTTGGCTCCTCCTCGTCGGCTATCGGTGCTGTCTTCTGCAGGACAGGGGCGGCTGGCTTGGAGGCCCCCTCGTTCCGCTTCAACGGTACCGGTTGTGTTTGGTTAGGCGGCGGACTTGCTGGTTTCTGGGGCAGGGGCGCGATCGGTGCCACGGCTGCTGGCGGTGCCACGGCTGATGGCTGGTGAACTGGCTTGGATGCGTTGGGGTCCCAGGCATTCTTGCCACGGGGCAGACCATTGGCTTCGCCGGGGGCCTCGTCGAGCGTGCCGTTTGGATTCGCGCTTGGAACCCCAACGGGAGGTGCGGGTGCCATACGCGGGGCTGGGCCCGGGGCGCTGCCCTTCTCTCGGGTCGGAGGCGCCGGAATGGCCTTGGTGACCTCGCCTTGGGGCAAGACCAACTGGGGGACCTTTGGTGGCGCCGAGAAGCCCGCGTTTGTGGTTTCCTCCATCCGATGGATAGGGGGCTTGGCCTCGTCCAAAGGCAGCAAATCCGGGCTGGATGCCGGCGCTGCACCGAATCCACCCGGGATGGGGTGGAAAGGCGTAGGGGCTGGCTGGGTCACCCTCCGGGGCTTGGCAGGCGCGGGGTCCTCGCCCGAATCGGTGAGCGGGCCCGAGGCCTCTGCCAGCTCCTGTCGTTGAGCTTCCAGCAAGGCGTGTTGCTCCCGTTGGATGCGCTCCTCGCGCTCTTTGGCGCTCTTTCTGGCGATGCGCTCGGCGGCCAAAATATGGGCTGCGGTGGTCTCGGGCTCCAAGGCCACGCTGGGCTTTGTAGCGGAAGACTTGTTGATGCTGGCCAGGAAGCGCTGGGTGTCCTCGACGATGCTCGAGAAGTCGTAGCTGGCCATCAGCCCTCGCAGCTCCTCTCGGAGTACGAAGGCGCGCTGGTAGCGGTGCGATGGGTTTTTGTTCAGGGCCCGCGCGAGTACCTTCTCCAGGCCGGGCATGCGCGCCTGTACTCCCACCATGGCCGCTGACACGTCCGCAGCACGCACTTGGTGGATCGTCTGCAGGCTGCTGTCGGCCCTGAACAGCGGCTTGAGCGTGAGCAGTTCGTGCAGGATCGCCGCCAGGGAGAAGACATCGCTGGCGCAGCTCAGCCGTTGATCCGGCCAGGTTTGCTCGGGAGAGAGGTACTCCAAGCGCTGGGGGATTGGGCTGCTCATACCACTCTGGGAAAGAGCAGTGGGGGAGCGGATTAGGGCAAAGCCACCCAGCACAACGCGCGCCTGGTCCGTGGCGAAGAGGTGGGCAGGCTGCAGGCCAAGGTGGAGCAGGTTCTCTGCACCAGTGCTCTTGCCGGGGCGGCCGTGTAGGACCTCCAGGGCAGAGCAGAGCTGGGTGGCCAGGTTGAGAAAGACGTTGGCTGGCACGTGCTGGCCCTGCGCTCTGCAACCGCTCAGGATTCGATCCAAGTCCAGGCCCTCGACCCAGGTCTCAACCACAAGACGCTCTTCCGCGACCTCGACCCAATCCACCAAGGGAACCAGGAGCGGATGGGAGACCGCGAGTAGGTCACGGACTCGGGCTTCAAGCCCTGCAATCTTCCCGCGTTCTTTGCACAGGTATGGGAGGATGCGACGGACTAAAACGCGACGTCCATCGGTGGTCATCACACCTTGGTAGGACTCAGAGACACCACTTGTGCCCAGCTTGAGCTGGAGGGTAACGGGGCCAATGGTCTTGGGGAGCAACATCATCAGGGACCTGCCAGGTCACGGGGGAGTGCACCACACGCATTGACTTGCCGCTGGCGCACGGCGAGGTGCCGGCCAAGCCCGTGTAGTGCTTCGGTGTCGCCGAAAAGTGAGGTTCAATAGCGGAATGGGCCGCTGGCGTCAAGACCTCATCAACGGGTCTGTTTTGCCTTTGGGGCGCGCCTGATAAGCTCTGTACCGATGGCTTTTTTTGACCAGCTTCGTCAAGGCTTCAGGCGTTTTCTTTCGCGGATAGACGCGTTGGAAGAGCGCGCTCGCGCAGTGGACCCTCAGCGTTCAGCCCGTAATCTGCAACAGGTTGGAGTGGGGCTGGTAGAAGTGAGCGGCGGGGTCGAGGATCTCATCGAGCTGGAACTCGACCAGCCCATAGACGATCTCGAGCTGGAGGAACTCGTACTTGAAGTAGAGGAGCCCCACCTTGAGCTGGACGACGATCGGCCACGAATAAAAGCTCTGCTCGGGCCCACCGCCGGACGCTGGGAACTCTCTCGAGAGGACACCGAGGAGGTAACTGAGTTTGCCGTCCGGGCGGACTCCTTGTCCCGGCTTAAGGAGCTGGCGGAGTGGGAGGACTCGGTATCTACTGACCAGACTGACCAGTTCAAACCACCCTTTGGTACCGAAGTCACTCAAATCACCCGGCGGCAAGAGCTGTCTCCCGTGGTGCCGCCCACCGAACGCGACTTGATGGAGAGCATGCGCACCGAGGCCGGTGCGATCTGGACAGCTGCCGAGCTCACCATTGATTTGGACGAGGATTGTAGTGATGAGTCCAGCGAAGACTTTGGCCTGGGCAGATTCTCATGGAACGACCCGGATATGGAGCGCGGGGAAGAGGAGCCCGCGCGCTTTCCCAACAGCCTGAATCTTCCCGATGAGCAAGTGCTCGAGCAGCTCCGACTCGCCCACTACCCTCGGTTAGTGCAAGCGAGTGACAAGGGCTTGTACATGCTGTCCAAAGTGGACCAACGGCTGCTCCACGAGGTGCGTGAGCTTGGTAGGTCGGTGGGGGGCCTTCTGCTCTGCAGGGACACCGTCTGGGAGGCCGCCTGCATGTGGTCTTGCTTGCAGCTCGATCCCACCCTCCGGTCTCTTTGTGACAGTTCTGATTTGGAAGAAGGCGAGACCCAGCGACGCATTGCGTGGGCTGCGTGGCCCTATCTGCCAGACCTGCTCGAAGCGGTTGGCGAGGAGGATCCCTTTGGCATTCAGGTGTCGATGGACGCTACCCGAGCACTCCTGGAGGAGCGCCGGGAGGTGGTGGAAGGAGACCCCGCCCTCGAGCAGGCGACAGAGAGACTCCCGGTCGAGGATTGTGGTCTCTTCGCCATGGAGGGCTTTGAGTGGTCGGCCTAAGCCTGATGCTGGCCTGCGCGACGCTGCAGACTCAGGGAGTCGTGGAGATCACCCCAGACCGTGCTTTGCTACACAGTGATGAGCGAGATTACGAGCTCCAGCTGGAGGGGGAGATGCTGGCGCTGCGGGCCATGGACGCCTGCACGGTCTCCGTGGACGGTATGCGTCGTGGGCGCGCGCTGCGAGTCCAGGACTACAAAGTCGTCGCGGCTCAGGATGGCTCAACGCCCTTTGTCGGGGTTCTCCGGCTGAATGGGGACAAGCTCGATCTCATTTTGCGCGGCTCCGGCATGCGCTTGGTGATGGTGGGCCCAGGGGTCGAAGTCTTAGAGCCATACGTGGGACAATCTATGATGATCCTGGGTTTTGCCAGCGGCCCTCACGAGGTGACGGTCATGAGCTTCATGCCGCTGGAGTCCGCGCCAACGGGCGAGTAGCTGAAGCACCTGCTGACACAGAGGCGCCACCAAGAGGGGCCCACTGCAACCATCGGGCAACCACCGGTCCCCTATCTGAGAGCCGTGGTTAGGCCAGCCCCCTAATCAGTTGGAGCCGTCCATGTCCCGTCTCGCCCTTCTCTCAGTCAGCGACAAAACCGGCATTGTCGAGCTGGGTCAAGCCCTCGTTGAACAGGGTTTTGAGATCCTGTCGACTGGTGGTACCGCCAAGGCCTTGATTGCTGGTGGGGTCCCCGTGACGAAAGTGAGTGACTTCACCGGAGCCCCGGAAATTTTTGGCGGTCGCGTCAAGACACTGCACCCCAAGATCCACGGAGGAATCCTGGGTCGCCGAGGTCAGGACGAGGCGGAGGCCCAGGACAACGGCGTGCGCTGGATCGAGGTGGTTGCCTGCAATCTTTACCCTTTTGAGCGCACCATCAGCGGTGGCGCCCCTTTGTGCGAGGCCGTTGAGCAGATCGATATCGGTGGCCCTTCCATGGTGCGCTCCGCAGCCAAGAACCACGCATCGGTGACCGTCGTGGTTGACCCGAGCGACTACCCGTCGCTTTCAGAGGGAGTCTCACAGATTACCGCCACCCAGCGCCAGCACCTGGCGGTCAAAGCCTTTCAACATACCGCCGCCTACGATGGCTTGATCTCCTCCTGGCTGGCCAAGAGAGTCGCCGCGCCAGAGCCAAGGGAGCTGGCCATACCGATGCGCCGGGTGCAGGGGTTGCGCTACGGAGAGAACCCACACCAAAGCGCCGTCTTCTATGCGGACCCCAATCCGCAGGGTCGCAGCATGGCCCGCATCGAGCAAATCCAGGGAAGAGAACTCTCCTTCAACAACCTGGCCGATCTGGACGCCACCCTTCGGACCACCTTTGAGTTTGAGGACCCTACTTGTGTGGTTGTAAAGCACATGAATGCTTGCGGTGTCGGCGTTCACCCCAGCGATCTTTCCCAGGCCTTTAGGATGGCCCTCAGCGGCGACCCAGTTTCGGCCTTCGGTGGCATTCTGGCCTTCAACAAAGCTCTGAGCGTCGATGATGTGCGTGCCATTCGCCAGAGCCGCGTCTTCTTTGAGGTTCTCGCGGCGCCAGGATTTGACGAGGAGGGTCTTGCGCTTCTGGCCAAGCGCACCAAGCTGCGCGTGATGAAGCTGCCCCATGACTGGAGTAGCACCGCGCCATCTGGCACAGACGGCCGCCGCGTTCAGGGTGGCTGGTTGCTCCAAGATTGGGATGTGGGCGCACAGATGGACTGGACCGTCGCCACCTCCAAGCAGCCCACTTCGGCGCAGGTTCGTGAACTGAACTTTGCCTGGAAGGTCGCCCGCAACGTCAAGAGCAACGCCATCGTTTTGGCCCGCAGTGAAGGGGAGGGGCTCGTGCTCAACGGCACAGGTGCCGGACAGATGAGCCGCGTGGACAGCGTTCACTTGGCGATTCGAAAGGCTACGCGGCCGACCCAGGGCTCGGTGCTCGCCTCGGACGCGTTTTTCCCGTTTGCAGATGGAATTCAAGCCGCGGTCCAGGCGGGGGTTACCGCCATCATCCAGCCGGGTGGGTCCATCCGGGACGAGGAGGTCGTCGCAGCAGCCGAGGCCGCTGGCGTGGTGATGGTGATGACCGGCGCCCGACACTTCCGCCACTGAGCGTCGGGTCCTGTCCCTCTCCCTGCTCATAGGGTTAGCGAGGGGACATGCTTTTTCTCGTAGTGAGCCTGGGTCTCTACGCTGGCGCTGCTCCATCTCGGGTGGCGCTCGCGCACGCTGTTGACGCCTACCACCAGCAGACTCGAGATGTACGCCCTGAGCTGGGAGCCCTGTTGGAGCAGCGTCCCTGGGATGACGACGTGGCCTTCTGGTTGGCGCGCGCCGAGATGGACAATGGCCAGTGCGGCCGCGCCGCTGAGCTGCTCTATGCCCGTGATGGAGTGGGGGTTCCCGCCGCTGAGTTCCGTGCTTGGCAGGCTCAGGCCTTGACCTGCGTGGGGGACTTTCAGGGGGCTTGGGAACAAGGTTCACAGGTCGTAAAGCTGGATCCCCGCAGCGTGGTTTATGCGCCCCATCAGGCCCTGATGGGGTTGTTGTCCTTCAACCAGGGCAAGCCTGCCCAGGCGGCCGCCTATCTGCATTTGGCCGGGGGCAGTCCGGAGCTCTCCCTGGCCTTGGTGGTGCGCAGTCAGGTTCCTGAGCGTCTGCTTGGAGTCAAGGTCCTGGAGAGCCGGGAAGGCAGTTTGACTGTGGAGACGCTGTCGTCTTCCTGGCGTTTGGACATGACGACGGGTTTGATGCAGCCCACAACATCCAGTACCTCGCCGCCTCTGCCGGCGCGGCTTCGAGACAAGCCCGCCCGGCGCTCGATGGGCCGAGGCTGCGCGCAGCCTACTTGGGCTTCGCCATCGGAGCCTCTGTTTTCGGGTGCCAGCGGAATCTTTGAGCTGCGCGGGGATCGCGTCGAGCAGCGGGTAAACGGGCGACCAGGAGAGCAGCTTGAGGCGCCGGTTTGTGACGGGGAAGGGCTCAGCTACCTCCGCCGAACGCCTGGGCGAGAAGGACCCGAGACCACCCTGATACATCAGGGCCAGGCGCAGACATTGGACGGGGTTCCCGTGTCCTTTGACGTGGGGCCGACGGGTTTGGTCGTAGCTCTGCTGGATGGCCGTATTTTGGTCGGCGGTGTCCGTCTCTTTGAGACAGAACTGGCCCTCAGAGAGCCTCGGTGGAGCCCTTGAGGCGGCCCTTGTTTCCGTTCAAAGGCAAGCCGGAGTGGGCGTCCGGGCGCAAGCGCATCATGGTCAACACCCGACCATCCATCCACTGATATCGCCCATCCAAGGAGAAACTTGGTTCTTTCGGGTCCTTGAGGTACAGGTCTACGCTTGCAGTCAGGTCCAGGTCCAGGTGAATTCTGGCTTCTTGGAAGTCGATGTAGCGCCGCAGGGTTGGATTCAAGACCTTGTAGACGGCCTCCTTCAGGGAGAAGCGCAGCAGCAGGCTGGTCCACTGCCGCTCGGGGGGCAACTCAAGAAGCTCTTTAAGCTCCTCGGGGCGCAGCACCTTTTCGGCGACATGCATTCGCGCGGGGTTCAGATCCTCTAAATCCAACCCCAGCTGACCATGCCGGGAGCGAGCGACTATGGCAACGGCCAGGGTGCGCTTGTGGCTAATCGAACCTGTCATACCGGCTGGCATGACTGGGCAGCCGTGGGCATCATTCAAGACGGGGTCATTGGGCATGCGAAGCTGCCCTAAAGTTTCGTGCAAGGCCAATCGGCCGCCAACGAAAGAGACTTGCCTGTAGCCCCTTAAGGTTTGAGCATATGCGAGTTCAGCCTTGGGGAGTCGGGCCAGAACCTTCTCGGGTACCGGGCTGGGATCATCCGGCAGGTGAACCGCGGTCAGCAGTCCAAACTGGACCGCCTGGGTGAACGCAGTGGAGAAGGGGATCATGGTGGCCATCTTACACGCCGCCGTAGAGCCGCCGGGCCAAGGCCGCTGCCCCGAGAAGGCCGAGATCTGAGTCCAGGACCAGCATCAAGGGCGTCTGTGCACACGCTGGAGATAGGCGGCCCTTGTTGTGGAATGCGGCGACCAAGCCCAGTTCGTTGATGGGGAGGCGGGGCGCGATACCGCCGGCGATCCAGACGCCGCCGGAAGGGGTAAGCGCCAGCGCCATGTTGCCGGCGTGGGCACCTAAGAATTGGACAAAGTGCGTCAGCGCTGCCCGGGCTGATGGGGTCTGAGAACCACTGACCTGGGCCGGGCGCTCCAGCGGGGCTTCACCCATCTCCTTGGCGAAAAAATGCTGAAGCGACAGCAGGCCGGCGCCGGACAGAACGCGCTCGGCACTGACGTGGCCGTGCTTCTCAAACAGCCAGGACCAGATCCGGGCCTGGGTCGGGCAGTTGGGGGCGAGATCGACGTGGCCGCCTTCTGTCGGGTGTACATGCCGTGGGTTTCCAGGCAGAAGCAGTGCTTGTCCAAGACCCGTGCCTGGTCCCAAGACCACCGCCAAGCCATTGGGGTCCGGCGCTGGACCACTCAGGTGTTCTGTGGCGCTCTGAGGCAAGACGCTCACGCCGAGTGCTGCCGCCTCAAAGTCGTTGATGAGGCGTACTGGGCATCCCAAGGCAAGGCTCAGCGAGGCCGCGTCGACCTGCCAGTGGTAGTTGGTGAGCTTGGCTTTTTGTGCCAGAACCGGTCCGGCAATTGCAAGGACCGCCCCGGTCAGCCCGACGAAAGAGGACGCATGGGGCTTGATGGCCTGAGACAGGGAAGGGCCTTCGGTGGAGATCCGCAGGGTCTCTACCGCTCCGAACCTATCTAAGATCTGAAGCCGAGTGTTGCTTCCGCCAATGTCCGCTGCCAGAACTCGCATCTCACGACAGTATCCTGAACAGCCATGTGGAGGCTTGTGGGTCCAAGTGCTTTTTGTTTCGTGGTCGCGCTAGAAGCGCAAACAGAGTCCGGCTGATGGACGTGGCCATGCATGAGTACTACGGAGTTGGCCCGGCCGCTTTTTAGATCCGCGGCGACCAGGTCACTCTGCTTGGAGAAGGCAATGACGTGGATGTTGCTTTTGGGTTGCTCGATCGACGCGGACCGTTTTGTTGCCTTTCAGGTGCAGGATGACGGAAGCTACACGGTCAAGCCTCGGCCCATAGACAGTTTAGAGGACCCCCTGCGCATGCACGGTCAGTTGGGCGATGTGCGTGCTGGTGGGGTGCTCGCGCTGTCCCTGATTGACGGTGGCCTGGAGTACCGCGGGGGCCGCGGAATTGAGGTTTTAGCTGTGGTCGACGATGGCGTGGCGGAGCCCATCGACCTGGACGGGCTCATCATGTACAGCTTCTACGGTCACCTTCAGGACACCCGTGATGCCTTGCTGGGAGTGGGCGTGGCTGTTGAGCCGCTCTTTCCAGTGAACATGGCGGTCACTCCAGCGATCCCGGACATTGGCCTGGCCCTGCTTCCAGTGGAAAATGCAGCCTACGCCCCCTCGGCCAACACCTTCATCCTGCTCTCCGATCTGAGCGACAAGCAGGTTCCTCTGGCTGCAAATGCCGGCGTGGTCGCCCATGAGACCGGGCATGGTGTTTTTCACTTGCTCACCGCCGGCGACCCCTACGCCGCCAAGCTGTTTCCTCCAGGTCATAGCGGCGCCGACGGTGTCTCCAGCCTGGATGAAGGCTTCGCAGACATGCTGGGGGGCCTGGTCACCGGCGACCCCCGTTTCATCATGCCCAGTTTGAACCTGCTCTCGCGGGATCTGGAGAGCACCATCACTGCCGAGTCCGTGAGCTCCCGGCCGGAGTTGGAGGTTGAGAGCTATGACCCTTACGCTCTCGGGTCGGTGTTCGCGGCGACGGTCTGGGACATCCGGCTAGAAACAGGCGATGTGAACGAAACTCTGCTGCTGGTTTGCGATGCCTTGCGGGCCTGGGCATTGGCCGAGGCGGATGCAGACGACGCGATGGTGGCCTACCGCTACCTGGACCAGTTGGTCGCGCTTGGGGATTCCCAGCAACAACAGGCCGCATGTTTGGCTGTCGAGAACCGCTTCGCAGGCGTGCACACTGTGGAGGCCTGTCCATGAGCATTCTGAGCTTTTTGGCCCTGAATGGGGGCTTGGGGGTGGTGGGTCTTCGCTCCAGTTCGGGGGCACATCGAATTCACCCCAGCGTCCAACTCGTCCTACATGGGGGTGCTGGAACGCTGGTCTTTCAGGGAGAAGTCTTGGCCAGCACCTGGACGGAAGACGTCTTGGGGCTAAACCAACGAAGCCTGTACCTGCGCCCTGCAGCGCTCGCCGGGTTGAGTTTTGGAGAGCAGGCGCGGGTGGGCTTTTACACTGGGCCGGCGGTGGTCTTCATGCACGCTGATGCAGGACCTTTGGCGCGGGTGGCTTGGCGCGCGAAAGGTGACCTGTCCCGCGACTTGGGAGAAAGGGCACAGATCTCCGGGACGATGGGTTGGACGCAGCGCGGTCGCAGCGGGGACGTGGATTTGGGGTTGAGCGTGGGGGTACGCTGGTGATTGTCGGTCTTTTCTTTGCCTGCACCACCCTTTCGACCCTGGATGGGGCGACCACTTTAGACCCGGGTGTGGTTCAGGTAGCCGCTGCGGGAAGTCTTCAGGTAGGAAGCAACAGCGTCTCCAGCGCCACCTGGATTCCTGTGCCTCAGGCAGATCTGGCCATGCGCGTTGGCCTGCGGCCGAACACCGACCTTGGGGTCCGGCTCTACTTGGGCGGTGTGCAGGCCGACCTGCGCTACCGTTTCCTTCAGACCCAGGGCTGGGACCTTGCAGTGGCTCCAGGCGTGGGAGGCTTGGCGTTGCCGATTGGTGGAGTGCTTGATGTGCGCGCGCCCCTGCGTGCTGAGAGGGGAATTGGCCAGGGCCACCGCCTCAGCCTGGGACTGACCCCAATGGGCAGAACCACCTTCGTAGCCTTGGGTACAGGCTCGACGGGCCACTTGGAACTCTATCTGGGCGGCTTTGTGCGCGCCCAGTGGGCCTTGGGGCCGGTATTCTTGGGGACCTCGCTGGACCTGATGGGGCAATCCAGCCGTGGGCTGCCGCCTGCTATGAGCCTGGGCGTAGATCTGGCTCTTCGCAAGGGTCCATACACCCGACGTGGCAAGAAATAGGGACAGCGTTGTCACGGTTGGAGGAAATCGGGATCTCTAACTGTCCGAAATCTGGTGTTTCTGTAGCTTGGCACGCACCTTGCTTAGACTTCGGATAGCATCATTCAATCCCGAGGACATCATGCCCACACTGCTCATCACACTGGCCCTCACAGGCTGCAACTTGCGCGACCCTCAAGCGGACCTGCAGTCCTTCAAGTCCTGCGATGCTCTCGAGAAGACGCTGAAAGACCAGGCGATCGAAGAGATCCGCTGGGCGCACTCCTGGGGAGCAGGCGGTATCGGCTTCGGGCGCAGCTACGAGATGTCCAACACCGCCGGCGGAGACATGGCCGCCACGGCCGAAAGCGATGGAGGAGACCGCAGCTACTCCGACACCAACACCCAGGTCTTGGGTGTGGACGAGGCGGACCTGATGGAGACCGACGGCACCCACATCTATGTGCTCGCCGGCGACCACCTGATGGTCACCAAGGCGTGGCCTGTCGAGGATGCTTCGGTTCAGTCTCAGCTGCCCCTGGAAGGCCGGGCGCTGGGTATGTACTTGCGCAAGGATTCCGACGAGCTGGTGGTGCTCACTCAGCCCACGTACCAGGCACCTCAGCCTCTTTCTGGGGGGTCCTCCGATAGGCTCGGAGGGGATGACCCCCAGGTCAAGATCACCATCATCGACGTCCGGGATGTCACGGCGCCCGTCGTGCTCCGCGAGGTCTATACCCAGGGCAGTCTCAAGGACTCACGGATTGTCGGGGACACCCTCTACGTCGTCAGCTACGCCGATTTGGGCACCAGTCGCTACGTCTGGAATTTCGACAACAAGGAAAAGGGCATCCGTGCTGTGAAGGACTCCGTCTTGGCAGACTGGCTGCCGGGCCGCTTTGACAACCTGCGGACCGGCGACGGCTGGGCGGTGGGAGACTCCGATGTCTCAGACTGCGAGAGCGTCTTCTACAGCGACCGCTCCTCTGGAAACTGGATGGTCAACGTGGAATCCCTGGACCTGAAGGACGTTTCCTCGGAGTTCCAAGGGACCAGTGTGTTGTCTAGTATCGACGCAGTCTATGCCAACGCCAACAACATCTACGTGGTGGGCTCGGAGGCCTCTGACGGCCCTTGGCAGAGCTACGACAACCGCATTGAAACCATCGTGCACCGCTTCGACATCTCCGGCGGTCAAGCGGCTCCGGACTACATGGGCAGCGGCAAGGTCCCAGGCTGGGTACTCAACCAGTTCTCCCTGGACGAGCACGATGGACACTTGCGGGTCGCCACCACCTCGGAAGGTGACAGAGACAGCAGCACGGGGCTCTACGTGTTGGACGACAGCATGGAGATCGTCGGCGAGGTCACGGATCTGGCTCCCGGCGAGGAGATCTACTCCGTTCGCTTTGAGGGAGACGATGGCTATGTGGTGACCTTTGAGCAGATCGATCCCTTGTTCACTTTCGACCTAAGCGACCCTGAGGACCCCCAGTTGATGGGGGAGCTCAAGGTCACGGGCTTTAGCAACTACATGCACCCCATGGGAGACGGACACTTGTTGGCCGTGGGCATGGAGGCCACCGATGACGGCTGGGAGACCAACCTCTCCGTCAGCATCTTCGACGTCTCCGATTTGAGCGACCCCACCTTGGCCAGTCGCCTGCAGATCGAAGATGCCTATGGTTCGGAGGCCCAGTACGAGCACCTGGCCTTTAACTACTACGCCCCAGAGGGTGTGCTGCTGATGCCGGCCAACACGGACTCATCCAATAGCAGCGAGCTGCTCTTGATCCAGGCCGAGATCGACCAAGAGCTCGCTGAGCTTGGCCGTATCAACCAGGACAGCTTGCTGACCGGTACTGAAGAGAACACTTGGTGCAGCGGCTTTCGTCGCTCGGTGGTCATCGAGAACTACGCATACGCCATTAGCAACGCCGGTATCTCGATTGCAAACCTGGATGATGAGCAGCCTGAGTCCATCGGGCAGGTGGCCTTTACGGGCGTAGATGTATGTGCCAGCGATTCCTACGGTTGGTAGAGCATCGCCCCTGAGGTGGCTGCCCCAAGGTCCGTGCCGGTCTTGGGGCAGCGCTTCGTAGGGGCGGTATCTCTGGCGGATGGGTGGCTGGACCCTTGCGATACGGCCGAAGATTGGCGATAATGGTCGCCTCCCGGATGTGACCATGCCCGCACTGCTTCTGCTGATCCTCACCGGCTGCCGCACTGAGTACAGCACCTTCTCCAACGCCCTCAGTTTGGTGGTGGAAGTTCAGGACCAAGATCCGGTCGCAGGAGAAGACCTGGCCTACGTCGCCTATATGGGCGGCACCGACACCCCCATCGAGGTGACCGGCATTGCCCTGTCCTCGGATTTGGAGGCTCTGCTCGACTACGACGAGGCGCGCCTGACTCCGCTCGTCGCTGGAGAACACACCCTGGTGGCGTCGGTCACCTACAAGGGCGAGATCTACGTCGCCACCTTGCCACTGGACGTCGCAGCTGGCCCGCCCGCCATCGTCGACTTGACGCTGGATGACCTGCAGATCGGCGCGGGAGAGGAACTGGGCTACAGCGTCTACGCCTGGGACGCGTACGGAAACCTGACGGAGGAGGGAGAGCGGACGGTCACCGCAGACAGCGCCCTTGTGAGCATAGAGAGCGACGTCTTCACCACCACCACGCCCGGGACCTATGTCGCCACAGCCACCGCTGGACAGGCGGCCGACAGCGAGGGTTTTCGCGTAGTTGCTGGTCCTGCTGAGCAGCTCGTCCTGTCTCTTGACCAGCCCGGCTACGAGCTGAACCAGACGGCGCTGGCGCTGGTGTCCATAGTGGACGCCTACGGAAATCCTGTGGACCGTGGCTTTGACTTGTGGGTCGAGCCAGATGGGGCACAGGTGGACTACAACGCCGTGACTTGGCTGGAGGAGGGCAACTTCACCGTCTATGCCAGCACCTTGGATGGTGTGCTCAGCGACAGCGTCGGGCCGCTTTTGATCGATAGCACGGGCCCGGAGTTGGAGATCTTGTTCCCCGAGCGTGGCTACGAGACCACCGATATCGGTCTGTACGTCTCGGGTACCGCTTCTGACGCGTGGAGTGGGGTCTCCGGTGTCTTCGTGAACGGCAGCGCCGCAACCCTAAATGGCGATGGTACCTGGGAAGTCTGGCAAGACCTGGACTTTGGCACCACTCTCCTGGAGACCGATGCGGTCGACGGCGACGGCAACGGATCCAACGACCTGCGCGCGAGCCTCTCCGGCGAGTACACCCCCTACGGCTATGGCGTAGACTCGGGTATCCAAGCGCGCATCAGTGAGAGCGGCTTTGACGCACTGGAGTCCCTGGCTGGCGACTTTGTGAACACCGACCTGATTGCAAGCAGCATTCCGAGTCCCGTGTTCTCGGACTCCTCTGAGACCTGTTTTGGTTTTTTTGGTTGCATCACCTGGTACTCAGTAAGCTTTTACCTGACCAACCCCTCCATCTCCTCCACTGATCTGGACATCGACCCCACCAGTGGCGGGTACTTGGATACCGAAGCCAAGATCAACGACATCTTCATGAATTGGAGTGCCTCGGGCAAGGTGATCGGAATTGGCTACTCGGGGAGTGGGTACATCCAGGCCGACTGGATCAAGCTGAACATGGACATGACCCCCTATGTCAGCTCTGGGCAGCTGGGAGTCACCGTGGCCAATGCCGCTGCGAGTACCCAAAACTTCGACTTTGATTTAGACGGGTGGCTCTACGATGTCGTTGACTTCTTCGGGATCGACGTAGATGGCCTGATCGAGGGCTACCTGATTGACGCCCTGGCCGACATGGCCCAGGACGAAATCCCGGACTTGGTGGCTGAGGCTGTCCAGGGGCTGGAGATTGGCTACACCTTCCCAATCGAAGCCAACACCTATGATTTGGACGCGGTACCCAGCACGGTCAGCGTCGACGATACGGGCTTGACCTTGGGGTTGGAGACCTATTTCACCGCGAGCACTGTGGTGGTACCGCACTACAGCCCTGGCAGCTTGACCTACCCGTACAGCACGCCCAGCTACAGCACGTCCACGGATGACCTTACTCTGGGTCTCAACCAGGACTTTGTGAACCAAGCGCTCTACGGTCTCTGGAGCGGCGGTATCCTTGAACTGCAGATGGACTCCAAGGAGCTGGGACTGGATCTGTCCGACCTGAGCGACTTCTTGCCGGAGCTCTCGGACTTGAGCATCGCCACCAGCGCGTACTTGCCTCCCGTGGTTTTGCCCGGGACGGGAGGCTCTCTCTTGGACATGCAGATCGGCGACTTAGAGCTGAGTATTTTCAACGGTGCAATTGACGAAGCGAACCTGTTCATGCGCGTCTACGTGCAAGTCGATGTTGGTCTGGATCTTTCTGCGGGCAGTGACAACACCTTGAGCGCAGGCTTGGGTGATATCAACGTGCGCTTCGACTTGGTTTACCCCAACGAGGGCGGCCAATACGCCGCGGACACCGAGGCCTTGCTTGAGGCGCTGGTGCCCATGCTGTTGCCCAGCCTGACCGATGCTCTGGGTGAGATCCCGATCCCAGACTTAGCAGGCTTTGGCTTGAGCAGTGTGACGGTCGGCCTGGACGGCGCAGAGGACGGTGTTGTGGTGCTCAGCGGCGACTTAGAGGCTCGATAGCGCTGAGGGGCTCCCCGCTGCGTCTCAAAACTCGCTAAGCTTGGCCATGCAGACCGTTCTCACACTCGCCCAGTGGGCTCTTGATCTCCGCGCCGACCAGGTGCCTACCGGTGTGTTGCAGCGGGCGCGCCTCCAGCAGCTCTCATGCGCTGGAGCGTTGCGCGCGGCTGCGGGCCTTCCCTTGGCCCAGTCTCTGGCATCGCTAACGCCAAGGGGCAAGGTCCCGGTCGTCGGCATGGCCAAGAAGAGCTCCCAGCGTGGCGCTCTCAGGGCTCACACCACCCTCATTGGCGCCCTGGACTTTGGGGACAGTCTGCTCTGGGTGGGGAGTAGCACCGGGGCTTGCTCCGCCGCTTGGGCGCTGGCAGGAAAGCACAGTGCCGAAGCCTTGGATCTCGCCATCATCGCCGCAAACGAGGTCAGTGGGCGCATCGGCTTGGCAGGCCTGCTGGCGCCCAGCTCCGGACCCGCCTGGCTCTCTACCCAGGCCGCTGCGGCGGCCATCGTCGCAGGCAGGTTGCAGGGCCTGAGCGCAGCGGAACTGGCTCACGCGCTGGCTCTGGCGCTTGGCTGCGTGGCAAAAGGCCTCTCGCCCACCATGGCCGCGCGTGGCTTGGCCACGGCCGCTGTAATCCAGGCAGGCGTAGACGCTGTCGAGTTGGCCAAGGCTGGGGCCCAAGGCGACCTGGACCTCTTGGACCGAGAGCAGGGCTTTTTTGGTGCCCACGGCTGCACCACGCCGCTGCGCACCGCCTTTGCAGGCTTGGGCACCGCGTGGCTCACCCTCACGTTGAGTCTCAAGCTGCGACCGGGGTCCCTGTTCTCAGCCACGGCGACAGACGCCCTTGTGGAGATCTTGAACCGTCACGTTCGCGCCGCGGACAAGCGTCTTCGGCCCGAACAGTGGACCGATTGCCGCGTGCGTTGCGCGTGGCCGACCTGGGCCATGCAAAGCGCTGCGGCTCCTGGGCTGCCCGGCCTGACCTGGAACTTGGGTAGCCTCTTTGGGGTGCTCGGAAAGGGTCATGAGATCGGCGCTGAGCAGCTCACTCGTGACTGGTGGCAGGAAGAGCTGCCGGCCATAGAGCAGATCGCCTCAACCGTGCGGGTAGAGCACCACTGGGCCTACACCCTCCAGGCTGGGCATGCCTTGGTGGACCAGCTGGGTCCACTCTTCTCCGAACTCTCCATCAGCGACCTGCAGTCGGCCTTTGCTCGAATGGGGGCCGGTGGCCCTGCCCTTGGGACACCGGTTTCCAGGAATGAGATCAAGGGACTCTTCAAGCACCGGCCCACAGGGCTCTTGGGGTTGATCCGTCGGCCGGAAGGTGACTTGAGCACGGTAGACCTAGCGGCCTTTCGCTTCACGCTACCTGTTGACTTGCGTCTCTCGACCACCCGTGGCGGCTTCTGGCCGGAGACCCGACTTGTGCCCGAGGGAGGTGCGGGGGAGTCCATAGACCAGCTCAGCACCCGTGCAGAACTGAAGTTCGCGGCAGGTAGCGCAGAGCACGCAGAGCGTGCAGCCCGAGTCCGGGGCTTTTCAGGCTCCGGTCAGGAGCTGGTCCAGCTGCTCGCCTAGTCGCTCAGGCGTACCCAATCTCTGGAACGGGTGTCAGGGCCAGACGCTTGAGCATCTCCACGACGGCTGTGGCATTTTCCTTTGGCAGAGCTTGGCGCAAGCAGGCGGTCTTACCGGCCAAGTAGGCCGTGGCCATAGACGAGGAGCGGTAAGCCTTGCGGCCCCCAGCTTCTTTCTCGACAGCAAACCCGTGTGCCAGGAACTTGCCGGTCAGATTGCCCCATTCCTTTCTTGGGAAGCGGTGTGGAGCAAAGTAGTAAAACTTCTCCAAAGGGCAGTCTTTGTGGCTGGCCACACCCACCGTCTCAGGCAAGTCAGCCGGATAGGCCCGGTCACCCATTGGGTGTGCTGCAGCAAGAACGACCGAGTCGTTTTCGACTGCCAAGGCGCAGCAGTCCCGCAGCAGAAGAGCCTTACCCATGTTGGGGGTACCCAGAGACATGTTGATGATCTGGGCGCCGTTTCGTGTCGAGGTCTCAATGCCCGCAGCCATCAGGTCGGCCGAGGTTTTGAGCCGGACTCCCATGATCTTGACCGCTAACAACTTGGCCTTGGGAGCGACCTTGTGGATGGCTACCGCTACTTCTGTGCCGTGGCCGTTCTCATCGTGAAAGTCTGCCCCCAGCAGTGCGTGACCCGTCGCACCCAGGCTGATGCTCCAGCCCTCGATGTGGGTGTCCGCCAAGCGTGGGTCGCTCGCGTTGATGCCGGAGTCGATCACAGCGATGGTGATTCCCTCGCCGTCGTACTCTTTGCCCCGAAACCGCATGATTTTTTCGCTTCAGCTGCCGGTTTGGCAATCTTTGTTCGTTCAGAGATTCATAATAGCAAGCGCGGACGCTTGAACAAATGAAGAGGCACACTGAATTCGCTGGAGTCGTTCGCTTGAAACTCCTGAGGGCTGTCCCTCAGCTTCGGCGAAGGCGCAGGGCATACACGGGCAGCCCTTTCACCAAGAACTTGCGTTGATAGTTCGTGACGACGTCGCCGGCCCAGGGTGCACCCTTGCCATTGACATCGTCGCAGCGCGCGGTGAGTTCAAAGGGGCGCCCTGCAATGTGTTCAAGCACTGCGTCCACATTGACCAGGTGATCTGTCTTGATGCGCAGTTCGGCGCCCGGTGCCATCAGGATGGCGATCTTGTCCAAGAACTCGGGGCCCAGCAGGCGGTTCTTGGCCCAGCGTTCCTTGTCCCAGGGGTCTGGATGGTTGATGTACAGGGTGTCGATCTCGCCTGGCGTGAACAGGTCCGACAGTGCGCTGGCGTCGTAGCGACAGATGCGACTGTTGGACTCGGTGCACTCGGCACGCAGCTTCTTTGCGGTCAAGATGACGCGCTTGAAGCGGATTTCAATGCCGAGCCAGTTCTGCTCGGGGTGTGACTCAGCCATGCCCGAGAAGAAGAAGCCGTTTCCGGTTCCGATCTCCACGTTGAGCGGGGCCTTGCGGCCAAACTCCTGGTCCCATGCCCCCCGGCATGCAGGCGCCTGAGTCGAGGTCAACACAGGGCGGCCCCAGCTTCGATGCAGATTTAGATAGGGGTTGTGGTCCGGATCGATGTAGTCCCCGTAGGGAATTTCATTCCACAGGCGTTGGCTCTCAGGCAGAACCTGGGCCCGGGGGTGTTTCGGGATCGTTGGGCTTCCAGTGGGAGTCGCCATCGGCAAAGAGCTCCTTCTTCCAAACCGGCAGCCGCTCTTTCAGGGCTTCGATAAGGAAACGGCTTGCGTCGTAACACCCGGCACGGTGGGGCGTGGCCACAGCGATGACCATGCTGACCTCGCCCAGGGACAAAGTGCCCGTTCGGTGGGCCATTGCCACACGGGCTTTTGGGTGGGTGCGGTGCAGCTCGGCTGTGATCTGCTCCATCACCTTCAGGGCCAGCTCTGGGTAGGCCTGGTACTCCAAGCCGCGCACTGGACGGCCATCAAAGTTGTCCCGAACGATGCCCTCAAAGACCAACAGGGCGCCGCAGCTTTGGTGCTCAACAGCGTCCCGGTAGCGCTGAGCGTCCAGCTGCGAGGGGGAGATCTCGAACATCACCCTCCTCCGACTGGGGGAAGCAGAACCAGTGTGTCGCCATCGCTCAACAGCGTGTGAGGAGAGACCAGAGCATGGTTTAGAGCATAGGCCACTGGAAGTTCAGCCAGGGGCCCCGTGCCGAACACCTGCACAAAGAGCTGCGCTACCGAGGTCTGACTGGCCAGCTCCAGCTCCTCACTGTCCACACCGCGCAGCTCACGTAGCTGAGCGAAGGTCTTGAGGGTCACGCGTATTGGGGCCATTTTCATGCGGAGGCCTTAACCCGGTGCATACTGGCCACCAGAGGACTCCTTGCTGCTGCTGCTCGCCCTGAACCTGACTGCCTGTAGAAGCTCGGAACCCGTGCTAAGTGGGCTGCTTGGCCAGGAGTCGGCGGCCAGCGGAGAGAAGAGCTACGCCAAGCCGGAGGGGGTTTGGATCGATTTGTCTCTGCTCAGCGGGGCCCCGTTGGATCAGGTGCGTGGGGTGCTTTCCATGCAGATGGGCGATGTCACCGACACCGTGGAGTTACCCAGTGGCAAGGGCAGGAAGCTGATCCTGGAGCAAGGGCAGGTCTGGGAGATCGACGGCCGGATCTACCAGGTTCGCGTTGAGCTTCCGCGGCCCACGCGTCGGGAACCTGCGTTGACCAGCCTGAATATTCCCACCCAGATCGACCGCCCAGCGACCTTTAGCGGAGAGGTGCGGGTGCAGTGGCACGGTGGCTTTGAGCGTGTCAGGCTTGGGCGTAGTGAGCGTTGGTCGGAGCTGTTTAGCTGGGTAGAAGTTCGCGCTTTTGACCCCAAGAAAGGCTGAGAACCTGCCGGGTCAATCTACTTTGCGAAGGTGGTCTCGAGCAGCATAGCGACCTGCTGGGCCACTTCGGTCTTGCCCTGGCTTCGGCTAGCTTGGGACATGGACTCCAGGGCGGAGGACTGTCGAAGCAGTTGGGTGATTCGACTGAGCGTGTGGTTCACGTCCAGGTTCTTCTCTACGAAGACCATCACGGCGCCCAAGTGCTCCAGGCCACGCGCGTTGGCTTCCTGGTGGTTGTCGGTGACGTTGGGGGAGGGGATGAGCACCGCAGGCTTGCCCAAGGCCGTGATCTCGGAGAGGGTGCTGGAACCGGCTCGGGCCAGGACCAAGTCAGCGGCGGCGTAGGCCCGGCCCATCTGATTCTCGTAGCCAACAAGGGCCACGCCGGGTGGCACCGCACCCAGGTCGCGTGAGGCCTCCTCGTGGTAGCGCGGCCCGGTGATCCAGAGAAGCTGCCACGGGCGATCTTGCATGCGCGCGGCAGCCAGAGCGATGGCGTTCAAGGTGGCTGCGCCCAGGCTGCCGCCCATCATCAGAAGAACGGGCTGCTCGGGGGTCAGGCCGTAGTGGGCCAAGGCCTCGGCTCGGTCGCCTTGCAGCACTTTGGGGTTCACCGGGCACCCGACGAGGTGTTTCTCGGCGGAGCCACCCAGGCGTGGACCGGACTGCTCGTAGGTGAGCAGCACCAAGCTGGCGACCTTGGCGCACAGGCGGTTTGCCAAGCCTGGGGCCAAGTTGGCTTCGTGGATGACACGGGGGATACCCAGTGTCCACGCGGCGAGGATTGTGGGAGCGGAGATATAGCCGCCGACACCAAGAACCAGATCGACGTTCAGCTCTTTGAGCCTGCCCCGAGCAAGCCGAGTCGCTGCGAGCAGGGAAAAAGCGAAGCGTACCTTTCCGCTCAGGCCACCTCTCGGGTACTTGGGTGCCCGCAGGGGGTGGAAGACGTAGCCGCGTTCGGGAGCGACGCGGGCTTCGAGCCGATCTGGATCCCCCATGTACTCAACGTGGTGGCCCAAGTGGCGGAGTGCGTCACCCATTGCCAAGGCCGGGTAAACGTGTCCGCCTGTGCCACCGCCTGCCAGAATCACCCGCATCTTCGCTTCCATCCTCGTGCCGGGGTGGCCCTTGGGTCGTCAAGATCTCTTAGCCGGCAGTTGTAGCACCAGGATGGGCTTGGGTCGATGCGTTAGCGTTGGTGGATGGCCGTCCTACGCTTCACTCCGAACGCCGCTCAGCGCCTGCGGGACGCGATTCGCGAGGCCGGAGGGGTCGAAGTCTTTGCGATCGGAGATGTGGATCTCTTTGGGCGGGTGGCCCATTTGGAGGTGCACTGCCGGGGCACAGAGGGCGCGGTGCCGGCGCTTCTGGAGCGCCCGCGCACTGGGCAGGTGGTCATCCACAATCATCCCTCTGGTGATCTACGCCCCAGTGATGCTGATCTTCACTTGGCAAATCGCTACGGCGACGAAGGAATTGGCGTGATCATTGTCGATTCCGGGGTGCGGAAGGACAACTGGGTTGTGGAGCCGGCGAAAAAGCAGCGCCACCTCATCGACAGGCGCGCGCTTGCGCAGTTCTTCGAGGTGGGACTCCCCAGGGCCATGCCCGACGCCGAGGCCAGGCCGGCCCAGAGGCTCATGGCCGAGCAGGTCGCCGACGCTCTGGACGGGGGAGACCCCCTGGTGGTCGAAGCCGGGACCGGAACGGGCAAGTCACTGGCCTACCTTGTTCCAGCGATTCTGTGGGCCCAGGCCAATGACTCCAAGGTGGCGGTGACCACCTATACCCGCACCCTCCAGGGCCAGCTCTGGTCCTCTGACCTACCCCTGGCACGCAAGGGTGGGTTGGAGTTTGAAGCTGCGCTGCTCAAGGGGCGTGGCAACTACCTGTGCAGGAGAAAGCTGGCTGCAGCTCAGGCGGACGGAGGGGACGCCGAGGCCTTTCAGCGCATCTCTGACTGGGCTGCAACTGCCGAGGAAGGCTCCATGCAAGACATGAGCTTTGACGTGGAAGGGGAGGTTTGGGAGCGCGTTCAGTCGGACTCGGATCAGACCCTTCGCACCCGCTGTCCTCACTACAACCAGTGTTTCTACTACCGGGCCCGGCGAAAGGCCGCCGCTGCCCACATCCTGGTTCTCAACCATGCGCTCCTGCTCTCTGATCTACACATCAAGGGCCAGACCGGGGGAGATGGCATCGTGCCGCGCTACTCCAGGGTGATCCTGGACGAGGCCCATCACCTCCAGGACGCTGCGACCTCGGTGACTTCCCAGCGTGCGACGGCCAAGGCGATACAGCGGGCCATCAACCCCTTGTTGTCTCGTCGCGGCAGGGAAGGAGCCCTAAAGAAGGTGGCTGGGCGTTTTGGCGTCAAGGCCACGCAGATCGTCGAGCGTGCTGAGGTGGCCATCGACCAAGCCACTGCAGTCCGAGATCAGCTCCAGGCTGGCTTTGACCACGTCGGAATCAAGCTGCTGAACAACAAGCCTCAGCGGCGCATTACCTACCCGGATCATCAGGGGGCTGACTGGCAAGACGCGGCGGAAACCGTCGCAGAGATGGCCAATGACTTGCGGGAGCTGCACGACCGCTTGGGCAGCATCCTCCAGACCCTGGAAGAGTGCAGCATCCCGGTGGACCAGGCTCAGCCTGTAATGGACGTGCAGCGGGCCGCTCGACGTATCGGGGCCAAGCACAAGGAGCTGCGCGCTTTCTTGGAGCAGGCTGAGGGGCAGGTTCGCTACATCGAGCAGGATCGGCGCCAAGCGGTGGCCCTCTGCCAGGCCCCGGTAGACGTCGCGCCGCTGCTCGACGACATTCTTTGGTCCAGGATGGAAGGTGCTGCGGCCACCAGCGCGACCTTGGCTGTCCAGGAGTCCTTTGCTCACTTCTTTGAAGCATCTGGCGTAGAACAGGCCACGACTTCCAAGCTGCCCAGTCCGTTCTCCTATCGAGATCAAGCCCTGTTGGCGCTGCCGCGCGACCTGCCTCGTCCCGAGGCGTCGGACTACATCGAGCGTGCGGGTGATGTGCTGGTGGAACTGGTGCGCGCCAGCCAGGGGGGCGCCTTTGTGTTGTGCACCAGCTACGCCGCGGTCCGAGCGTTCGGGGCTCTCCTGGAGCGAGAACTCGGTGACCGCTACCCTGTGCTTCTGCAGGGAAAGTCTGGCCGAGAACGGCTGCTTCGCCGGTTCAGAGAGAACCATGGTGCCGTCTTGGTTGGAACCGATTCCTTCTGGGAAGGAGTGAGCGTCAAGGGCGAAGGCTTGCGTTTGGTGGTCATCCCCAAGCTGCCTTTCCGTGTACCCACCGAGCCCGTTGCCCAGGCCCGTCATCAGCGCGTGCGTGCTCAGGGTCGAGACCCTTTCCGCGTGCTCAGCTTGCCAGAAGCGGTGCTCAAGCTGCGCCAGGGCTTTGGCCGTCTGGTGCGCTCTCAGAGCGATCGCGGGGTGGTCGCCATCCTGGACCGGCGGCTCCACGAGATGTGGTACGGGCGCCTGTTTATAAACGCCTTGCCCGATGCCCGACGGGTCAGCGGCCCAGCCCGGGTCGTTCTTCCCCAGGTGCAGGCCTTCTTTGAGGAGCAGCGCGCGGGGATTACACTCCCCCCGAGGTGATCCATGAGTGAGCGCGAACCCCCAAAGCCCCCAACGGGCCAAGACGAGCACGCCAAGCGGCCCCGTCCCAGCCTTCGTGGCGCGGCCCGCCGCTTTGTCGAAGACGCAAAGGGCAAGGACCTTCTGCACGCCGTTTTGGACAGCTCCGATAAAGTGAAGACCGAGGCTGTACGCCAGGTTGGCCGCGAGGTGCGCACCTATCTGGAGGGGCTGGGCCTGGATGACGCGGTCCTCTACCTGCTCACCAACTACTCCCTTGAGGTAAACGCGAGCCTGAAGCTCAAGCCAATCGGTGACGCACTGAGGGGCGAGGAGGAGACTGAAGAGGACCACTATGAGCGCCTGAGACGGGAGCGCGAGAGCCAGCGCGCCTCGGCCCGCCAGGAACGTCAGCCGCCCCCTCCCGCCACCGAGGCCAGTCGCGTCCAGGAGCACGAAGATGACTAATGAACCTGGACCCGGTCCGGCTGGGCTGGAGCACCTCCAAGCCCACCACGGCGACTTTGCCAACTTCCGCGATGCGATGATTCAGAGCTCGGCGGGCCGCTTTGGGCCCATCTGGTGGGGGGTGTTCGACACCTATGTGCATCAGGCCGAATCGGTGGTCGACTTGGGCACGGGCCCAGGGCTACTCTTGCCCATGCTTCGTGCACGCCTGCCCGATGCGCAGATCACAGGGGTCGAGGTCCAGCCCGAGATGCTGGAGCCTGCCACTGAAAACGCCGCTCTGGCTGGTGCAACACTGCTACAGGCCAACCTTGAGCAGCCCTTGCCCCTGCCCGATGGCTGCGCGGATCTGGTGACCTGCGTGATGGTGTTTCATGAGCTGCCCCACCCGCCGCCGCTCATGGCCGAGATGGCCCGGCTGCTCAAGCCTGGCGGACGCATCCTGCTCTACGACTGGCTACGCCGCGATCTGAGGAACTACCTGGACGAGGAGCAAGAGCTGACTCCTGGCACCCTTCAGCACTTCCGGGAGCACTGCTTGTTCTCCCTGGATGACCTGGAGTTCTTGGCGGAGCGCAATGGACTGCGGGTGCTTGAGTCGGTCGGGCGCCGAGGGGGGCGCTTTGCGATCTTGGCCTTGGAAAAGCCAGCCTGAGTCCTGCCTGAGCCACCACCACATCTGTGGCGAGGAGCTTGGCGTGGGGAAGATGACCGGGCCAGCGCGTTGCCAGCGCTTCCTGGGCACCAAACGACTTAGCGACTAATCGCCTTTTCTCTCGATCAGCCTGACTTTCACGCCCTCTTCCCGCATCAGGCGCTCGATTTCCGCCTGATCGATCTGCTCGAAGTTCTTGAGGACGATCTCCAGGCTCTCGGTGGAACTCGAGAGACTGGCCAGAAGCACTCTGGCCTGGGACAATGTGAGCTCGATCTCTTCTGTCAGTGCGGGAACCCTCTCGGCGCCGGACTGGATGTCCGTGACGATGGGATTCACCTCCACCAAGAGCGCGTCGGCCTTCGCTAGGGTGTCGCTTGCGACCTGGGATACACCGCGGACCTGGGTCAATGTACGACGGGACTCGTCCATCAGAGCGGGCAGCTGCTCGCTGGCCAAGCGCGCATTGTGCAGGGTCACTTCCAGGTCCTGCAGCATGCGTTGGGGACGCTCAGGGTCATCTTCCAAGGCCTGGGCGAAGGGCTCAACAAGGGTCTGAATTTCCTGGGTGTTGAGGGCCGTTGCCTTTTCTATGAGCGGGCCCAGGGAGGTGACGAGTTGGTCGATCTCCACTTGGCCGCGGGTGTCAGTGATGATTGCCCCATTCGTGAGAAGGGGAGCATCTCGACTGATTGGCATGAGCTCCAAGTACTTCTCACCCAGGACCGAGCGGGCGCGAATATGCACCTGAACGTCGCTGCGAATACCGGCGTTTGGTTGGATGCGCAGGCCCACGACTGCCTTGTCAAAGTCCACGCTCAGGTCACTGACGGTGCCCACCTCCACCCCGGCCACGCTCACGGCAGCCCCCTCCTGAAGACCTGCAGCGTCGTCAAAGACCGCCTGTACCTGGATGGCTTCGCCCAAGTTGGTGAATGCGCCCACTTTCAAGGACATCCAGGCCAACAAGCCCACCGCCGCGACCATCAGCAGCCCGACTCCGATCTCATGCTTGTTCTTCATCGATGCAACTTCAGGCTGGGCAAGGTGGTGGGGTCGTCTGTGCCTTTGGGGAGGGCCAGATTGCGGCCCAGAAAGCGCCGGACCATTGGATGCGGGTTGTGAACCAGTTCGCTGGGGGGACCATAGGCGATGAGGTGGCCGCCGTGCAGCATGCCCACTTGGTCTGCCACATTCATGACCCCGACGATGTCGTGGCTGATCACGATGAAGGTCACGCCCAGGCGTTCCTTCATGCGCAGAATCAAGGCGTCGATCGCATCCGAGGTCATCGGGTCCAGCCCGCTGTTGGGCTCGTCAAAGAGCACCACTTCGGGGCGGTGGATGATGGCGCGGGCAAGACCCACCCGCTTGCGCTGTCCACCGCTGAGTGCTGTAGTGTCTCGGGTTGAGAAGCCAGGCAGTTCCACCTCTTCCAGGACTTGTTCCACCCGCTCCATCCGTTGAGCCGCGCTCAGCTCCTTTTCGTGATGAACCAGTGGGAACGCGATGTTCTCGCCGACACTCATGGAGTCAAAGAGAGCGCCATCCTGAAAGAGCATGCCAAAGCGGCGGCGGACGCTGTAGATCTCTCTCTCGCTGGCCCGGGCCATGTCCACACCGAAGCACTCCACAGTGCCCGAGTCCGCGTGGGTCAACCCCACCAGGTGCTTGAGCAGCACGCTCTTTCCGGTGCCCGAGGGGCCGATGATTGCCGTGGTTAGGCCCTGCTGAAACTCCAGCGAGATCCCGTCCAAGACGACCAGCTCCCCAAAGCTCTTGTGTACGTCGGTGAGCCGCAGCATCAGTAGATCGCCTCGGAGATCAGGTAGTTCAAGATTACGCAGCTGACGGCGGAGAGCACGACCGCGCGGTTGGTACTGGCCCCCACACCTTCTGGTCCAGGGGCGGAGACAAAGCCGTTGTAGCAAGACACCAAGCAGATCACGGCCCCAAAGAGCAGTGCTTTGACATTGCTGACAACCAGATCGATTGGCGAGGTCGCTGAGAGCGCGAACTCCATGAAAGTCGCGCCGCTCAGGTCCAACTGGTAGACACTGACGAAGTAGGCCGCGCTGACCATCGTGAAAGTACTCAGCGTCGTGACCGCCGGCATGGCTAGCAGGATGCCCAGCAGGCGTGGGGTCACCAAGTACCAGTGGGGCTGAACGGCCATGACCTCCAGGGCGTCGATCTGGTCGCGGATGCGCATCACAGCGATCTGGCTGGCCATCTCGGTGCCAGACTTGGCCGCTACCATGCTCGCCGCGATGATGGGACCGAACTCGCGCACGCCAGTCAGGGCCACAAATAGGCCGACCATGCGCTGTCCTCCGATGGGTTGAAAGGCGGTGTACCCCTGTATGGCCAGGTTTGTACCAACGAATGCGGCGATGACAATCAGGACGGGAAGTGCCGCAACACCGACCGCATAGGCCTCGGCCAAGGTACGGCCGGGTGGGGGCGGGCGCCGGATACTCTCGCGGATAAAACGCAGGATGAACAGCCCAAATCGGCCCAGGGATACCATGGGAGTAAGGCGCGCAGTGTTCTGGGACGACCGGCTCATCCAACACCCCCAAACAGCGCACTGCTCAAGAAGTAGTTGGCCGCGATGAAGGCGGTGACCGTGTGAACCACCGTGTCGTTGACTGCTCGACCCACCCCGGCTGCGCCACCTTTGGCGTTGAAGCCATGGTATGCGGCGATGAAGCCGATGATCACGCCAAAGACGCAGGTCTTGATCAGGCCGGAGTACAGGTCCAAGGGCGTAGAGAAGGCCCACATTTCGGCCAGAAAGACCCCGGACTGCTCGCCCTTGATCCACACCGCCACGATGTAGCCACCCGTGATTCCAGCGACGCTGCCCACCAGGTGCAGCAGGGGACAAGCCAATGCCAAACCCAGAATCCGTGGGATGACGTGCAGGGAGACGGAGTCTACCGCCATGACCTCGCTGGCATCCAGCTCTTCTTTGATGCGCATCGAGGCCAGCTCGGCTGCGACCGCGGAGCCCCCTTGTGCGGCGACCAAGACGCTCGCCAAGACCGGAGAAAGCTCGCGCAAAACGGACGCGGAGACCAAGGAACCCAGCAGACGGTGTGCCCCGAAGAGCTCAAAGACGGACAGCCCCTGGAGCGCCATGACCATGCCGAATGGCAGGACTACCGCAGCAACCGGTAAGAAGCAGCGTTGAAAGGTCAGCCAGAGGTGCTTGGCTGTGTCTGTCAGGTACCAAGGCCCTGTGATCAGTCGACGGGCGACCCCCGCTGAGAAGCTGGCGAAGCGCCCGAGATAGGCCAGGGGATTGAGCACGAGCGAGGACACGATGCCTAAGCTATTCCACTCGCCCTTTGTCTGTGCGGATCGGTGGGTTAGCCTGTGAACATCGTGGAGTCATTCGTGTCCTTCTTGTTGCTCATCGCGCCTGTTTTTGCCCAGACCCCGGATGTCTCGCCCGAGCTGCTCGCAGCTGCGCAGAGTGCTGTCGCGGAGGTGAATGCTTTGGCTGACGAGGCGCTCATCGAGACGCTTTACGCGGTCGATTCGGTCAGCTTGCTGCGTTTTTCCGGTGACGAAGGCGAGAGCAATCCTGTCATCAAGGCCTTGGACTCGGGCGCTGAAGTGAGCGTGGTCTACCGCGACGGCGACTTGGTGCGCGTGCGCGTCGGCGCCGATTTTGG
>CAJQPC010000279.1 GCA_905480105.1 uncultured bacterium | reverse complement strand
AACCCCAGCGCTGACTCCATGTCTTTCGGGTGCGTGGGTGCACTGCCATAGCCAGCGCGACCCACGGAGCCAGGAGCACTGTCAGCCCGCGCCAGGCCCAATGGGCGGGTCCCCTCACCCCTTCAGCTCTTCAACGGTAGGGGAAGGAAAGATCGCTGCGCGTCTGTTCGAGGGCTTGCGAAAGCGTCTTCCTGGTGTCCCACTGATTCGGAGCGCTTGGACGGACACAGGCCTGCAGACCGCCCAGGGCCAACACGCCGTCCTGCCGCTGCCAGTCGACCTGTGGGCCATTGTCGGGTCCTGGCTCGACCAAGTCCGACCTGGCGTGCTGGTGTTGGTGGAGACGGAGTTGTGGCCAAACCTGCTGGCAGCATGCGCTGAACGAAAAATCCCAGTCGTCGTTGTTGGAACCCGGAACTCTATAGGATTTCGTAGACTTACGGGCACTCCCCTCATGCCATTAGTCAGGTCATGCGTAGACACCTGGTTGCCCGCAGAAGATCTGCCTTGGGCAGCGGGGCTGGGCTCCCTAAAGGGCAACCCCAAGCCCCCACTGGCCCTGGATCTGGCCCGCCCCATACTGGTCGGAGCCAGCACCCGACCTGGCGACGAGGCCGCTCTTCTCGCTGCCTGGGAAGATCTGGACAAGCCGGGAACCCTGATCTTGGCCCCGAGACACCCCGAACGCTTCCAATCCGTCTCCCGCCTGCTGCCGGCCAACACACCCCGCCGCAGCAAAGGCCAGACCGGCCCGCTGATTCTCTGGGACACCCTGGGCGAACTCGATGGACTGATGCCCCTCGCGGATGCGGTATTTATCGGCGGCACCTTCGATCAAGCCATCGGCGGACACGCCCCTCATGCCGCGATTCAGGGGGGTGCACCCATTATTCACGGGCCTTATACCGCAAGTAATTCCAATGCTTTTGACCCCAACCGCTGTACGCTTGCAGCAAGGGCTGACTCCCTGAGTGACAGCCTAACGATGGCCCTATCACTCGGCCGAGTCGCTCCATCCCAGTCCGATCCAGCAGCGCTCGAGTTCACGCTGCGGGCCATCCAAGACAGCCTGGGCGCGCCATCGGCACCAGGGCCAAAGCGGCCCTGGCTTAGGCCACTGGACCGCCTGTGGTCCACACTCTCCCAACGCAGGGTCCAGACGGGCCAAGTCCCGCCCCTTCCTTGCATTTGCGTTGGTGGCCTGAGCGCTGGAGGAAGCGGCAAAACCCCCGTCGTGCAGCTGCTTGTGGCTAGACTGCAAGCTCGGGGTCTGAAATGCGCGGTGGTCTCAAGGGGGTACGCTCGAAGTGGGTCTAGCCAGGGTCTACGTGAAAAGGGAGACTTGGGAGACGAACTCAACATGCTGCGCGCCCAAGGCACCCTTTGCCTGAGCAGCCCAGATCGCATGCAAGGGGTTCGACGGGCACAGGAGCTCGGCGCACAGGTCGTGCTGCTCGACGACGCGTTTCAGAACCACTTGTTGTGGGCCACCGCCCGGGTGCTGGTGCTGGACGCTGAGGATCCATTGGATGGCGGGGTCATTCCCGTGGGAAACGCCCGAGAGGGGCTGGCGGCCGTGAGCCGGGCCGACCTGGTCGTCTGGACCGGGGGAGTTGGAACGATCCAAACGGAGTGCCCCCAAGCGGTGGCACGCCTGGAGCCGACTCACTGGCGCTTGGGAAGCGAGCGCTTCAGTCTGTCCGAGGGCCCAGCGGGTCCCGTCCAAGCGGTGGCCGCCATCGCCCACCCCGAGCGCTTTCTTCAGAGCCTCTTGGACCTGGGCGTAGAGGTGCGCGGGTGGCACCCCTTGCCGGACCACTCCCCCTTGCCCAGCCTAGGCCCTGGAACGTGGGTCTGCACAGAGAAGGATTGGGCCCGAGGGGTAGTGCCGCAGGCATGGGCTCTCTGTGTGCGGCTACGCATCGAAGAGACTGCCATAGACAGCCTCTTAGACCGCGTCTTGGAGAAGACATGAGGCTCTTGGCTTGGCTCCTCACCTGGACCCCGCTGTGGCTTGCATCCGGCCTGTGCCACGGCTTGTCCTGGCTCTGGTGGATCGTGCTGCCAGTGCGCAAGTCCGTGGCGGTCGACAACCTGCGACACGCACTACCCGAGCTGCCCCATGGTCCCACACTGCGCGCCGCCTTCGCTAGCTTGGCCCTTGGGATTGTGGAACTCCTTCAGCTTCGCCGGAACAAGGTGTCCCTTACTTTTCATGGAGACCCAGGCCTGCTCGAGCGGGGCTTGTCGGGCCAGGCGAGCCTGTTCATCGGCTGCCATTCTGCTGGCTTTGAGGCCGCCACCCACCTCTTTGCACAACAGGTACCCAGCGCAGCCTTTGTGCGTCCGCCGCGCCAGGAGAGCGCCAAGGTGTTGATGGAGGAGCTTCGGGGCGCACTCCAGACCCTGCCGCCTCATGGCTCCATGGCACAGGGCTACGCGGCGATCTCTCAAGGCAAAACCCTGATGTTCGCACTCGATCAGCGCCGCGCCGAGGGCATTCCGGTGGACTTCTTTGGACGGCCCGCATGGACTTCGCCCGCGGTGGCCGTCGCCGCACTGCGAACCGGCCTTCCGGTCTATGGCGGCTGGATCCGTCGCTCCGCGCCAGGGGTGCTCCATGCCCATGTCGCCCGCATTGAGCTGGAGGGAGACATCGAGCGGGATACACAGCGAATGTCTGACTGGATGGAGGCCCACGTGCGACGTGAACCTGGGAGCTGGCTCTGGCTGCATGACCGCTGGAGACGTCCATGACGGGCCCCAGTGGCGTGGATTCGGTGCTTTTGGCCCTGATCTGCTGCCCAAAATGCGGAGGACCTTTGGGTGAACGTCCCAACGCACTGGCTTGCCGCGCTTGTAAACGCACCTGGCCGGTGGAGAGGGGAGTGCCTCTTCTCGTCAACGAGGCCAAGCCGGCCCGGCGTACCAACCCCAAGCGGCAGCGGTGAGGCTCCTCCACATCGATACGAGCACTGCCTGGCGCGGCGGACAGCAGCAGCTCGCTCTGCTCGTCCCAGCCTTGGCCGAGCTAGGCGTAGAGCAGCGCATCGCCTGTGTCCCGGGCAGCCCTCTGTCGGTGGCCCTCTCTACGTGGGAACAGGTCGCTCTGCGTCCTGGAAAGCATCCGGTCAACCTACTGAGATTGGCAGGACTGGATGGAGTGGTCTGCACGCATACCAGCGGTGCCGCGTCCCTGAGTGCCAGCGTAGGGATGCGCCCCATCGTGCACCGACGCGTGGACTTTCCCATCCGACCTGGCGCCCTTAAAACCAGGCGGGCACTTGGGTTTATCGCGGTTTCCCAAGCGGTTTCCAGGGTACTGCAAGCCGGAGGCGTGTCGGCCAAGCGAATCCGCGTGGTGTACGACGGGGTAGGGCGCCCGCCCACGGTAGAACCCGCCAACGTGGGCCCAGGCGTCGTCGTGCTCGCGGTCGGAGCGCTGGTAGACCACAAAGATCACGCGACCCTGGCCGCGACCGCCAAGCTCATGCCCCAGTGCAGATTCTTGGTCGCGGGAGATGGCGCACTGCGCAGAGAGCTTGAAGGAGTAGGCGGACTGGAGTTGCTCGGTCATCGGCTGGACGTGCCCGCGCTTTTGGCCCGCGCACAGGTCTTTGTGCACTGCAGCAAAGAGGAAGGACTGGGTCAGTCTGTGCTCGAGGCTATGCGGGCGGGAGTTCCCGTGGTCGCCACGCGCGCCGGAGGGGTGCCCGAGTCAGTAGGGCCACGCGGCATCTTGGTCGACATACAAGATCCAGCCGCCCTGGCTGCTGGCATTTCGCGGGTGTTGGCTGGAGAGGGGCCCCTTCCGGCAATTGCCCAGGCCTACGCTGACCAGCACTTCTCGGTCTCCGCAATGGCCAGCGGCACGCTGCGCGCATACGAGTGCTTTGTTTCCGGGTTAACATAAGTGCATTCAGGCCTACAGCGCCCCTCCCCCGGAGCACCCCTTGGAGTCCCGCGGACAACGAAAGAGCCGCAACGAACAGCGGCCCAGGCGTCCTCGAAATCGCGGGCGAGGCTTTGACGTGCCCGACATCGTCTACCACGGCACAACTCGCTCCAGATCCATGCGACATCTGCGCACAGGCTTTGTGGACAGCGGCGGCGGCCGACAGGTCTTTTTGTCCTGTGACGAGGACGATGCTTGGCGCATTGCCCACCGTTTTCCAGACGAGCCCGTTGTGCTCTACGTGGACGCCGGACGTGCCCTACGGGATGGCGTGCGCTTTCACCGCACCCGTAGCGGCCTGTACGTCGCACAGCGAATCCCGACCCGGCACGTCCTGAACTTGCGGCGGGGCTTTCGGGAGCAAATCAGCGCCGGTGGCTTTTTGCTGCGCCGAGACCGCGGGCAAGTGGAGATGGCTCTGGTCAGCTGTGAGCGCCGCTCTGGGACCACCTGGGAGATCGCCAAGGGCAAACTAGAGCCTGGCGAGACCCCGGAGGCCGCCGCCGTGAGAGAGCTTCAAGAGGAGATGGGCTTCGAGGGCCGCGTCACCGTCAGCGGCAACCTGGGCATGGTGCGATATGGCTTCCAGACCCCCGAAGGCGAGCCCCGGCTCAAGAGTCTTCATGTCTTCCTGATGGACGTGGACGACCCACCCGAGCTTTTCAAGCCGGCAAGGAACGAGGGAATCTCCGATGTGCGCTGGTTCACAATTC
>CAJQPC010000278.1 GCA_905480105.1 uncultured bacterium | reverse complement strand
CCCGCTTCAGCCAAGCAGAGCTCGACCAGATCGGCCTGTTCACGGGTCTGTTCTGCCTGGGATTGGGCGGTTGGTCCGCGACCACCATGCTCGCTCGCGGCTTTTACGCACAGCAAAAGACCTGGGTTCCCAGCCTGGTGGGCAGCGTCATCGCGGTGCTCATGTTCCCCATCTACGGCCTACTAGGACGGAAACTGGGCGGCAACGGTTTGGCCATCGCCAGCTCCTCCGCCATCGTGGTCTACGGCATCGCCCTGTCCATTGGGCTGCGCCGCTCCATGGCCGGCCCCAACGCCGACACCCTCTGGACCCTGCTGGTCCGCATGCTTCCCGCAGTGGCCATCGCCACCGGCGCAGGATGGGGCTTGGACCATCTCATCGATCAGCAGGGGGGACTGCCAGCACTCCTCCAAGGAGCCTTGACCGGCTCTCTGGCCCTTGGGCTCACCCTCATTCTTGCCCGCATCTTCGGCGTGCCCGAGGTCAGCGAGATCACGGCCAAGGTCTGGGGCAAAGTGCGCGACAAGCTGGCTGCCTGAGCTGTTAGGTGGCGGGCATGAATGTCCTTGTCACCGGTTCCTCTCGCGGCATTGGCCGCGCCATCGCCCTCCAGCTCGCACGACCAGGGGGCAAGGTTCTGATCAACTACCTCCAGAATCAGGAGAAGGCCGAGGCCGTAGCAGAAGAGGTACGCGCAAAGGGTGCAGAGGCTGTCGTGGTGCAAGGCAACGTGCGATCGGAGGCTGATCTCAAGCGCATGGCCAAGGTCTTTGACCGGGTGGATGTGCTGGTACACAACGCCGCGATTGGCGCGCTCAAACCCATGGAGAAGTTGCGCACGGCCCACTGGGACCTGACCCTGGAGTCCAGCCTGCGCCCCTTCTGGCTGCTCACCAAGCTCTGCATGGATCGCATGCCCAAGGGCAGCAGCATCATCGGTCTCTCGTCCCTTGGTAGCCGGAGCTACGTACCGGGCTATGCCGCGATGGGCGCCGCAAAGGGCGGGCTCGAAGCGCTCACCCGCCAGCTCGCCGTAGAGCTCGCGCCCCGAGGCATCCGCGTGAACACCGTCTGTGGTGGGCTGATCGACACAGACGCTCTGCAGCACTTTCATGAAGGCGAGAAGGTGATCTCCGTCGCCAAGGAACTCACCCCGCTGGAGGGTCGCTTGGGCACCCCACAAGACATGGCCGGTGCCGTGGAGCTGTTGACCCTGCCGCAAGCGGGTTGGATCACCGGACAGGTCCTGGTGGTGGACGGCGGGATGAGCTTGCTCTGAAATCTCCTGGTCTCCCGGTACGAAGTGCATAGTGGTGATGCAAAGGAGCTGCGATGGCCGACCCCGACTGGTTCAAGTGGACCCGCAACATGAAGCAGTGGAGCGACTCCGCTGGGGAGGGCCTGCGAAACTGGGGTCAAAACACCGCAGACAACGCCAAAGAAGCGGGCCAGAAGACCAAGAACTGGGTGGAGACTTTCGAGTGGACGGTCGACCCGGAAAACGTCGATGACTCCCTGCGGGAGCTGAGCCTAAAGCTCAAGACGCTTGCCAGCCAGGCCCGCTACACGCGGATCCGCATCAAGTACAAGGGCAAGCAGATCGGACCGGAGATCCCCATGGCGGTCTTCCTGACCGCCGAGGTGGCCGCCGCTTGGTGGGCCGGGCCCTTGCGGGCCCTGGTGTTCACCTTGGGTGTGCGCTCCGTCTTGGAGATCGAGATGGTGCACGAGGCCGGAGCCAAGGTGCAGCAGGGTGTGGACCTGTTCTTGGACGGCGAGGTCGACCAAGCCGAGGCCATGTATCGAGCCGCCTTAGAGATGAAACCCGGGGACACCCCTGCCCTGTACAACCTGGCGGTGCTGCTGCGGGTCACTGGCCGCCAAGAGGAAGCCGAGCAGAACTTCGAGCAGGCCGCAGACGACGAGGTTCACCCCGATGGCGCACGCGCCCGAGAGGCCCTGGGCCGCATCGCGCGGCAGAAACAGCGGCAGGAAGAGCTTCGGGAAAAGCACCCCGAACCCGACTGAGACTGAGAGCCTCCTGGAGCTGAGCGCTCAGAGCTTGGCGGCTTCGACAAAAAAGCTGACCCGTTCGTTGTCCGCGACGTTCTCAGAGACCGGGAAAGCGCTGCCAAAACCTACCCCTGCCAAGCGCGCGCGCGACACACCCAAGCTGACCAGGGTGCTGACAACAGCGTCCGCGCGGAGCTGGCTCAGGTTTTCAGCCGCGTTTGCAGCGGTGTGCACCTCAATACGCACATGCCGAAGGTCGGGATGATCCAGGAGCAGCTGCGCTATCTGCTCCAGGACCCGCTCGGAATGAGGGGTCAGCTGGGAGCTGCCCGGCACAAAGCCCAGGGGCTCGGAGAGCTCGATGTAGTCGACCCCCAAGGTGACCAGCTGTGGCTGCATCTTGGCGTAGACCGCAGCCAGCTGACCCGCTCCGATCTCCAGGTCTACCCGTTGATCTGCAAAGCCCTGCGCCTGGACAACCAAGGAGTGCGAGCCAGGCCTGAGCTGCAGCAGGGGCTCGCCGTCTTGGCTCTGGATGGGGTTCGGGTTGTCATCCAAGAGCACGGTGTACTCCTGAATGGACTGGCCATCTGAGTCGGTGACCACCAAGCCCGACCGTCCAACAGGACCGCCTTGGATCAGCTGCACCTCGAGCTCCAGCGGCGCGTCGCCAACCGGAACCTCAAAGCCTTGGATCAAGGTCTCAAAGTCTTGATCTATCGCCCGCATCTCCCAGGTCCCACGGTCCAGCCGGATCTCCAAGCGGGCCACGTCGCTGGCCCCCACGGAGTCTCCACGGCCCAGGGGCCGCAGGTCCAACTGGTCCACGTCCACAGGTCGGCCGCCCCAGTCCACGAAGAGCAGTGTGAGCTCCCGCTCATCCTCCGGGCAGCCATCGCCATCCCGCCAGCCGTCCACGTCCTCGGCCTCCAATGGGCAGGAGTCGGCTATGTCCACGATTCCATCGGAGTCATTGTCCGATTCAGGGCAGCCATCTTGGTCTTCGTATCCGTCCAAATCCTCAGCCCGCTCCGGACACTTGTCTCGGAGATCGACCAAGCCATCCCCGTCCAAGTCTTGAACCTGAGCCGGTGGCGCCCAGGTCAACCCTGCCAACGCCCGCCAGTTCGGGGCGCCGATGCCGTCGCTGAGTCCACGACCCACCCCCAACCGCAAGGCGAGGCTCTCGCTCGCGGCGAAGCGCAGACCTGCGGTGGCCTCGACCGCGGTGCCCTGGCCCAGCCCTAAGAAGCGGTCCAACTGGGTGTCGGTGGAGACCTCTGCGCTCAGGTCGATCCGCTCGCCTACCCCAACAGCGACACCCGCATCGAAGCTGGCGAAGGGTCCCATGGGCACGCTGAGTTGGGTCTCCTCCGCCCAGTGCAGACGGGAGTTGAGCACCCAGAGCGTAGACCCCAAGGTGTAGTCAACGATCACCCCGCCGCTCGCACCCATTCCCACTGGGGCCAGCAAGGTGCTGCCGTCTGCCAAGGGCCAGACAAAGCCCCCCACCATGGCGATCCCAAAGCTTCCGGGGCTGCCGGGCACCACGATCGCGCGGAGATCCAAGGCTGCTTCGCCCGGGACAAAGCCCTGTGAAACGCCGGATGCCGTGCTGCTCGTGTAGAGCGGCAGAGCCAAGCCCACCCGCAGGCGCTCGTGGTAGACCGACGCCGCCAAGATGGGCCCCGCCGCGCGATCCAGAAAGACCGTGGACTCACCGGTCACGGGGTCTAGGGTGACCCCAGGTTGGTCCACGACCTGTCCCAAGGCGCTCAGGGAATAGCCAAACCCACGCGCGGCTTGGGCATCCGTGCTGCGCCACATGCGCTCAGAGAGGCTGTTGTAGCGAAAGCGGTCGGTGTCGCCTTCCGGCGCTTCTTGGGCTTGGGCTACGGACGCAGATGCGAGTAGCATGCAAGCGCTCAGAGCGAACATAAGGCAGGTTCTCCGCAGGTACACGAATCCCTAACACCCCGAGCCAAGGCGTCTATCGCAGCTGCTCCAGCCAGCTTCCCAGCACTCGGGCGCTGGCAGCGCGGGCATGGGTGGGCCCTCACGACCTCCACAGTGACTTGGAAGGTCTACCGCGAGAATGTGCATCTCAGCGAACTCTGCAAACCCGCGTTGGCGTCACGGCGACTGTATGAGTAACGGCGGCGGTCAACGCTGCGTCAGGGAAGCCTTGAGATCTTCTTCGTTGAAGGCGTTGTCGCCAGTGCCATCCGCAAAGTAGCGGATGTTTCCATTCCACAGGTAAACGACGCCCGGCGTGTCTCTGGAGAAGTCGATCATCTTCCAGAAGTCTGCGACTGGCGCCACGCGGTACGAGTAGGTGTGCCCTGCTTGTTCAAAGAACACTGGGATCTCCTCTGTCGCTTCGTCCATGAAGACGATGTGCAAAGGGGGGAATTCAGGGGACTCCTCTCGCATCCTCGTCAACGTCTTGATGGCGTCTCGGCAGTGGTCGCAGCCCGGGGCGAAGAGGCAGAGGAGCTTTCGGTCGTGATCAATCTGGAAATCTTCAGGAATGTACTGCGGGAATGCGCTGAACGCTGAGACGACAGACGTGGGGCCATGGGGGGGCTGCGGCGAG
>CAJQPC010000277.1 GCA_905480105.1 uncultured bacterium | reverse complement strand
GAAGCAGCGTCCGCCGCGGTAGAGCTCCTCCAGCTCCAGCCCCGTGCTGTGCAGAAAGGCGCTTAGGGTGTTCACCCCGGACCCCTTGAGTTCCTTGGCCAGAGAGCGCTTGTTCAGCCGCAGGCCCGCCGCGATGTTGTCGAGCACCACCTCCTTGGACACCCGGTCCAGCTGGATGGAGCAGCCGCTGGGTAGGAAGGGAAAGTCCTGCTCGACTTGTTCCTTGAGCGCCTTGCGCCCCACCTTGCCGACGATGGCTCGGAAGCGGTCCGCGTAGCGAAAATCTGAGTGGGCCAAGCCTACAAAGTCCAAGACGGTCAGGCAGCGCTTGCCGGGGTGTTGGCGCAGCCCTCGGCCGAGCTGCTGTAGAAACACGGTCGCGGACTCGGTGGGCCGTAGAAAGAGCACGGTGTCGATCTCGGGGATGTCCACGCCCTCGTTGAACACGTCCACCGTGAGCAGCACCTGGAGAGAGCCGTCGCGCAGGCCCTTGATGGCGTTGCGGCGGTCCAGCTTGGTGGTCTTGCCAATGACCACAGCGCAATTTAGACCCGCTTTCGTGAGCGCATCGGCCATAAACTGTGCGTGGTTGACCCCGGCACAGAATGCCAGCGCGCGCATCTTAAAGGCGTCGTCGATGTAGTCTTGGAGCGCGTCTACCACCAGGTGTGCCCGCGCGTGGTGCCCGGTGTACAAGCCATCGAGCTCCTTGGGACTGTATTGGCCCCCCCGCCAGCTCGTCTTTAGGTCCACGGTGTCGTGAACCCCCCAATACTGGAAGGGCACCAACACCCCCCGGTCAATGGCGTCCCAGATGCGCAGCTCCGATGCCACCCTGCCGTCAAAGAAGCGCAGCACGGACAGGCCGTCGGAGCGCTCAGGCGTGGCGGTCAAACCCAGCAGCTCTTTCGGCTCAAAGTGCTCCAGCAGCCGGGTGTAGGTAGGGGCGGCTGCGTGATGGAACTCGTCGATGATCAGCACGTCAAAGTGCTTGGGATCAATCTGTGACAGGTCTTTGTGCTGCAGAGACTGTACCGAGGCAAAGACGTGGTCCCAGTCCAGGGGCTGCTCTCCGTCCACAAAGAGCTCGCCAAAGGAGCCGTCGGAAACCGCATGGCGGAACGTGTCCCTGGACTGCGCCAAGATCTCTTTTCGGTGCGCCACAAAGAGCAGGCGTAGCCGCTTGCCCGCCTGGGCGTTCAGGCCCGCATAGTCCAAGGCCGCGACGACCGTTTTGCCCGTTCCTGTCGCAGCAACCACCAGGTTCTTGTGTTGATCTTGCAGCTCGCGCTCGGCCTGGAGGCGCTCCAGAATCACCCGCTGAAATGTGCGTGGGCGCAGCTTAAAGACAGACCGGAGTTCCCCTTTGGGGCGCTCAGCACGAAGGGTTGCCAAAAAGAAGTCCCGCTCGTAGGGTAGAAACTCCTCGTCCTGCCAGTGGTTCTCAAAGGCCGCAGCCAGCTCTCCAAACACCGATCGGTTCTCGATTTGTGAGAGCCGTACGTTCCACTCTTTCCCAGACGTCAGGGCACTGTGAGACAGGTTGGAGGACCCCACCAGGGCCGTGCCAAAGCCACTGTTTCGGTGAAAAATCCAGGCCTTGGCATGCAGGCGGGTCGCACCGGATTCATAGGACACCCGCACCTGTGCTCCCATCTCTTGCAGCTCATCCAAGACCCGAGCTTGTGTGACCCCGCAGTACGTGGTTGTCAGGACTCGAAGGCTCCCTCCCCGCGCCAGGTGTTCCGACAGCACGGGCTTTAGGTGGCGGTAGCCAGCCCAGAACAGAAAGGCACAGATCAGGTCAATCTGGTCTGCCGAAGCCGCCTCCAGCTTCAAGGCCTGCTGAAGAGAGCGCTCTCGGTTCGCGTTCACATACAGACCCGACTCTGACAGCGGCAGCTGAGGCCTGGGTCGGGGCCTACCGATGCCCTGGAGCAGCTCGGCACGTACCGCGTCTTCGGCCGCAGAAAAGCCTTTGGTGTGGCGCTCGACCACCTCCAAGAGCTCGTTCACCAGGGCGATCTGGGCTGCGGGCTGCTGCTGGGTGGGCACGCTGGACAGGGCGCGCTGCAAGTGGTCCCGTAGGTGGTCCGCCAAGCGCCTACTGGCCTCGCTGGCGCGCAGAGGTCGGATATTCGCGTCGTCTGGCAGCGCCTGTGAGAGCGCTGTGGTGAGAATGGACTCGTAGAGCCCGGGCTCTTTTGGCATCACTGCGGCCTCCGAAGGAATCGCGCGTCTATCGGCTATCCCCCAGCGTGACCCTGTGCGTCTCCGCCCGGGGGCCTGGCGTATACGAATCAAGCAACATGCGTTCGTGATGATGAACAGGGAGCGCCTGGGGTTAAAGCCGAGCGCGTCGATGCGCCAGCCGACACGCAGCCCCCTCAGCGTGCGTACATGTTCAAGGTCGCGCTCGTATCCCAAGGCAACCGTGAGCCCGGAGCGATGAAGGTCGCGCTCGATGCGTCATCGTGGGGACAGCCGTCATTGCTGTAGCTGCTCCAACCGGGCCCCGTTCCGTTGCTGGAGTAGAACGCGTTGGGGTCGCAGGTGCTGTTGTAGCCGCCGTCCTCGTCGATGGCGTTGAAGTACAGGGTGGTCTCGCACAGGCTGCCACCGGTGAAGGTGCCCGCGGCCAAGCTGTACTTGATGGTCGTGGTGCTGCCGCAGATGTTCGCGGATAGACCGGAGACAAAATCGTAGTAGCTCTGGGAGCCGCTCCCAACGCTGTAGTACGCGGCGTACAAGGTGCCGTCTTCGAACATCAGGTCGGTGAAGTCCATCGTGGAAAACGCGATGGCTTTGTAGTCCGACGAGAAGTCCGGGCTGCCAAAGGATGTGTCGTCTACGATGCTCGTTGCATCCAGGCCGCTGCCGCTTGTGCTGACGGAGATCAGGGTCCAACCGCCGCTGTCGGTGGTCATGTCGCAGTAGACGGTCTCCGGGTCCTCGCCTGTTCCGTAGCCGTCCGGATCGATGCTGTAGGTGCCATCTGCGGTTCCGTAGCCCTTGGTCAGAATGTCCTGGCAAGAGCTGCCCAAGGCGCAGTCGCCGCTGGAGTCCGGGTAGACGGTCGCGTCGCTGTCCAGGCAGTCGTCGCCGCCACACGTCAGGTCCGCGTAGCCGTCGGCGTCCGCATCGCTGTCCACCAAGCCATCGCAGTCGTAGTCGTTGCCGTCACAGCCTGGGGTCGCGCTGGGGCTGTAGGCCGTGTCTGTGTCATCGCAGTCCCCACCTACCGCGATGTACAAGGAGGTGGGCGCGCTACACGCCAGGGTCGAGGTGCTGTCGTCCCCAAATCCGTCGGCGTCGTAGTCCAGGTACCAGTCGCTCAGCACCCCTTCGTCCGTGTCCCCGTCACAGTCGTTGTCGCTGCCATCGCAGACCTCGACCGCGCCAGGGTTGATGGCACCCTCGTAGGGCTTACAGTCGGTATCGTCGGCCACGTAGCCGCTGGGCTGGCTACAGGCTTGCGTGTCCCGCGTTGGGTGCCCGTAGCCGTCGCTGTCCAAGTCTTCGTACCACGTCAGCGCGTCGACAGATGTGTCCGGGTCAACGTCCCCGTCACAGTCATCGTCTACGCTGTTGCACACCTCTTCTGCATCGGGATTCACCGCCGCCGACTGGTCATCGCAGTCTGAGCGGTCACGAATGTAGCCGCTGGGGGCAGTGCACTGGGTCCGTGAGACGTCCGGGTCACCAAAGCCATCCCCATCGGTATCCGCGTGCCATGTCAGGGCATCCACGGCGCTGTCTTCGTCCACCGTGCCATCGCAGTTGTCGTCCAGCTCATTGCACAGTTCTTCTGCACCGGGGAATACCTCTGGCAGGGTGTCATCGCAGTCGCCGCTGTCTGCTACACGGACAGCCCCATCGGCTCCGCTTCCGTCACAGGACTGCTCGGAATCGGCTGCGTCCCCAAAGCCGTCCCCGTCGGCGTCCAGGTACCACAGGTCTCCGGCGGCATCGTCGATCTCCCCATTACAGTCGTTGTCTAGACCGTCGCAGATCTCGACCGCGCCCGGCCCAACATCTGGGTTGTCATCGTCGCAGTCCTGATCCTCAGGGACCCCATCCCCGTCCTGGTCCACCACCGGTGCGGCGGTGTCGACGGAGTCTTTGGCGGTTCTACAGGCTGGGGAGAGGAGCAGCAAGAACAAGCTATACATGGGCGGCCTTGGGGCTATGCAGAGCATGCTATACCGCACCCCACTCTCAAAACGACCGGAATCCCTGGCTTTCAGAGGGACTCCAACCGGGCCCCGTCGCATTTGCCGCATGGCTTGCACCGGGGGGGGGCACCTCGTGGACCGACCCAGTAGCCACGACGCAACATTTAGGACGTGACCAAATCCCAGGGAGCATCAAGCCCCGCTCTTAGATGCGTTCCGACGCGGTCTCGAAGGGCGCCCCAGCTGACCAGGACTAAGCTACGGTCTGCCACCTGGACAACTGCATGCCAGTGCAGTGCCACCCACCAAGGAGAAGGTCTTGAGCTCCAACGCACCCGTGCCAAATACCCTGTTCATCCAAGTTACGGGAGCCGGCAATCCCGACGTAGACGGACTCTTTGTGCCGTCTACTGCGCCCTCCGCCACGTCCGAGTCCGGAACCACATCGAGTCTTGGCTACTGGAACGGAAAAATGGCTTGGGACCGAGCCGACGGGAAGTGCGAGCGAAGCCCCGCGCTCTCCTACTCAAACAGCTACACCTCCTGGCGAATCTGCCGTCTTGATGGGCACTTAGCCTACGACATCACCAGCGAAGACGCGCTCCCCCCTTGCGGGCGGGAATGGCACGTCTACAAGAAGGGTGTCGCGCCTGCCCCCAAGCTGGTGATCCATCACTTTGATCCCAGAGAGCCTCTCCCTGAGCCGAACGTGTTCTTCGTTTTAGGTGGCCCTGGAAGCGGCAAGGGCACCATGTGCTCACTGGCCGCAACACAGCTGGGCTGGACCCATCTCTCAACAGGAGACCTGCTTCGCGCCGAGCGAAAGTTGGGAGGCGAGACTGCCGCCACCATCGAGAGATACATCAGCGCTGGGGAGCTTGTGCCAAACGAGATCACGGTGACCCTCCTAAAGCAGGCGATGGACAACGCCATGCGCCTGCAAGGCAAGACCAACTTTCTACTCGATGGCTTTCCACGCTCACTCGACAACATGGACGGCTGGTACCAAGTCTTTGGCAACACGGCAGAGCTCCCCACAATGCTCCACTTTGAGTGCCCCTATGCGGAGCTAGAGAAGCGCATCTTGGGCAGAGCCAAGTACTCCGGCCGCAGCGATGACAACGCAGAGAGCATGAAGCTACGCTTCGATACCTTCAAGGCCAAGACGCTCCCCACTCTGGACTTGTTTCGCAGTCAGTCCAAGGTGGTCGAGGTGGACGCCAGCCAGAAGCGAGAAGCGGTCTATGCTCTGCTTAAAGAGAGCCTAAAAGCGTACACCGACCCAGAGCTGGCCGCTCAGCCGCTCACGGAGGAGTCAGAGATGCTGTTAGGGCTCAGGCCGTACCCAAAGCGGGACCACAAAACAACAGGAAGCATGGCATGACCCAGCCCATCGAAACGGTCCATCTCGACCGGGTAATCGCCAACCACACCCGGAACATGACGGGCCGCCTGGCCGTGATCACAGGAACGACCAGCGGCACAGGCTACGTGTGCGCACGAGAGATGGCCAAGCGCGGCGCCATTGTGGTTCTTCTCAATCGAGAGAGCGTTCGGTCCGCCAGCTCCATGGAGCGCCTTCAGGCCGACGTCCCAGGCGGTGAGTTCCATGCGGTCACCTGCGACCTGCAGCACTTTGGGAGCGTTCGATCGGCCATTAAGCTGATCCGTTCAAATACCGACCGAATCGATGTCCTGTGCAACAACGCCGGTGTCATGGCGCTCCCGGATGAGGCAACCAGGGACGGCTACGACGTACAGATGCAGACCAACTGCCTCTCGCACTTCCTGCTCACCAAGGCCCTGTTCGACCTGCTGCTCCAAAGCGACGACGCACGCATCGTCAACCACACGTCGATGGCGCGGATTGGAGGACCGCTCGAGGCCAAGTATTTCAGAAAGAACGGTGGAAACCTTGGCGGAGATGGGGACGACCCAGGGCAGGGGCGAATCGGCGGACCGCGTTGGGAGCGCTACCACCAGAGCAAGCTGGCCAACTGTGCGTTTACCTACGGATTGAAGCACAGACTCGAAAAGGCCGGAATTCACAACGTCAAGGCGCTGCTCGCCCATCCTGGTTTGGCGAGAACCCAGCTTGCCCACACGACGGAGAAAGCCGGGGGGATGGACGCGGGTTCCCCCTTCATGGACCAGGCTCAGTCTGCAGAGGACGGTGCGACCGGCATCATCCGCGCCTGCATGGATCCGCAAGCCAAGTCCGGCAACTTTTACGGCCCCAAGCAGTGGACCGGCTACCCAAACCTTATTCGGCCGGAGAAGGAACTCAAGTCCCCAGAGAACATCCTGGTCAACTGGGAAGGTTGCGGAGCTGCAGTCGGCAAGTTCTTCATTTAGCAAGCAACAGGATGCGTCCCCCACAGGACCACAGACGCTCTCGAGACAGTGAACCTTCGCAGAGCCAAAGCCGCTGCCGCCCACCCAAACTGGGGTTGAACAATGAACCGTCCACCACTCTTCTGCCTGCTGTTCCTTCTCGCCCATGGGTGCGCCTCTGAACCCACCGCCGCCGATGACAGCGGGAATCCGTCATCGGAAACCAGCGTTCGTTTTACGGTCTACACAGACGCCGCGTGCACCCAACTGCCGTCGGCAAACAGCGTCGTGGAGCTGGATACGACGGTGGCCTGCAACACAACGCCCGACTCGTCCATCAGCGAGCTGGCGTGCTTCGACGACCGCATCACCTACACAAACCACCCGAACTCGAGCGACTGTTCAGCCAGCGGAATCACAAACGAGTTGTTTGTTGGCGTGTGCCAGGAGTTCCCGGGGCCTGTTGCGACGTGGAAGCGCATCGAAGCAGACACCTATGAATGCCTGAGTTCAAACCCTTAGAGTCAGCTGCACCTGCACCTGGAGTTCTCTTGCCGCCATCGACCATCGACGAACAGATCAACCAAGCCCTGGCGCCTGCGAGCAAAGCCTTCTTCGATCTCGTATTCGTCGAGGTTCCCATCTGGGGCGTTGGTGTCCCCCTGGTGGTCCTCTGGCTCCTGGCAGGGGCCATCTTCTTCACGCTCTACTTCAAGTTCGTGAACGTTCGCGGGATTCCTCTTGCGATTCGCTCCCTGCGAGGAGAGTTCGACGAAGACGACGCTCCGGGTGAAATCACCCACTTCCAGGCACTGACAACGGCCATCTCGGGCACCGTCGGCATCGGAAACATCGGCGGCGTTGCCGTGGCGATCGCCGCGGGCGGCCCAGGTGCAACCTTCTGGATGATTGTGGCCGGCTTTCTTGGAATGGCCACCAAATTTGCAGAGTGCACGCTCGGTGTTCGCTACCGCACCGTGCATCCAGATGGCACCGTCTCTGGCGGCCCCATGTTCTACCTGCGGCGCGGCTTAGAAGAGCGCGGCTGGAATCTGGCCGGACGCGCCCTGGGTGGATTTTACGCCGTCGGCATCATGATCGGATGTCTGGGGGCCGGCAACATGTTTCAGGCCAACCAAGCCTATGTGCAAATCCGGGCAGTCACTGGCGGGGATGCCAGTCCCATCGATGGCTACGGTTGGGCCGTGGGGCTGGTCTTGGCCTTGGTCGTCGGAGGCGTGATTTTGGGCGGTATCCGGTCCATCGCCAAGGTGACCGAGCGGCTGGTTCCCTTCATGGCCGGGCTGTACTTCTTAGGAGCGATTGCGGTCATCGCCTTCAACATCACCGCACTTCCAGCGGCGGTCCTCTCCATCCTGGAGGGTGCATTCAACGGCGATGCGCTTGCCGGCGGGGTGATCGGGACCCTTGTGGTGGGTGTGCAGCGCGCGGTGTTCAGCAACGAGGCCGGCATCGGATCCGCGGCCATCGCCCATTCAGCGGTCCGCACCCGACTGCCGGCCACCGAGGGACTGGTCGCCTTGTTCGAGCCCTTCATCGACACCATCGTGATCTGCACGCTGACTGCGCTCGTGATCGGAGTGGCCTCTGTCACCTGGCCGGAGTTCATGGACTCGGGTCTGAAGGGTGTCGCGATGACCTCGGATGCTTTTGGCCGCACGGTCTGGTGGTTCCCCTACCCGCTGGCGGTGGCGGCTGTTTTGTTCGCGGTCTCGACGATGCTCTCCTGGTCCTATTACGGCATGAAAGGGCTGGCCTACCTCATCGGCCCATCCCTTGGATGGCAGACGGCCTACAAAGTGGCGTTCTGCGTTTTCATCATCATCGGCGCGTCCATCAAACTGGACGCTGTGCTCGACTTTAGCGACGCGATGGTGTTCGTACTCTGCGTGCCCAACGTGCTCGGGCTGCTGATTCTCGCGCCTGTGGTGGTCGAGGAGCTGAAAAAGCTCCACAACCACGCAGCCTGAGGGGTGATTGAGCTCATAAACAGAGACTTAGAGGCACCGTAGAACCGCGTTTAGACGGCGCTGGACCTTGCGTCTCTAAGCCAAGGCTCGCCTGAAGCTACTGTCATGAAAGCAACATCGAAACCTTCATCATCACGTCACAAGCGTCAGGAATGCAGGTTGAGTCCCGAAGAGCACAGTGAAGCGGCGGCTTGTGGGGGCTGGAGAGTTGGTATGATTCTTCGCCAAACTTGAACCTGTCATGGAAGCTTCCCTTTGCACTTACCTATTGCTTTTGCTTGACCCTGCTCTTCCATCTGTCGCCCAGGCCACACCCGATTCCGACACCTTGAAAGCGTTCCTGACGGGTCAGTGGTGCCCAACCGAGGGGAAACTTCACGTTGACTTGCTCTTTGGATACGGCCTGGAAAAAGCGCAGGGTCCGGATGCTGTTGACCCCGAGGTGTGGCCCATGGGCTTCGTCGGTTTTTTAGGTCTGGCTGCTTTTGGTCAAGGGGGTACATCCTGCACGGTGAAAACGTGTCCGGAGCACCCTGTCTTTGACAGCGCAATCCGACCTCCCGCCTGGAAAATACAGCGCTCGTTGGACTCAGCATCGCTGCCGGAGGCAGGTCACGATCAGCATTCCGGCGTTCGCAGCTGACCCTTCCTTTGGACCCGATTCTTTTTGGCACTTTCAACCACAGTCGTCAGAGGTCAAAGATCATCAGGGTTGCTACAGCTTGAACGGTCTTTGGGGAGCAACAAAAATGCCATAGGGAGTACCTTCCCAATCACGGAAAGGTGGAATAAATGTAGCCGCCACTTCCGTCGCAATGGAACGAACAACCTTGCCACGGGGCCTCCACAAGTTTCGGGCGGTCGCGTTGTCGGCTCATTGGGTCCTCCAGCAAAGGTCACGCCCGACGGGAGCCAAGCTTCGACCTAACTGAGCAGATCGCCGAGCAGCGCATCGAGCCGATGAGCGGCTGGGACACCCTGGGCACCGAGCAGACCGACTTCATAAAGAGCGTGCTGGCCGAGCCGGCTTACACCCTGGACTCGAAGCATGGCCCCACCACGCTCTCCCGGATCAGCAGGGTCATCGAGTTCTGAATCCGCCCTGCGGGGGTGTACTGTTTACCGAATCCCACGAGGTCCCATGACGATGGTCCCGGCCACAGCCGACAGCGCACACACGCCCAGCACCGCCCCGGCCCCCACCAAGCGGCTGCCAAAGCCCTCGCCCATGACCCAGGCGTTGATCTACGAACGCTGGGGACACTTCGATCCCGACTGGCCGCGTTTTGACGCGTGGCTGCATCAGACACAAGCCGTCGCCGAGTTCGGTCACGCCCGGGCCACCTTCCGGGAGCACCTACGCGGCACCCTTGCCCTCTGCGCGGCCTGGGGCCTGCCCCAAGCCGCCTGCCGGGCCGGCCTGCTGCACACGGCCTACTCCGGGGACCTGTTCTACTTCGCCCTGGCCCGCTCCGAAGTGGCAGAGGACCGCGCCGCCCTACGCGCCCTGGTTGGCCCGGAGGCTGAGCGCCTGGTCCACCTCTTCGGCGCGGTTCACCGGGGGAGCATCATGGACTGCATCTTGCGCACCGGAGCCCTTCCCGCGCAGGGCTTGGAGGTGCGCTGGAATCGCGCCACCGATGCCGCCATCGCCGGCTCCCCCACGGTCCAGGTCACGGCCCAAGACTGCGCGCTGCTCATGTTCATCACCGTCGCGGACTACCTGGAGCAGGCCGTGGCCTCCAACGCCTGGAAGGACATCTACCAGGAACAAACGCCCGCCAGCCTCAGGCCCGGCAGCGGCAAGCCCGCGACCTGCTTCCATTGGC
>CAJQPC010000276.1 GCA_905480105.1 uncultured bacterium | reverse complement strand
CCCTGGTGAACAGCAGCCCCCACGAGGCCATGACGGCCTACGACTTCTGGGAGCTGATCATCTCCGACGCATTGATCCACGGGCAGGGCTTCGCTCTGATCGAGCGGGGCGACGTGACCGGCCGCCCAGTGCAGCTGCACCTGCTGACCGCCGACAAGATGAGCCGGCACAAGATGTCCGACCAGGAGGCCTACATCCACCGCGACCTGCCGGAGCCACTCTTCCCCGAGGATCTGCTGATCATCCGCTGCTTTAGGAGCACCTCGCCGATCCGCCAGCACATGGAAGGGATCGGCCTCGCCTTGGCTGCGCAAGAGTTCGCGGCCAGGTTCTACGGCAGCGGGGGCAACGTCGGGGGCGTGCTGTCGACCGATCGCACGCTGTCGCCGGAGCAATACGAGCGGCTCCGCCAATCCTGGCAGGTCACCCACGGGGGCCTGGGCAATGCCCACCAGGTTGCCATCCTGGAGCACGGCCTCAAGTATGAACCCATGAAGATGAGCATGGCCGAGTCCGAGTACGTCCAGGTGCGGGTGCACGGGGCAGAGGAGGTGGCCCGGATCTTCCAGGTGCCCGGCTCGATGATCGGCCTCCAGGCCAACGTGAGCTACAACGGGGCAGAGCACCAGGATCTCCAGTACGTGAAGCACACCCTGGTGCCCTGGTGCCGTCGCATCGAGGACGAGATCGCAGCCAAGCTGCTGCGGGAAGGGGAGAGGGGCCAGATCGTGCCCCGCTTCGACCTGAACAGCATCCTGCGCGGCGACACCAGCAGCCGGAGCGAGTACTACCAGTCCGCCCTGGCCTCGGGGTGGCTCTCCATCAACGAGGTGAGGGCAGCCGAGCAGCTGAACCCAATCGGCCCAGCAGGAGACCAGCACCTGGTCCAGGTGAACCAGCTCCCCGTCTCCGCGATGGAGGGCTACGCTGCCAAGATCACAAGCGAACCAACACAATGACAGAAGAACCAATCGAGAAGCAGCCTACAATCGAGCGACGCTTCACGCTGCAGCCAGTAGAGACAAGAGACCAGGAGGCCGGAGACGGTCGCACGGTCGAGGGATACGCGGCAATGTTCGAGACCCCGTACGACATGGGCCCCTTCATCGAGCGGGTCGAGCGGTCGGCCTTCGACGCTGCCCTGGAAGACTCCGCCCTGGATGTGGTGGCCCTGTTTAACCACGACCAGAACCAGATCCTGGCCCGCACGGGAGCCGGCCTGGAGCTATGGACAGACGACACCGGCCTGAAGTATCGCTTCAGCCTGGGGGAGCAGTCCTACGCCCAGGACTTGGCGATCAGCATCCGGGACGGGCTGGTCTCCCAGTCCAGCTTCGCCTTCTCCATCGAGAGCGACAGCTGGGACACCACGGAGGAAGGACGCGATCGGAGGACGATCCAGCAAGTCCGCCTTCACGACATCTCCCCGGTCGTCACACCGGCCAGCCCGGCCACGACCGCCACGATAAGGTCCCAACAACCCACACAACCCAAGCCAGCACCCACGACCAAGCGGGACCGAGCGGTGGCGCAGCTGGCCATCTACAACCTGAACACATGAAGCACAGCTTGAAACTGAAGGAGCAACGGGCCCAGCTCGTTGATGAGCTCCAGAAGATCGTGGACCTGGCGGGAGCCGAGGAGCGCGACTTCAACACCGAGGAGGAAGCCCGCCAGGGCGAGATCCACACCGAGGTGAACACCCTGGACGAGAAGATCGTCCAAGCCGAGAAGACCGAGGAGGTGCTCCTCCGCAATGTCGCCGAGGTCGCAGCACCCGCTGCAGCAGAGAAGAAGGAGGTCGAGGAGATCCGCGGCCGCTTCAGCATCTCCAAGGCCATTTCCGACATCGTGAACAAGGGCCACCTGAACGGCATCGAGGCCGAGATGAGCCAAGAGGGCCGGCGCGAGCTGGCGGCCATGGGCAAGACGACCCGCGGCAACCTCACCCTGCCGGCCATGCTGGTGGAGGGCCGAGCCAATGAGCCCTACGGTACCAGCAGCTCACCTGGCAACAGTGTGACCCTGCAGGGGCAGTCCGGCATCATCGGCACCGATGTGGCAGCAATGGTCGAGGGCTTGCGCCCGGTGCCGGTGCTGGAGCGCATGGGCGCGACCCGCATCCAGGCCCAGGGCGACGTGGTTCTGCCGAGCCTGCCCAACGAGGCCGCCACGGAGACCAACGAGGGAGCCACGGTGAACAACATCGACGGCGACTTCCAGACGGTGACCTTGAGCCCGAAGCGATTCGCCATGCGGATGGATCTCTCCCGTCAGCTCTTGGTGCAATCTGCTGCCAACCTGGACAGCGTGATTCAAGCCGACATGGCCAATGCCATCGCCAACAAGCTGGACGAGGACATGATCGACGACATCTTCACCCAGTTGGCAACGGCGGGAAACATCACCGACGGATCCACCGGTTCTGGCACGAGTGCCTCGGCCACCGACTATCTGGACTTGACCAACCACGAGGGCGGCTTCTTGAGCCAGAACCCGAGCGGCCAGAACCTGGCCATGCTCATGGATCCGACGATGGCCAGCTTCCTGAAGCAGGTCTCCCAGTCTTCTGGTGGTGCGATCCTGAACAGCGGGAACGAGATCCTGGGCTACCCGGTCTTCACCTCGACCAATGCAGCCACGCAGACGGTCGTCGCGGACACCTACTTCTCCGGTATCACGGACACGAACGACACGATCAGCATCCGGCCGATCTTCTTCCTGGACCCGGCCGACATCTTCTATGCCGTCTTCGGTCAGCTCGACGTGACGATTGACCCCTACACCTCGGCCCACACCGGGGTGGTGCGCCTGATCGCCGACTATTACGCCGACGGAGCGATCCGCCGGACCGGCTCCGGCCGCATCCTGGCTGGACTCACTGCCAACACGACCCCGACCACGGTCTAATCTGAACCAGGAGATGGGGGGGGCGGCGATCCGGCCGCCCCTCCTCTCCGCATCCCATCTACATGACCCTGAAGCGCACCACCACCACGACCTACACCGATGTGGTCAGCCTGGCCTCCGCCAAGCTGCACCTGCGGGTAGATCATACCGACGACGATGAGCTGATCCAGACCTTGATCCGGGCAGCAGGGGAGGTGGTGGAGGAGTACATCGGCACCTACCTGGCCAGCTGCAACTGGACGTACTTCGCCGACCGCTTCTACGGGATCATGCGGGTGCACATCGGCCCGGAGGCTGCGGTGACCAGCGTCAAGTACACCGACAGCACCGGGACATTGCAGACGGTATCCACCGCTGACTACCACACCGACCTGGCCAGCTACCCGATCCGCATCCAGCTGGAGGAGGAGCCCACCGACGTGGACGACCGGGTGAACGTGGTCGAGATCTCCGGCAGCGCAGGCTACACAGCGGCTCCAGATGCCCTGAAGCAGGCCATGCTGCTGATCGTCGGCCACCTGTACGAGCACCGCAAAGACGTGACAATGGGAGTAAACGCCCAGCAGCTGCCCAGCGGTGCCCGGTATCTGATGGACAAGCACCGCAAGGCAGCAATCTGATGGAGCCAGGACGCATGGATCGGCGCATCTCGCTGCAGAGATCATCGGCGAGCACAGACGACTGGAACCAACCGGTGCTGACCTGGGCCCTCATCAGCAAGGTGTGGGCACAGGTGAAGGATCTGTCCGCAGGAGAGAAGGAGGAGGAGGACCAGCGGGTGACCGTCCGCAGGAAGCAGTTCACCATCCGCTACCTGGACAACTTCAGCGCGTCCTACCGGATCCTGGACGGCACCGAGCCCTACTACATCACCAGCTTCTCGGAGATCGGCCGCCAAGAGGGGCTGCGGATCATCGCCGAAGCACGAGACAACGACTAAATGGCCCGCACCTCTCAATTCAGAAGCACGAGCACCTTCCAGATCGACCCGAAGGACTTCGAGAAGCACATCCAAGCCTTGGCTGCCCTGGATCCGGACAAGCTGAAGAAGCTCTTCGACCAGGGGCTGCGAGCTGCCGGTCGCCCGATCGCCACCGAGATGCGCAACCTGGCACCGAAGAAGACCGGCACGCTGAAGGACAGCATCGTGGTGAAGGTGTACAACATCGTGAACGCAGCCAGCGGCACCGGTAAGGTGCACGCGAGGGTGCGGATCGGCCCTTCAGCTGAAGGCGGCCGTGCTGGTGGACGCTACGCCCACCTGGTCGAGCTGGGAACCAAGGCGGGGACCAGGCGCACCAGGAAGAAGCCCTTCCGAATCTTCGGCACAGCGGACACGGTAGTGACCCGAGAGATCCAGCACCCAGGAGCCAGGGCGCAGCCATTCATCCGGAAGGCCATCGTCCCCACAAGGACTTCAGCGGAGAGGAGATCAGCGCTGCGCTTGCAGTTGGATCAGGTTTTGCATCAAGTAATCTTTGTCCGTGACCAAACGATGGGTCTGTTCGAACTTTCGATAGTCAATTCCCTTGGAGTCCAAAAGTGCACGTGTCTCACTCAAAATTGTATCGATTTCTTCGCCACTCTCCTCGAAAGTCATCTTGATGGTTTCCACTTTTTCCGAGAAGTTGAGGGCAGGGCTGGTTTCTTGTTGAGATTCCTCTTGCTCAGTATCTGTCTCAACTGCGCTGTCAAATAAAGCAATATTAAAGTCCGGGTCAGAAGCGGTGAGGTAGCGAATGATATTGTTCAATTCACCCTTCACGGAATGAAGTTCTTGTTGCAAGTCTGCTACCTGTGCTGACATATCGTTTGAATTGATGCCAACGGCAACGTTCACGATGGAGAACCCCTCTTTAGCAAGGCTTGCAGACCATGCAACACCCACGATTTGATTGAAATCTGAAAGCTTCATGTTTTCAGGTGATACTGCCCTGCCAATGCCATCATTCAGATGCGAGCAAAGGATGTAATCACCCTTTCTAACTTCTCCACGAAGCTTCACAGGGACTTGTCCCATGAAGGCGACCTTTTCATAAGCAGGCTCCTGGCCATTGGGAGGCATATTCCCCAAAACGATGGGGCTTTTGGAAATGACCATGTAATGATGTGCTCCCTCCGTTGATTTGGATATTTCTCCTCCGAAGACACCCACGATATCACCTGGGCTAAAGATTTCTTCAGGGTTCATTTTCTTCAACCACTCGGCATAATCGCCGCTCCCGGATTCATATGCAATCCCAATTTCATTCGTTGCCGTGATGTTCAACTCGAGCCACTGTGCGATTTGCTGAACAAGTTCCAACCCGCCGACAGCAGCAGCATCAAAATCGTCTACCCCTGCAATGTCAGCTATGACGATGGCAGTTTGGAATACTGTAGACAACGCTTCCATAGTGTTGGACCAGATGTACGGGAAGCTTGACTGTAATTCACTGGTTGTTTGACCTTCAATTCTGCCCTGTACTCCGGCGGCATCCATGAAAGTGATGAAATTCTTGTCATTGTTTCGGTTGCCATTCACTTTAATGGCTACCCCCTGGTTAGCGCCTTGAACCCGAAGAGGGTAAGCGTTGAAATTGGAACTGCTGCCAGAGGTGCTGGCAGTAACCGTGAGTTGTCCATTCAGATCGGATGTGCCATTTACATCGAGGGATGATTGAAGGGTAGTGGCTCCACTAACATTCAACGATCCTGAAAGGTCAGAGGAACTTCCATTGTTCACCCGGAGGTTGTTGTTGAGGTCGGATTCCCCGTCTACATTCAAAGTTCCTGAGAGATCAGTGGAGCTCGCATTGTTCACCCGGAGGTTGTTGTTGAGGTCAGATTCCCCGTCTACATTCAAAGTTCCTGAGAGATCAGTGGAGCTCGTATTGTTCACCCGGAGGTTGTTGTTGAGGTCAGATTCCCCGTCTACATTCAAAGTTCCTGAGAGATCAGTGGAGCTCGTATTGGCAACAGTGAAGTCGCCAAAGTTCACCGTGGCTCCTGTCCCGTTG
>CAJQPC010000275.1 GCA_905480105.1 uncultured bacterium | reverse complement strand
CAGCAAGACCGCGCCGGCGGCGAACACTCCGAAGGTGCTGCCCAAAGCGATGACCACAATGCCGACGGCTTGGATCCACATGCCGGCCACAATCAGCTTCTTGCGTCCGACCCGGTCTGACCAGGCACCGGTGAAGAGCTGCCCCAGGCCCCAGACACCTGGGTAGATCGCGGCCAAGATGCCGATCTGAGACAGGGTCATCTGGGCCGCGGCAAACAGCAGTGGAAACAGACCCCAGGCCATGCCGTCGTTCAGGTTGTTGAACAGCCCGGCTTGGCTGGCCGCGGACAGGTCTGGATCGCTGAAAGAGCTGCGCTTGATGACCTGGACTGCGGACAGAGTCTCTTGGGTACCCGCCTGTTTGGACTCCAGCAGCACGTGCCCCTGGGTCTCTCGGACTAAGAATACAGACAAGAACCCACCCACAGCGACAAAGACGACCCCCAGCCAGAAGGGCTCGGGACGCAGGCCGTACTCCGCCGCCACAAAGCCTGTGGCCAGCGCCGATAGGGCCACTGCGAAGTAGCCAGCGAACTCATTAAAACCCATGGCCAATCCACGCTTCTTGGGGCCGGCCAGGTCGATCTTCATGATCACAGTCGTGGACCAAGTCAGACCCTGACTGATGCCCAGGAGCACGTTGGTGGCTAAAATCCAAGACCAGCTGGGGGCCCACATCAAAAGAAAGGGCACGGGCGCGGCGACCAACCACCCCAAGACCAAGATGGGCTTGCGGCCGTAGCGGTCCGAGAGACGCCCGGCGAAGTAGTTGGTCAGGGCCTTGGTGACTCCAAAGACCGCGATAAAGCTCAGGATGGCTGTGCGGGCGACCAGCTCGAACTCCTCCTCGGCGATGGCCGGGAGGATGCTGCGCTCCATGCCCACCATGGCGCCTACGAAAGCATTGACAACCACGAGCAGGAAAAACTGGGCGAGGTTCTCGCGAAGGCCGAGCTTGGGAGCAGACATAGAGAAGCCTTGGATGGTCGCCAGAGCTTACTGGAGGGGAGCGCCGTCCAGTTCAAGCGGCCTTTTCTTATTCGCGGCCCCCAAGGAGCGTGCACCCGGGTTGACCGCCACTGTGAGGTGGGTGATGGGGGGACCCGGCGTACATGGCGACTGCATACGGGGGCCCACACCTTGACGGGACTGCGACGGGGCCCGGGTGCTGGTCACACTGGATCAGCACCAAACCCCAAACTCGGCCCTCAACTTCACTAGACCATGCAAGATGGCCCCCCCCTTGGACTGAGCACTCAAGTCTCCGATCCTCATGGCCAATTGGCGTGAGGCTTCCCCTGCTTCTTGTTCCCAAGAGAAGGACAATTCGAGGGAGAGTTCGGAGTCCGTTCCGCCCATCAAAAGCAGGGGTTCGATCTTGGCTACTGCAGAATGAAAGCAGAAGTTCTTATCAATGAATCCTCGACACGCAGGGTCCGCTGAAGCTGAAGCCTTCTGATTGGCCAAGGCATGCCTTGTGGAATAAACTGGCCGGGACCCTTGACCCGTCCAATTTCATCCATTAGCCTGCTCTCATGTTTGTTAATTCGCCGAACGAACAAAGACGGAATGGCCGCGGCCAGGGCATGTTGCGTGCCCACAACACCGCCGCAGTGCTGCACCTGATTTGGGCTGGAAACTATTCACGCGCTGACATTGCACGAACCACTGGGCTCTCCCGATCCACCGTCACTGGAATCGTCGGTGGTCTGCTTCAGATTGGTGTGGTGAAAGAGTCGTCCACCCAAAGCAGCGGCGGTCGGCCGTCCACCCTGCTCCGCGTGAACGAGCGGGTTCGACTCTTGGTGGGAATCGAGATGGGGGCGTCGCACATCTCCACTGTGTTGACCGACCTGCAGGGGAACTTTCTGAGCACTCGCAGCGAGCCCGTGGACGTTCAGGGCCAACCGCAGCTGGCTTTGCAGCGCATGGAGACCCACATCCACGAGATGTTGTCCGAGCTAAAACTGAACAGCAGCGCGCTGGCTGGCATCGGCCTGGCGGTGCCCTGTCCCCTGACCGAGAGCGATGTGCTCGACCTGAACATCCTGCCACTCTGGCGGGACATTCGACCAGCCGATCAACTTCGCGCTCGCTTTGGCGTGCCGGTCATGATGGACAACGACGCCAACTTGGGCGCCCTGGCCGAGCTCTGGTGGGGCGCCGGTCGAGATGTCGGTGACTTTAGCTACATCAAGCTGGCTACCGGTGTCGGCGCCGGGCAGATCATCAACGGCCAGGTCTACCGGGGCTCGGGCGGTATCGCAGGCGAGATCGGTCACACGGCCATCGACGCCAATGGCCCCCTATGCCGCTGCGGCTTGCGGGGTTGCTTGGAGGCCATGGTTGGTCGGGAGGCACTTGAGCGCCAAGTCGGAACGGACTTGGAGTCGCTGATAAAAAATGCAAACGCTGGGGATTTAGCGTCTATCAGGGCTATCAAGAATGCAGGGACTTACATGGGAATCGCCGTAGCCAACCTGCTCAACTTGATGAACCCCGCTCGGATCATCCTGGGTGGAGCGCTGACGCGAGCCGGCGACCTGCTGCTCACCCCTTTGACCCAGGCGGTCGAAGAGAGAGCGCTCTTCAGCACCGTGGAGAGCTCACGCGTTGTGCTGTCCCAAATCGGTCCACAGGCGGTGGCCAAAGGTGCCGCGACACTGGTTCTCCAAGCTGCCCTAAATGACCATTCTTTACTCACCCCAATGCCGGCTTTGGCTGGCGCTCAATCAGAGGCCCCCCAATGACTACCAGCGTACTTTTTCTTCTCGGATTCGCCCTAAACGTTGGCTGTACTGACGACACGGTCGACGACACCGAAGACACCACCTCGGAAGCTGACGCAGACACAGACGCGGACTCTGATAGCGACAGCGACAGCGACTCGGATGCAGACTCCGACGCCGACGCCGACGCCGATGCCGACAGCGACGCAGACGCGGACACCGACCCACAGCCCGACAACATACTGCTGAACCCCAGCTTTGAGTCCGGATGGGACAGCAGCTGGCTCATCTTCCCTGGTGACCGCACAAACTACGCAGTGGTCGAGAACGGGGAGTCGATGTACCCGGAGGGCCCTGGTTTTGAGGCAATAGAGGGCACCAAGGCCGTCAAGCTCTACGGTGTGTTCACTGGCTACGAGACCGAGACCCCCATCTACCAAGAGTTCAGCGTCGTCGCGGGGGAGACCTACACCTTCCAGGGCGATGCCTTCATCTACAGCGGTGACCCAATCGAGAGCGCGCAGACCTACGGCGTCCTTTGGCTCAAGTACTTCAACGATGATTACACCTACTTCGGCAACTCCGCCTCGGCGGCCCTCAGCATGGACGCCGCGACCGACACCTGGACCCAGCTCTCGGTCACTGGAGTCATTCCAGAGGGCGCCACCAAGGTGCAGGCCGCCATCGAATACTGGCACTGCGCTGGAGAGGCCGAAGGCGATTGCTACGACGGCGGAAGCGTCTACTTCGACAACATGTCTTTGTACAAGGTTGAAGAGTAATCATGGCCACTCGGACAGCCGGACTGGCGCTTCTTTTTGTTAGCGCCATGGCTTCTTCTACGGCATACGCCGAAGACGTCACCGTGCTGTCCGACGCCTCAGGGCACAAGCTCCAGGTCGAAGGCGAGGACTTCTTCGTACAAGGCATGAACTGGGGCTACGTGCCCGTCGGCGAGAACTACAACTACAGCCTATGGGTGCAGGACGACGCCTTCATTGAGAAGGTGCTGCACCGAGAGATGGCCATGCTGCGTGCAGCCGGTGTCAACAGCATCCGCCAGTACGACGACATTCCCCCGAGATGGGTGACGTGGATCTACGAGAACTACGGCATTTATACGATGGTGAATCCGTTGTTTGGTCGCTACGGCCTAAATATTGACGGCGCCTGGGTTCCGGTCACCGACTACTCCGACCCGCGCACCCGCGAGCTGATTCTCGAACAGACCCTGGCGTCGGCCGAGCGCTTCAAAGGCGTAGAGGGCGTGCTCTTCTACGTGCTCGGGAACGAGAACAACTACGGCCTGTACTGGAGCAGCTTTGAGATCGAAGCCCTGCCCGACATGGACCAAGAGGATGCACGCGCACGCTTTCTTTACAGCTTGATGGGGGAAGCGGTCGACGCCATCCACACGATCGATCCTGAGCACCCCGTGGCCATCGCCAACGGCGACCTGGGCTTTCTCGACGTGATTGCCGAGGAGGTGCCCAACCTGGACATTTTCGGCACCAACGTCTATCGAGGAAAGAACGGCCGAGATCTGTATCAGCGGGTCCAGGACACCCTGGATGTCCCCGTGGTCTACACCGAGTTTGGCGCCGACGCATTCGATGCTGCGGCCGGGCAGGAAGACTCCCTGACGCAAGCTTACTACGTCGAGGCCCAGTGGCTGGACATCTACAACCATACCTACGCCGGGCCCGGTGTTGGCAACGCTATCGGCGGCTACGTCTTCCAGTGGTCCGATGGCTGGTGGAAGTACTAGCAGACCGAGAACCTGGACATCCAAGATGCCAACGCAAGCTGGCCGAACGCTGGCTACGCCGAGGACTTTGTAGAGGGCCGAAACAACATGAACGAGGAGTGGTTCGGCATCTGTGCCAAGACCCCTCCCGATGCACAAGGCCACTTCCAGCTCCAGTGCCGCGAGGCCTACTACACCCTGCAAGCCCTGTGGGCCTTGGACCCCTACTCGGCCAGTCCTGAGCAGGTTCAAGCGCACTTCCAGTCCATCGACCCGGCACGGTACTCACCGAACTATGCAGCGACCAGCGCGGCGTCGCGCGTGCAAGCGTTGAGCCGGGTGCGGCTCTCCAACCTGCGCATGGAGCTGGACACCGTTGCCGCAGGAACGGATCCCGGCGACGCCGACAACCGCACGAGCAGCGTGGACCACCAAGAGTCCTTCTACCTGGACTTTGCAGCCGAGCCTGCCCCAGGTTTCACCGCGGACCTGTCCCTGAACATCTTGGCCGGCGTGGCTGAGAACCAGATCAACGAGATCCAGTACGAGACCCGTGGCCGCGGCCTGACCGGAACGGACGAGGACGGCGGCACCACAGACCTGGCCGCACTGGAGCGCCTGGATGTAAACCGCGCCGCCTTTCAGTGGGACACCCAACAGGGCAACCTGGAAGGCTTCTACCGCACGGGTCACTACCACTGGGCCGCCGAAGGGGACATCTTTGGCCTGTACCGCGAGGCCTACTACGGCCCGAACTTGGACATGTACAACGGCGAGGCGCCCATCGGCCTGGAGTTCACCGGCAAGGGAAAGCTCGAGGGGCTCGCAGTCGCCGCCGGCCCGCAGCTCTGGTGGGGCGCCAACCCGGCCGTCTTGGCCCGCTACGGCAAACAGTTCGGAGACACGCGCATCACTCTGTCCCACCAGGAAGATGTCTCTCAGCTCAAGAACACCGCCACCCTCAATGTCATCCCGGAGCAGCGCACGCGCGTCACCGCCCTAGCCGTAGAGACCCAAAAGGGACCCATCGGCATCCAGCTCGGTGGGTTGATGGGCGGCACACCCCGTCTGGGTCAGCCCTTTCGCTACGTAGAGGAGACCGACGACACAATCAGCTACGGTGGCTCTGGCTACCACGTGCTCTCCGACGAAATCCGTTTGGCAGACACCCTCGGCGGGCGGGCCCGCGCCACCTTCGAGAAGGGCAACGTGCACCTCTACGCTCAGGGCGGCTACCGGGGCTTGGTCGCGGACGCCGGTGGCGACCCCGAGCTGCTGTTCACCGGCTGGACCCTCAAGGAGAGCGGCCGCGGGAACCAGATGTCCGCTCTGGCAGGCGCCGTGTTTTACGTACAGAACTGGCAGTTTGGACCCAACTTCCTGCGCCAAAAACCACTGGTCGGCCCTCTCCCCTCCTTCTCCGGAAGCTACGACACCGACACGGGCTACTACCTCTCGGCTCTCAAGGCCCGGAACGTGCTCGAAGACCCTTTCGTGGTCTTGGGCAACCGGGAGACCACAGCCTTTGAGCTCATTCTTGCCTATGACCCGACCCCAGGCACATGGATGTGGAACTGGGATGGCGAGTACCGAGAGGATGCCCCCTTTGCCTTCTCAACCAACGCCGTTTACCGCATCCAGCCCACCAGCCGCGATGCCCTACTCGGCTTTACCGACACCGGCGCCCTGTTCGCCTTCCCCAGTGCGCCCGAAGCGGCCAACGTCTGGGATGTCAACTCTCGGGTCTGGATCAACTTCGGCCCCAACAGCGCCCTTCTCTTGAATGCCTACGTGGGCCAGGGGCAGGCCACCGGCGAGGACAGCCGCCTGGTCACGCGCTACGGCGGTGACGCCCAACTCGGGATGGGCGCCGCGGTTGTCCGGGCCGGAGTCAAGGTCGATGACTGGGGCCCTTACGACTACCACCGGGTCTTCAACCAGACCTTCCCGCTCCAGCTCGAAGCCCACGCCTCCTACGGGCTGCGTCCTCTCCCGCTGGAGGGGACGACCACTCGCATTGGCATCGAGGGACGCTATCGAAGCTTGGACGAGTTTTCCCCTGACGCGGACATCTTCGGCTCCGAGTGGGAAGTTCGCTCGGTCATTCACGTGAGTCTCTAATGCTGCTTCTCCTGAGTCTGGCCTGTATCGATACGCCCCCAGAGTACGTTTACGGCATCGACCTGTCGTCTCTGGAGTTCGAGCTCTACGACTTGAACATGGGCGTGTACCCCAACAACTCCCTGGGAGAGGACCCAAACAACCCCTTGGCGGACTTTGGGATTGCAGCCGAGGATCGCTGGGACATCTACCCATCAGGCGCTGTGCCCGGCTTTTATGCCTTTGGTACGTGGCTTCTGGTCGAACCCACCGGCGAAAATCAGTTCTATACCGCCCAGGCCGCGCACAACATCTACCTGACGGAAGACGCGCCAGCCGACCAGCTGTGGGCCATTCGGGAGATTGCCATTGCCGGGTACAGTTCCGTTCTGGAGAACTTCGCCGGCGACGTGACCTATGACATCACAGGGACCATTCCCTATGCCGTGGCCCCACTGGCAGAAGATGGACTCATTGCCTTAGGAGCGAGCGAATGATCTGGTTTCTCTTGGCGTGCCGTCCCGACCCGGGAGAGCCCAACTATCCTGAGCCCGGCAGCCTGGGCACAGACACCGACGCCGAGTTCTTAGAAGGCCCAGATCCCTATGTCGACGGCGAGGAGCGCCTGAGCATCGGCGTGTTCTATGAGGGACCAAGCACCGAGTTTGTAGAGGTGGACAACGTCACGGTCCATTTCTACATCTACGAGGCCAGCTTCTCGGTCAACGACGATACCGAACGGGCCGAGGGCTATCTGAGCGACAAGTTCACCCTGGCCCGAGACACTTGGTGGGGTGGCGGGGTGCACTGGGACACCCCCAGAGACCTGAGTGCCTACAACAGCTACCACCTCTCCCTGCTCTCCCAGGACGCCGTCGAAATCGATCTCGGCATGAAAGCGAGTACTGAAAACAAGCTCAAGACCAGCGACTACGGCTTTGAGGCCGACGGCGAGTGGCACCACTTGGTCATCCCACTGGCGGACTTTGGTGTGAGCCTGGATGCCGTGGAAATCCCCATGATCTTGGTGAGCGACACCTCGAGCACCGGGGCCTCGTTCTTGGTCGACAATGTCTACATGGATGTCGAGTGATCTGGATTCTACTCGCATGCACAGACCCATCCGGCACCAACGCGTCCTCCGATTCCCCCTGGGTGCAGACCTGGGCTGACGAGTTCAACGGCACCGGCGCCATTGACGGCGACAAGTGGACACACGACCTTGGGGGCGACGGCTGGGGCAACAATCAGCTGGAGTTCAACACCGACCGCACTGAGAACAGCCGCCAGGAAGACGGTTTCTTGGTGATCGAGGCCAGAAAAGAGGACTACCAAGGGAACACCTGGACCAGCGCCAGAATCACCACCTCGGAGACCTTCGCTCAACAGGAAGGCCGCTTCGAGGCCAAGATTCAGCTGCCTCCTGGCGCGGGCATCTGGCCGGCTTTCTGGATGCTCGGTGACAACTTCCAGGACGTAGGCTGGCCCAACTGCGGCGAGATCGACATCATGGAAGCCCGGGGTCAGGACCCAACCACCACCAACGCGGCCCTACACAATCCGGGCGGCTCTGGCGGGGACGCGACCTACGACAGCCTGACGGTCACAGAAGACCTACAAGACGGTACCCACCTCTACGCGGTGGAGTGGGACGGTGACCACATTGCCTGGTTCCTGGACGAGCAGCTGGTCATGACCGCGCACCCCGGCAGCATCAATGGGGGCTGGGTCTATGACCATCCCTTCTTCATGATTCTGAACGTCGCTGTCGGCGGCAACTACGTGGGCGCTCCCGACGAGAGCACCCCCGACTCCAGCAAGATGTACCTGGACTACGTGCGGGTCTACGAGCGCCAGCCGTGAAAGCTTTGGGGTGTTTGTTGTGGTTGGGACTCTCTCTTTCCTGCGTGCCCCAGGTACCCCGAGAACCCGGCGTTGTGGTGGTCGCACAAGAACAACAAGCGACCTGGATTCGAAATTTCAACCCCTTGGTTCCGACCAGCGCGCGCTGGCCGACCTCGGCTGGGGTCTATGAGCCGCTCTACATCTTCAACCAAGCCACCGGTGAGTGGGTCCCATGGTTAGCGACAGACTCCTCCTGGAGCGAGGACGCCACCGAGCTGAGCTTTGAGATTCGCCAGGGCGTACGCTGGTCGGATGGGCAGCCATTCAGCGCCCAGGATGTCGCATTTACCTTCAACATGATGAAATCCGTACCTGGCGCGGATCTCGGAGGTGTCTGGGGGTTTCTGGAGTCGGTGGAAGCAAGGGATACCCGCGTCATCTTCACATTCCAGCGCCCCTACGTCTCCGGTCTGCAGGCCATCTCACAACAGGCCATCCTGCCCGAGCACATCTGGTCCGCCATCGAGTTTCCCTTGCTCGAGCAGAACCCAGACCCCGTCGGAACCGGCCCCTTCACCGAAGTGAGCACCTTCCGCGGCCAGGTCTTCCAGCTCGACAAGAATCCCTACTACTGGCAGGAGCTGGGGGTGGAGGCGCTGCGTTTTCCAGCGCTGTCGTCGAACGACCAGGCCAGCATCGCACTGATTCGAGGGGAGCTGGACTGGGCGGGCATCTTCGTTCCCGCAGTGGAGCGAACCTACTTGGCCCGTGACGAGAACTACCAGGCTTGGTTCCCCACCCAGGGCGGTACCATCTTCCTGTATGCCAACACCCAGGTGGAGCCGCTGAACAACCCCAAGGTGCGCGAGGCCCTGAGCCTAGCCATCAACAGGGAGCGCTTGGTGGAGGTGGCCATGTACAACTACACCACCCCAACGCGGCCTACTGCGCTCTCCGACGGCTACCGGGACTGGGAGGACGGCCGCCTGAAGGGATGGACCCACTACGACGCGCAGCGTGCCGGCGAGCTGCTGGACCAAGCGGGGCTGACCAAGGGGCGTGACGGCATGCGCACGCAGCCCGATGGCAGCGAGTTGACCCTGAGCATCACCAGCCCAGCCGGCTGGTCTGACTGGGTGCGCGCCGTACAGGTAATCGCCGGTGACCTGCGCAGCATCGGCCTGGACGTCCAGGTCAAAGGCTACGACTTTAGCGCTTGGTATGAGCGTGTGGGCCGTGGGGACTTTGAGCTCTCACTGGGCTGGAGCGAGCAGGGCCCCAGTCCCGTGCCCATGTACAAGGCCTTGATGGATCCAGCCGCCGTGGAGCCCGTGGGAGAAGCGAGCTTCCGCAACTGGCACCGCTACGGAAGCGAAAAAGCAGCCCCGCTCTTCGCGGCCTTTGATGCAACGCCCGATCCGGTTGAGCAGGCCCGAATCGTCGGCGAGCTCCAAGAGATTTTCGTCGACGAAGTCCCGGCCATTCCGCTGTTCCCCGCCCCCGCCTGGGGCGAGGCCAACCACACCCACATCACTGGCTTTCCCAGCGCGAAGGACCCCTACGCTCCCCTGAGCCCCAACTCGGTTCCCGCCTGCCTGCTCGTCATGACCCGCTTGGAGGCCAAGTGAGAGCTGCAGCAGGCTGGCTTGCCCGTCGCTTGGGCTTTTACGTCATCGCAGCGATGGTCGCGGTGGTGTTGAATTTTCTGATTCCCAGGCTCATGCCCGGCGACCCAGCCAGTGTGCTCTTTGCACGCTTTCAAGGGGATCTCGACCCCGAGGCCATCGAGGGGCTCCGAGCAACATTCGGCCTGCAAGACGCGCCCCTGCACGAGCAGTTCGGAACCTACATCTCGGCCCTGGCCCACGGAGACCTGGGTCTCTCGGTGGCCTACTTCCCCACCCCGGTCTCTCAGGTCTTGGGAGAGGGACTGCTTTGGACGGGGCTATTGGCCGGCGGCGCAGTGCTGATCTCCTTTGTACTGGGCAGCTCTCTCGGAGCCATAGCCGCCTGGACGAAAGGGGGTCCTTTAGACACGGTGCTGCCTCCCCTCCTCGCCTTCTTGGGCGCCTTTCCCTACTTCTGGCTGGCCATGCTGGCCGCTTGGGTCTTTGGCTTTCAGCTGGACTGGTTTCCACTGCGACACGCCTACGCAGACAACCTGGCCCCCAGCTTCTCCTGGCCCTTCATCCAGTCGGTCATCAGCCACGCCTTCCTGCCAGCTCTGACCATGGTTGTGGTCTCCCTGGGCGGCTGGCTGCTGGCCATGCGCAACACGATGATCGGCGTATTGGGCGCCGAGCACGTGCGCTATGCCCAAGCCCGTGGCCTGACCCCGCGTCGAATCCTGGTGCACTACGCCGCCCGAAACGCCTTGCTGCCCAACGTGGCCGGCTTTGGAATGGCCCTGGGCTTTGTACTCTCCGGCGCCCTGCTCACCGAGGTGGTCTTCTCGTACCCAGGCACCGGGCTGCTCCTGCTCACCGCCGTGCGCGGCCAGGACTACCCTCTGCTCCAGGGGCTGTTCTTGGCCATCACCTTCGCGGTCTTAGCGGCCAACTGGATGGTCGACGTGGTCACCGTGGCCCTGGACCCCAGGACACGTACATGAGGGCAGGTCAATGAGAATCCTGCGCAGCCTGTGGAACAGCCGTCAGGCCCGTGTCGGCATGGGTTTGCTGCTGTTCTTCTTCCTGATGGCCTTTGTCGGACCCTTTTTAGTGGGTGACCCCCTGGCCTTTGACGGGCGCCCCTTGCTGGGTCCATCGACCCAACACTGGCTGGGCACCACTGGTCAGGGGCAGGATGTGCTCGCACAGACCGTGGTCGGGGCTCGAACCACCTTGCTCGTGGGGCTGATCACGGGCAGCCTGGTTGTCCTGATTGGCGCCTTGGTGGGTGGCTTGGCCGGCACACTGGGAGGCAAGACGGACGATGGCCTGTCCCTACTCATCAACGTTTTCTTGGTGCTCCCAGGTCTTCCGCTAATGGTG
>CAJQPC010000274.1 GCA_905480105.1 uncultured bacterium | reverse complement strand
CCCGAGCTCTCCAACTATCGGGTAGTTCACCCTCGGTAGATACAGAGTCTCGGACCAATATTCTCCGGACTGCACTCGCAAACGCATCACCTGATCCTGCGCCTCAAAGCGGATTCTGGCCCGTCCCCGTGCATCGCTCTGACCTGCCAGCGGCAGATCCTCCAGCCAAAGAACAACCTCTGCCCCCTGAACCGGCGTCCCTCCTGCATCCAGGGCCCGAATCACTACCTCGCCCTGCTCTCCCTGGCGGGCAAGCCCGATGTTCAAGCGCGAGACCGGCTGGGAAGAGGGCGGCTCGGTCCACTGCGCCTGCACCGTGTCCAAGGGATCCTCGGCTCGGCCCAAGTAGTCCGCCCGCAACACCCGATCCTCGACCACAAGGGCCGAGACCGTTCCGGATGTCGCTGTGAGTGTCAAGCCCTCTGGTGGCAAACGCTCTCCGCTGGAGTCCTCCAAACTGGCCTGGATCTGAGAGACCGGAAAGTCGCTGGAGAGCTCTTCAGGCCAAGCCCGAAGGGCAATACGCGAGGGCACACCCGCAGCAGTTCTTTGGCTGACCGAAACCTCCTGATCCTCCAATCGGCAGCTCACACGAAGGTCGACAGCCTGCGCAGTCTGACTGGGTAGCGCCGCGACCCACTCCCCGGGACGGAGCCGGACAAGTTCCAGTTTTAATGCGGGATTAACCGCACACGTCGGTGTAGCCCCAGTCCAAGCCTTCCCCCGAGCACTGGACGCCCGTAGGGCAAGACGCGCAACACCCTGAGGGTCCGGCAACACCATCAGCCCCAGGCTGGGCTGTGGACTCAGGGCCAAGGTGATGGTGGTCGCGCTTCGATTTCCAGCGCTGTCTTCTGAGATCGCCTTGGCCTCGACCTGGCCCGGGAGCACTGGCACGCTCAGGCTTACCTTGCGCTCCGGACCTGCAGTGACGGGCCCAAACACCCGACCTTCGACCTCGACCGAGACCTTAGAGCCAGGCTCCGTGGTCAGCGAGATCTCGGCCCGGCGAGCAATTCGGGCAAGCACCCAAAGCACATCGGCCTGAGGCTCTCCCAGGTCATACAGGCCGATCTGGATGACCCGAGCCACCTCGCTGGGCCCCAGTTCCAGCTCCACTTCAACCCCATCCGGCCCTTCTGCCAAGGAGGCCAGCTGACCCTCTGGCAGAACCAGCGCCAGGCGCCCCGCAGGAACACCAGTCACCTGGAAGCGAAGGGCTTGGTCCACCCAGCCATCGACGGAAGCTGGGGCCTGGATCTGCGATGCATGGGCTGACTCAACCGGGATCTGGCGGGTCTGGTTCCCAATGCGTAGCAGCACCTTGCTCTCCCCGATCGATGGGATCAGCTCCTGCTCCCAGAGCCCCGGAACACCAGCCGGGCTCAACCTGCCCAGCTGGGCGCCTTGGGCAACGATCTTCGGCTGCTCTAAAATCGGGTCGTCATCATCCCAGGTCGCGACCAGCACGCGGCCCGGTCGGCCTTGAAGCAGCCCGACTGGGGCCGCAGCCTCAAATTCAGCCGCCCCAAAGGCCACGGCGCTCAGCAGACACCACACTCAACCTCCCGAGACGGCTATTTCGACCGTAAGCTGAGGCGGCGTGGTGTCCAAGTCCACCATCTGTTCCAAGGTCTGGGTTCGCCCGAGGGGGTCGATAATTTCCACCTCCAAAACATTCGGTCCTTCCTTCAGCAGCACCTCGGCCTGCCACTCCCCATCCGCGTCGGCCTCTGTCTTCGAGGCCACCGTACCGTCGACCCGAAGGGCGACCGAGCTGCCGGGATCGGCGCGCCCCTGAACAGGGAGGCGCTCAAGGCGTACTGCATCGCTGGGCCACTCCACCTCCAACAGCAGCGCCCTGGACGCTGAGTCCAGACGCGGGCTACCGCCATCTGGGGCCACCACCACTTCATCGGCATTCAGCTCGGTGATGTCCCCAAAGCCGCGCAGATCCAGCGCCCCCTCCTGGGCACTGACATAGGTACTTCCCTGAATACGAGCGACCTGGAAGGCTGCCTGCCCCTCGGCTCGAACCTCGCGCCCCCCGCTGACAACCCCCAGTGGGCTGCCCTCCCGAACCGTGGCCTGGATGCGTCCACCGTCCAACTCTATGCGCAGCCCATCCCCTTGACTGGGGAGCACGCGGATCTTGGTCTGCGGCTCCAAGGTCAGCTCACCGCCGCTGCCAAAGGAAAGCACAGCTCGCCCCCCGGCCCCAGCCTCCAGAGTCTCCTGGCTGCCCAACACATCGCCAGGTTCCGCCACCGTGCGCTCGCTTCCGACGACAAAAACATCACCCTGAACTTCAGAAACGCGCAGCCCGTTCGGCGCCCCTCCCCCAAAGAGGCCCCGATATCCTAAAAAGCCGAGCAGAAGCACCGCTACTGCCACCGCCAAGACCTTGAGCACGTCGCGCATTTCTTATCGTACACCGCTCAGGACAAACAGGCGGACTCCAGAACCTGGATGCAAGACTTAGGTGGGGTACTCGGGCAGCCAGAGAGTCCAAACCCTGCTGCCCGGTGTGGGCTCTTCTAAACGGCCTGCGTGCTCGTGCAAAACCTGCTGTGCCACCCAGAACCCCATCCCGCTCGCCAGCCAGTCATCGTCGTTGGGCCTACCCGGGCCTTCGAGGGTGAGCTCCAGCCCCAGCTCCCCAAGGCGGCTGACACCCTGCAGGGCAATTCGGCCCTGAGGGGCCAAGTTGGCCCGCAGCGACCGCAGCAACTGGGTGAAGGCCTGGGCCAACAGGGCTGCGTCCCCGCGCACTTCTCCCTCCACCGCATCCCCCAGGTCTACGTGAACCTGGGCTTCTTCCATACCGCGCCGCAGCAGGCCTAAGACCTCGACAACAAGGCTCCACAAATCGATACGCTGCATGGTTGCCTGGCTACCCGAACCCGAGAAGCGTCGCAGGGAGCTCAAAATATCCCGGCAACGAAGAGCCTCACCTTCGATGGCCTGCAGCAGCTCCTCACGGCCCTCGGCCTGAGCCTGAGCCACCTGCGCTAAGCCCAAGATCCCGGCGATGGGGTTGTTCAGCTCATGGGCCAAGCCTGCGCCCAGTTGGGCCACCGCCGCCATGCGCGAGGACTGCACCAGGCGCGCCTGGGACTGCTGCAGTTCTTTGGTGCGCTCGACAACGCGCTCTTGCAGCTCCAAGTTGAATCCTTCGATCTCTTGGTTCTTGTCCTGGATGGTCGCCGCCTGGCGCTGCAAATCGCTCGACATGATGTTGAAACTTCGGGCCAACTCAGCGATCTCATCCCTGCCCTCCAGCTCCACTTGCTCTCCGAGCCTACCCCCACCGATTCGCTCTGCGGCCCCTTTCAAGGTCAGCACGGGCTTGGCGATCTGATTGGCGGATACCCAAGCTGTGGCTGCCACCAGAACCGCTGCCAGCATGTAGATGTACGCCAAACGAACGGCAATGCGATCCCCGGGCCTGGTCACCCGCTCCCGAGGGACCGCCACCAGCACGCTCCAAGGTGTGCCAGCGATGCCCTGGAAGCTGCCCAAGATGGGGCTATCCGTGCTGTCCTGGTACTCGAGGTCACCGCTAAGGGCTCCACTAAACCAAGCGGAAACTTCGGCAGGAAGAAGGCTCTGACCAGAACCGGCCAGCACCTGCTGACCGCTGCCCAACAGAACCGCTGCCCCGTCCAGTGGCGCTTGATCCTGAAAGTTGTCTTGGAGTTCCTGTAGGGAAAGCTCCACACCCAAGACCGTCTCCCCGCTGACGGAGGCCAAACCGATCGGCAGCACCCAAGCCCGTCCATCTTTCGGGTCATAGGCCTGCCCAACCAGGAGTTCACCTGGCGCGGGTACCGGGATGTGCTCTAAAAATGCTTGGAGCCGGCTGGCGTCCACCTTCTGATGACGTGCCAGCTCTTGACCCAGGTCTGGCTGGTTCAGGTAGGTCGCTGGAACAAGCAAATCTCCGCTTCGGTCCACGGTGGCGACCACGTTCACCGCATCTAGCTGCCGATAGACGACCCGTTGAAGTCCCGAGAGTTCAGCTGCGCTGAGCTGATCCACGTCCCAAGTCGACAGGGACAACTCCAAGGCACGCACAGCGGCCTCGCGCCAAGTCCCGGCAAGCAGGGCAAGGGTCTGGGACTGCCGGGCGTGCAGCTGCCTGGCCTGTGAGATGTTGGCTTGTCGCCCCAGCGTGGCCGTGACCCACCCGGTGAGCAGCAAGGGCAGGAGCGTGGTGAGTCCAAAGAGCAGAACGAGGCGCGGGCGCAAGCGCATCGGGACTCAGTCCTCGTGAGGGAAGCTGACCACGAAACGGGTCCCCTCCCCCTCGGTCGACTCTACGCTGACCGTCCCTCTGTACTTCGTGAGAATACGGTAGACGATGTTCAGGCCCAGACCGGTCCCCTTTCCCGGGGCCTTGGTCGTGTAGAAGGGGTCGAACACGAGAGACGTCTTCTCCTCTGGAATGCCAGGCCCGTTGTCTTGAACAGCCGCCCAGACAGAGCGCTCCTGACGGCCAGCGCTGACCACCACCGTGGCGCCTTCTCGGTCCTCCATGGCCTCGACCGCGTTCTTGACCAAGTTCACAAAGACCTGCTGCACCTCGTTGGTACGGGCCTGCACATACAGGCCGCTGGGCACATCGGAGCGAAGCGTCACACCCTCCGTATCCGCACTCCGTTCGACCAAGCGCAGCGTATCGTCTACCACTTTTCTGAGGTCCACCGTCGTGAGGTATTCCCTGGCACTGGCCCGGCTGTAGGAGCCCAACTCCACCACTATGTCGCGAATGCTCTGGCTGTATTCCACGATCTCGCGCGCGTAATCGTGACAGAGGTCCAGAGCATCCTCCTCGACGATCGCCTCGGCCAAGCCCATGATCCCGAACAGGGGCGAGCTGACCTCGTGGGCGATGCCAGCAGCCAATGTGCCTATCCCTGCCAGTTTCTCGGACTGAATCAGCTCCGTCTGCAGGGTACGGGCGTCCTCCAGGGCTTCCTCCAGAGCGTGATTCTTGCTCTGTAGATCGGCAAGCAGACGCAGGTTTTCTGCACGGATGTCCTGTTTCTCCGAGGCACGCTGCACCTTGCGCTTGATCTCAAAGATGTTGTTGAGAGGCTTGAGAATGTAGTCGAAAGCATTCAACTCCAGCGCCTGCATCGCGGTCTCTAAGCTGCCGTAGCCCGTGATGATCAGCGTCTCGGAGAGCGGGTTCACTGTGCGCGCAAGTGCCAACAACTCCAGACCGCTGATGTCCGGAAGGTTTTTGTCGGTGAGCAAGAGATCGACACCCTGAGTGCGGATCGTCTCTGCCGCTTCTGACCCGTTCTTACAGACGGTGACACGGTAGTCACTGCCCGAAAATACGGTGCTAAGGATCTGGAGGATGACCGGCTCGTCATCGACCAAGATCAGGTGCTTGTTGCCTTGGCTCACAGCCGCTCCCAGTCCTGCGCGGACCCGCGAAGCCTAACACGATGCCAACCTGACACCTGTGAGCCTCAAGCTTGGGAGGCCACAGTGCGATATGGGGCCCTCCAAGATTGTATGCCCACTCCCTACGGACTATGCTCCAAAGGTTCACTGTGGCCATTGGCGGAGTTTTGATGCGGAATTCATGGTTCGGGCTGTTCGCCCTCGTCGCTTTTGTCTCCGGCTGTGTTGGCAAGGGGGGCGCTTCGTCAGCTGACCCCATGCGGCCAGTGGTCGAGCGCCCTACTGAAGAAGGATTGGTCCTGGTCGAAGTTGACCTGAACTCCGATGGCCAAGCCGACATCTTCAACTACTACCGTGAGCGCGCCGCTGCAGGCCGTCTTCTCGTCAAGCGGGAGATCGACCTGAACTGGGATGGTCGGGTCGACATGACCAGCTTCTTCGACGAGGCCGGTTCACTGGCACGGGAAGAGATCGATGGCGACTTTGACGGCAATGTGGACGTGATCGACCACTACCAGGGTGGCCGCCGGGTCTTCTCCGAGGTCGACACCAAGTTCGACGGAACCTGGGACCTGTTCAAGTACTACGAGAACGGCCAGATCCGCCGCAAGGAGCGAGACACCACCGGCGATGGCAAGGTGGACTACTGGGAGTACTTCAACGACAAGGGCGAAGTGGCCAAGGTCGGCCGGGATATCGACGGCGACGGTCAGATGGACGTTCGCGAAGACAGGTAAAGCCGCAGGTCCACTGCGGTCTGTTCCAGACTAAGGGCCGGCTCCCATCCCAGGGCGCCGGCTTTTCTGCGTGAGCCCTGCAAGCGTGGAATGCGATCCGAGCGCAGACGGCCCGGTTCTACATGTGGCGCACATCCAGGGGCTACCAGAGCCATCAAGTAGCGGAGGGGCTTGGCCTTGCCCTGGCAGAGGTTGTACGCCCCGCCCTTGAGTCCCCGCTGGCCGATCAGTACCAAACCCCGGGCTGCATCGCGCACGTCCAAGTAGTCCCGCTCAAGATCTATGTCTCCACAGAGAATGTGCTGCCGCCCGGCCAAGCCCTGGGCACACCAGTCGGCCAGGGCGTACTCTGTGGACTGCCCGGGGCCGAAGAGGTTGAAGGGGCGTACGATCACCGCGTCGAGCCCTTGCTCCACAGCCGCCTGGACCTCTGCCTCAGCGGCCACCTTGCTCAGTCCGTAGACCCCTTCAGCATTCAGCGGATGGGCTTCGGTCACAGGGGTTCGGAGCGGGCGACCATAGACGTGGCAGGTGCTCACGTGGATCAGACGAGTCGATGGGCTGTGGGCGAGCAGGGCTTGACACAAAGAGCGGGTACCGCCGACGTTGACCCGCTCCGCCCGTTCCGGATCCATACTCGCGGCTCTTGGCGAGGTCATTGCGCCCAAGTGGAATACTTGGTCAGGCTTGAAGTGAGCCGCGGCTTGAGCCACGGCCAAGGCATTTGCCAGATTCAGCTCCTCCGAGGAGGGGGCCCACACCTCGGCATGCTCCAGGCGGGGCAAGAGATGCTGCCCCAGAAAGCCCGAACCGCCGGTCACAAGCGTCTTCATGGCCCGTCCAGGCGCTGCAGCTCAGCCTGCACCATCATTTGAACCAGACCCTGGAAGTCCACCTTTGGCTGCCAGCCAAGGACTTTGTGGGCGCGGTCAGCCCGGCCTTTGAGTCGTCGAACCTCGCTCTTACGCAGCAAGGCCGGATCCTGACGCACGTGGTCCCGCCAGTCTAGGTCTACCGCCTCAAAGCTGGCCTGCACCCAGTCCTGAACGGAGTGGTCAACTCCCGTAGCGATCACAAAATCCTGGGGCTTTTCGGTGCGTACCATGGCCTGCATGGCCTGGGTGTAGTCACCAGCAAAGCCCCAATCTCGGCGTGGAGTCAGGTCCCCAAGCTCCAAGACTTCCTGCAATCCACTCTTGATTCGTGCCGCGGCAATAGCCACTTTACGGGTCAGGAACTCGGGTCCACGCCTGGGCGACTCGTGGTTGAACAGGATGCCGCTGACCACGAAGAGACCGTAGGCCTCCCGGTAGTTGTTCACCATGTGATGGGCGTAGACTTTGGCGCAGGCATAAGGGCTGGCCGGGACAAAACGGCTGTCCTCGTCTTGAGGACAGTCAGGCGAGTTTCCGAACATCTCAGAAGAGCTGGCTTGGTAGACCCTGGCCTTGGGACAGATCCTCCTCACCCCCTCCAGCAGGCGCACAGGGCCCAGGCCAGTAGCCTCCGCCGTGAGGATGGGCTGGGAAAAGCTGGTGGGCACGAAGGACTGAGCCGCCAGATTGTAGACCTCGTCGGGGCGGTACTCGTCCAGCAGATCCCAGAGAGACCCCTGGTCATGAAGGTCGGCGCTGCTGAGCTCCAACCGCCCTTTTAGGTGAGCAATTCGCCAGTGGTTGGGTGCGCTCAGGCGACGATGAACGCCGACGACGCGCAGCCCTTGCTGAAGCAGCTGCTCAGCCAGGTAAGAGCCATCCTGGCCGGTGATTCCGGTGATGAGGGCAGTCTTAGACACTGGACTCAGGGGGTCATGACCGTCAGGGTGTGGGCCGGGGTGCTCTCATCGGATGGGTCGTACCATTCGACATCGATCTCAGCCCCGGCTTTCTCAGCCTTGATGCCCAAGCTGAGCTGAAAGCAGCAGTTTCCTTCCTCTCCGATCCACTGCTCGTAGATGCGGAGCACATCGCCATCCGGCTCCACATTCGGATCAAATTCAGCCGCACAGTCCATAAAGATAGGCATGCGGGTCACGACCAGGGAGTCGCCGTCGCTTTCTCTCTCCAGGTCAACCTCGGGAGGATCGTCCAGATCGATGTTCTGGCAGGGATCTTGGGAGGCTTGTGCGGTGATGTCACCAGGGCCACAGGCCACCATGAGTGGTAGGGCGCCTATGACAAGCAGGCAGGTGAACTGAAAGGGGCTTTTTGCCGACATGAGAGCTCCGTGGATGCAAACGGTAGCACCCCCTTGGCGTCGCTTGAACCAGGGCTCGTCAAAGGAGGTACTCCAAGCCCTCATCTTGAAGCAATTGATGCACCTCTCGGACGCGCTGAGCATGATCGCGCGGACAGACCAAGAGCGCATCACCGGTGTCCACGACCACCAGATCACGAACTCCCAACAACGCCACGACCTTGCCAGGCGCGTGCACCATGTTGTTTTCTGAATCAATGGCGATCACCCGGCCCAGTCCTCGCCCTCCAGGCAGCTCTGGCAGGTGCTTGGCGACCGCCTCCCAGCTCCCAAGATCGGACCAGCCCATGGATGCACGGGTGGTCATCACACCTTCTGCTTTTTCCATAATCCCGACATCAAAGCTTACTTTTTCAAGTGTTGGATAGAGAAGTTTCAGACGATCTGGATACGCCACCAGGGCCTGGATCGCGTCCCACATCTGCGGCAGATGTGCCTGAAAGGCGCCGGCCAAACGGCTCGCCTGAAAAACGAACATTCCTGCATTCCAGAGGTGCTTTCCGCCCTTCAGGTAGGCCTGGGCAGTGGCTGCATCGGGTTTTTCTACAAAACGGGCCACCTGCCTAAAGACATGCCCGCCATGCCGTCCCGTCTCCGGGCCCAGCTCTAAGTAACCAAAACCGGTCTCCGGTCTTGTCGGGTCAATCCCCAGGGTCAACAGCGCCCCATTTTGAGCCGCCAGGGCCGCATCCGCGAGTAGGCAACGCAGCTCGTGATCGTCGACAATGACATGGTCAGCGGGCAGGACTGCGATGCTGGGATCTCCACCGACTTGTGCAGCGATCGCGGCGGTCCCCCACCCCACAGCCGCTGCCGTGTTTCGGCCAGTCGGCTCTACCAGGATGCGCTCGGAGGGAATCTCAGGCAACAGCTTGGCCAAGGCCGGAGCCATGGACGCGGCAGTGACAACAAAGATGCGCTCAGGTGGGATGAGTGGGGACAGCCGGTCCACCGTTCGACGGATCAAGGACTTGCCAGCACCAATTTCCAGACACTGTTTAGGCCGGTCCCGGCGCGAACGGGGCCAAAATCGAGCCCCCACACCACCCGCGATGATCAAAGCGTAAAGCTCAGGCATAAGGTCCTTCAAAGAGCGCCGGCTCCATACGGGAAAGGGCATGGTAGGCGACCACGGCTACCGCATTGGAGAGATTCAGGCTGCGAACGGGGCCGGGCGAAGGGATGCGAAAAGCACCAAAACGATCGACCCAATCATCAGGTAGACCCTTAGATTCACAGCCAAAGACCAGCACCAGTTCTTCCGCGATAGGCATCGTGGTGTAGGGCTGGGAACCGCGGGCAGACAGGCAGGCCATTGGCCGCTCTCCGACCCACCTCAGGAAGCTCTCACTGTCGCTGTGCTCCCGAACTTGGACGTGCTTCCAGTGGTCGATTCCAGCCCGCCGAACGGCCTTCTCACCTGTAGAAAAGCCAAGAGGATGCACCAGGTGGAGGTGCGCCCCAATGCCAATACTGAGCCGCCCGATGTTTCCGGTGTTCCCAGGAATCTCGGGGGCGATCAAGGCAATGTGCAGCCGGCCCAAGCTCAGGCTTCTGGCTCAGAGTCAGCCTGCTCGTCTGTCGTTTCTGGCTCCGGAACCGGCGGCGCTGTGTAGGCCCCCACAACCACCCGGGCAGGGCGGATCACGCGGGTTCCGACCCGGTACCCGGCCGAGAAGACCTGGACCACCCGTTGGTCCAAAGCGGCCTCTTCAACGGGCATGGTGGTCAGAGCTTCGTGCTGGTTGGGATCGAAACGCTCGCCCTGGGCGTTGATCTCCTCCAAGCCCATGCTCTTAAAGCCCTCCGAAAAGCCTTTGTGGGTTGCGTTAACGCCGCCCAAGAGCTCTTTGTCCACTCCGCCTCGATCCAAGGCGTCGATGCTCCGGCGCAGGTTCTCCAAAGGCTCAAAGAGCTTGGAGACTACATCGCCCTTTAGGATCTGCTCTCTCAGAGAGGCCTGACGCTCCAGGCGTGCTTTGAAGGCTGTCATCTCTTCCTGCACCTTCAAGTAGCCAGCGCTCACAGTCTTGAGGCGAGCCGTAGTCGCATCCAGTTCAGCCTGAATTTTTTCCATGGGTGTGGGCTCCGGCGCAGGGGGCGCGCTCTCCTCCACCTGGGGCTCCGAGTGAAGGTCAACGATGTTGTCCTGCGCGGAATCTTGGGTCTCGCCCGACATGCCTGCTCCTTTGTACGGCGCCTTAACCGGCGCTCTTCACTTGGCGCTGAGATGTGCACCACGCCAGCGGCGTCAACCTCCTTGACGAGGCGTGGCACATGCATATGAGGTCAGCCATGCCAGGAGGGCAAGTTGGAGAACAAGCAGACCAAGCTATTGACGGTGATGGCAGCGGTGCTTGTGATCATGGTCGTGGTCATCCGCTTCATAGATCCCCCCGAAGACGCACCCCAGGGACTGCTACCCGTCGTCACAACTGGATTGGTTGAGGTGCAGCCTGATGAAGTGGCTCGCATCACCCTGATCACCCCAGAGGGCACCTTGCTCGCAGAGAACAGCGAAGGAGGCTGGTTGATCGCTACGCCTACGCAAGCCCGTGGGGACGACACAGCCCTGGAGGATCTCGTCCGCTTGATGAATGGCCTGCAGGCAGAGCCCCCACTCGTAGGCGCAGACCCGGGCCGCTACGGGTTGTCTGACCCAGCAGCCACCCTCATTCTGACCACTCGCGAAGGCTTAGAGCATCGCTTGGAGGCCGGCATCGACAGCCCAATGGGGGTCAAGGGCTATGTTCGATTCAACGGCGGCGACGTTCAGGTCTCAAGCACCCAGCCCCGAGCCTCGCTGGCCAGGCCCTTCGAGGTCTACGTTGACCGCCGGGTGGTCAGCGTGGCCTCGTCGGCAGTCTCGGTTCTGAGCTGGTGTCACCAGACGACTACGAGGGCAGCTGGACCTTGAGCAAGCAGGGGGATCATTGGTTCCTCCCAGACGGGCGACGGGCCAAGGACGGCGCTGTGGAGGGACTGCTGGCGATGGTCACATCCATGCGCTTTGAAGGAATTGACGACCAGCCCCAAGTGGTTGACGGCACCCCAAGGGCAAGCCTGAGCTGGCAGGATGAGCTTGGAGAGAGGCGGATCGTCTTCCTCCAAGCAGGGCCATTGGGTATGACCATCCTGGCGCCCGATGGACGGACAGGCAGCATCAGCGACTTCGAGGCCATGGCCTTTCGGCCGGAGCAACTGTTAGAAGACCGCCTGGTTCCGATCTACCCCAGTGGCCTACAGCGCATGGAGGTTCATCTGGGCGAGCTTGCAGCCACCTGGACCCTGACCCCCGATGGAAGCTGGCTGCGAGACGGACAGCCTGATCCCGGCCAAGGCCGGGCGGTGTTCGAGATCGCGACCTCGGCAGCAGGAGATCGCACGAACAAAACTCAGTCCCCCAACGCGACCTTTGGCTGGGTGGAGTTGGACAATGGATATGAGACGGTGCGGGTCACTTTGGCCCAAGAACAAGATGGCGGCCGGGTGGTGGTGCCAGAGGGGGGCGCTCCGCCCTACTGGGCACCCGCCAGCTCTATGGACCTGCTGTCCGCCTTGTTTACAGCCCCTTAGCTCTCGCTCAGACCGCCTTTCGCTGATGCTTCAGGTCGCTGGAATCAAAGACGGAGACCTCACCGGAGTGTGGTGCGTGGAAGCTTCGCCCCAAAACCTGAAGGACGCGAGCACGTACCTCTCGCTCTCTCTCAACAGGGAAGAGCCGGATGAAACTGGATACAGCACCCTTTGCGCTCTGAGAAGGTACACAGACCAGGATCCGGCGGCCCTGTTCAGCCCCCCGCAGGATTCGTTCCGCAGCGGCATGGTCAGGAACCGATCCGAGCATCACAAAGTCTGCGTGGTGCCGCAAAGCGCTACGCAAGCCCGAGGTCCAGTCTTTGGTGTCCGTTCCAACCTCTCGGTGGGAGACCGCTGCACGTGCATCACGGTGCAGGTACTCGATTTGATCTTCCAGCACGACCAAGTGACCGCCCACGTCCTGGTTCCAATGATCGACGATGGCCGCCATGAGGCCTTGCTGGCGGGGGCCGGATACAAAGCTCAGGCCGTCCAGGTTCCTGACCTGGGCCGGCGTGGTTCCCAAGTCACTTAAGCTAGGGCAGCGAACGGCCAGACGGTGGATGCTGATGCCTAAGGAGCCGCGCTGGCGGTATATCAGAGCGCGGAAGCGACCCACACCCGGCAGGCCAAAGGCGAGCTCCTGCTCCTGCAGGTTCATCAGGGTCAGCTCCATGTCCGCCAAAGCCATCAGGCTCATGGCCGCGTTCTTGGTGTCCACGGGGCGAAGTGGCCCCTCGGTCAAGCGCACCATCTCGCCATCTATGCGGAGGGCGGGCCGCCCCGGGACCTTCAACAGCAGATCACTGGCTTCAGCATCGCCAATCTGGCGAAGTAGCCGCTCCATATGTGGTCGGTCGTAGCGCACGGAATCACCTCCAACCCCGTGATCGGCTCAGGCCGGGTCAAGCATGAGGGCCCGGGTGAATTCAGCGCTTTCCTTTGCGGGCCTTTCGCTGACTCTTTCGGGCCTTGCGCTTGGCGGCCCTCTCTTTGGCGCTGAGTTCGCGGGGGGGATTGGGCTGGGACCCTGGAGGCATCATTCCCGCAGAAAGACCCATACCACCTGGCATTCCAGGCATGCCACCGCCGCCCATCATGTTTCCAAACGCCCCAGATGCTCCCATCTGCTTCATCACGCTGCGGGCCTGAACGAAGCGCTCATAAAGATCGCCGACGTCCTTCTCATCGCGACCGCAACCCCGAGCAATGCGCTTCCAACGGGAGGGGCTGCCCTTGAGCACGTCTGGGGTGTTGCGCTCCTGCTTGGTCATGGACTGGATGACCGCCTTTACGCGGGTGAGTTCCTTGTCGTCCAAGGCCTCGTCCGGAATCATCGCCTTCATGTCCTCGAAGAAGGGAAGGCGCTCGAACAAGCTCTTGAGGGAGCCCATCTTCTGCACCGTTTCCAGCTGCTTGAGGAAGTCATCGAAGCTAAAGTCGCCCTTGAGCATCTTCTTGGCGTCGACCTCGGCCTCGCCCTGGTCCATGTGCTTCTCAAAGTCCTGGACCAAGCCCACAACATCGCCAAAGCCCAAGATGCGATCAGCCAAGCCCTGAGGACGGAAATCCTCCAGCTCGTCCAAGCCCTCGCCCATGCCCAGGAACTTGATGGGCTTGCCCGTCACTTCCTTGATGGAGAGCGCTGCACCGCCGCGGGCGTCGCCGTCCAGCTTGGTGAGCACAAAGCCCGTGAAGCTCAAGCGGGTGTCGAACTCTTTCGCCGTGCGTACCGCGTCCTGTCCGATCATGGCGTCACAGACAAAGAGGATGTTGTCCGGCTTGGTCTCTGCCTTGATGTCCACCAGCTCCTGCATGAGCTTGTTGTCCACAGCGAGCCGTCCCGCAGTGTCGAAAATCACAACATCTCGGCCCACGTTTCGTGCTTGGGTCACGGCCAGCTTACAGAGCTGAACCGGATCCATTCCCTTGATGGAGAACACCGGAACACCGAGCTTGCGGCCGAGTGTCATGAGCTGATCGATTGCGGCCGGACGGTAGATGTCGGCGGCGACCAGCATGGGCTTCTTGCCCTCGGAGAGCAGCTTACGGGCCAGCTTGCCGGAGGTCGTGGTCTTTCCCGAGCCCTGAAGGCCGCACATCATAATCAAGGCGGGACTAGCCTGGTCCAGCACGAGAGAGGTATCCACCGGCCCCATCAGCGCCATCAGCTCGTCGTGGCAAACCTTGACGAAGTGATCGCCAGCAGAGAGCTGCTTGCCCTTGTTTTTCCCCTTGCCCTTGAGCGAGACCACATCGCCCATGGAGCGCTCTTTGACACGGGACAAAAAGGTCTTGACGACCCCGAGTTCCACATCCGCCTCGAGCAAGGAGACCCGCACGTCCCGCAGGGCGTCCGAGATGTTCTTCTCGTCGAGCTGGGTCTTGCCCTGTAGCTTTAGGCGCGCCTTGCGAAAGCCTTGGCTGAGGGTCTCAAGCATGAATCAACTCCACTTTGGAGCGCTCGCATAACACCCTTGAGGGCAGATCAGGGCGCAGAGGGCTGCGATCTCTCCAAGGCCTGCCGGGCCAGCGTCAGCTCGGGATGCAACTCCAAGGCACGCTCCCAGGCCTGTATGGCCCCATCCAGGTCACCTTGCCCCTCCAAGGCGTTCCCCAAGCCGTTGAAGCTTAGCGCCAGACCTGGCTCCCGCTCAATTGACCCTCGATAGGCCTGTTCCGCGCCCACGTGGTCCCCTGCCAGCTGCAGCACATCTCCCCGGCCATGCCAGGGCCAAGGGTCCGAGTCTCGGGCTAAGGCCGCTTGGGAAAAGCGGAACAACGCCTCCCCGGATTGCCCAGTCTCAAGGGCCCGTCGCCCTGCCTCCAAATGAGCCACAAAGCCGTCGCCCTCACGAACACCGGGGGCGCCGCCCTTGCTTCGGCCGGTCAGCTCATGCAACAAGCCCTCGTTTGGGCGACCGGCAAACCAGCCCCCTGCGCGCAGAATTCGCGTGCCAAACCGGTCCAATCGCCGGGCCCAGATCGAGCGCTCTTCACTCACCCTGAGACGCTCCATAAAGGGCCACTGTTTCGCACCCCATAATAACAAGTGCTTGACGCTGACGACTCACTGGGTGAAATTGCCATGCCTTCCGGCAAGTGGAGGAGATTTCATGCACGCTGCGATCCTTGTGTTGTCCCTATTGGGCTGCAACGAGTACGAACTGGTTCTCTTCGACGGTACCGACGTGTTCTATCAGGACCCGGCCTCCGACGTGGACATTCTCCTGGTTGTAGACAACAGCTGTTCCATGGGGCCCTACCAGGACAAGCTGTCCACCAACTTTGAGCAGTTCATCAGCTACTTCACCGACGCCAACATTGGCTACCAGATCGGCGTGGTAACCACCGATGTGATGAACCTGGATGCCGGTGTTCTACGTGGACAGGTGGTCACCCCTGACACTCCGGACGGGGCCGCTATCTTTCAGGACTTGGTTCAGGTTGGTGTGGATGGAGCCGGCACCGAGATGGGATTAGAGAGTGCCTACTTGGCCCTCTCTGGCTCCAAGAATCCCGGCTTTTTGCGGGACGAGGCCAGCCTCTCGGTCATCTTCGTCTCCGACGAGGAAGACGCCTCTCCCCTACCCGTCTTCGAGTACATCCGGGCCTTCGAGGACATCAAGGGCGCGCGCTCTCGTGACATCTTCAACGCCAGCTCGCTGGTCGTCACCGACGAGGCGGCCTGCACCGGCCTGGGCTCCACCCAGGGCGACCGTTACATGGACATGGCCAGTCAAACCAACGGCGTGGTCGGTAACATCTGCGCGAACGACTTCGCAGACATCGTGACCGAGCTGAGCCTGAACGCCAGCCGCCTCCAGGACACCTTCTACCTGTCCTCCGAGCCCGACGTCGTCACCCTCCAGGTGAGCATCGATGAAACGGCAGTCCCATGTGAGGATGGCGACTGGACGTTCACCCACCTTGACGACCAGCCTGTGGTCATCTTCGACCGCTCTGCTCTGCCGCCTCCCAACGCGCAGATTGCTATCCGCTACTACTACGGTGGTGGAGACGAGGCGGCCTTCTGCTCGGGTGAAACCAGCAACGACGACACAGGAACTCCAGAATGATCGTCCTACTAATGAGCCTTGCGTGCACAGATGGAGGCCCCAGCGATGCCTGCATCGACAACTCAGCGTGCGATGAGGGTCAAGCCTGTGTCGCCGAGGAGTGCGTGACTGTTGACTGCCTGGACTCCACAGCCTGCGGCATCGGCCAGTTCTGTGACCCACGCAACTACGTCTGCCGCGATGGCTGCGAGAGCGACGGCGACTGCTTGGCTGGCCAAGAGTGCAACAGCCAGACTCTGGAATGTGTGGACAGCGCCTGCCGAAGCTCGGAGTTGGACTGTCAGGTGGGTCAGAAGTGCGACTTGGTGACCGGCCAGTGCTTCGACTACCCAGGCAGCATCTGCGAGAAATCCTGCGACATTGGCTCCTTCTCTGACACCTGCGGGAATGGCTCCAGCTGCGAGTTCTTCATCACAGGCAGCACCTGTGACACCGATGGCCAGTGCGCAGGCGCAGCGAACTGTGACCAATTCATCGTTCAGGAAAACTGCAACAACGACAGCGACTGCCCGACCGGCTCGACCTGTGACTGGCTGTACGGCTACTGCATCCAGGGCTACTGCCACGAAGATTACTGCATGCCTGTGTGCAACCCCAACGACTCTGAGAGCTGCCCGGCAGGCTTTCAGTGCCTTTCTGACGGCTTAGGCGGCGGAGCCTGCTACGGAGAGTGTGGTTACTACAAGGAAAACGGCTACCTTTAAGCCGCTCTCCCTGCCGCGAATGGAAAAGGTGCTCCCTAGGTGGGGGGCGCCTTTTTTTGTGCCCCGGGGCCTATCGAGTTCCCGTAGAGCCAAACCCACCACTGCCGCGCTCCGTGTTCTCCTCGACCGCGCTGACCTCGAGCACCGGAAGCTGAGCGACGGCTACCACGACGAGCTGAGCGATTCGCTCACCCGGCTCGATGGTCTGCGGAGAGGGATCCAAGTTCGTCAGCAGCACCTTGAGTTCCCCACGGTAGTCCCAGTCGATGGTTCCGGGGGCATTGATCACCGCAAGGCCCTTCCTAAAGGCCAGACCGCTCCGGGCCCGCACTTGGCCCTCGTAGCCGTCAGGCAGCTGAATACGCAGCCCAGTGGGCACAGCGACCCGCTGAAGGGGCTCCAAGGTCAAGGGCTCAGCAATGGCTGCGCGGAGATCCATGCCGGAGCTGCCCGAGGTCTGGTAGGCCGGAAGGGGTAGCCCTTCGCTGTGAGGAAGACGTTGGAACTTGAGAGTGGGCACGCGGGGGCTCCAAGGAAAGAAAAAAGGGGAGAGACCCAAGTGGTCTCTCCCCTTTTTCTAATTGGACCCGAAGGTCAACGCATCAAGCGCCGACGTTCAGGGCTTCCTTGCGGGACAAACGAATCTTGCCGCCCTTGTCGATGTCGATGACGCGAACCAAGAGTTCGTCGCCCTCGTTCACAACGTCAGTCACGCGCTCTACACGCTCCTCGGAGAGGTGACTGATGTGAACCAGGCCATCGGTGCCGGGGAAGATTTCGACGAAAGCGCCGAAGTCCACAACGCGCTTGACCACGCCCATGTACAACTTGCCGAGCTCAGCTTCCTGGGTGATCTCGCGGATCATGGCGAGGGCCTTCTCAGCAGCTTCACCGGAGGTAGCAGCAACCTGTACCCGGCCGGAGTCGTCCACGTTCAGAGTGGTGCCGGTCTTCTCCTGGATACCGCGGATGACCTTGCCACCGGGACCAATCAAGTCGCGGATCTTATCGGGCTTGATCATCAGGCTGGTGATGCGCGGAGCGTGCAGGGACAGCTCAGCGCGCGGTGCGGACAGGCAGTTGTCCATCTCGTCCAGAATGTGCAGACGACCATCGCGGGCCTGAGCCAGCGCCTTGGCCATCACCTCGCGGGGCACGCCTGCGATCTTGGTATCCATCTGGAATGCAGTGATGCCCTCGCGGGTACCGGTCACCTTGAAGTCCATGTCGCCCAAGTGGTCCTCGTCTCCGAGGATGTCGCTCAGCACTGCAAAGTCGTCACCCTCCTTGATGAGTCCCATGGCGATACCAGCCACTGGAGCCTTGATGGGCACACCAGCGTCCATCAGGGCCAGGATGGTCGAGCAGACGGTAGCCATGGACGAGGAGCCATTGGACTCCAGCACGTCTACGGAGCTACGCAGCACGTAGGGGAAGTCTTCGAAGGAAGGCAAGACGGGCTCAACAGCGCGGTGCGCCAAGCAACCGTGACCGACTTCGCGACGCTTGGGGGCGCGCAGTGGGCGGGCCTCGCCGGTGCAGAAGGGAGGGAAGCTGTAGGTGAGCATCCAGTTACGGAAGTTCTCAGCAGCGCCTGGCCAGTCGATGCGCTGGTTGTCACGCTCGGTGCCCATTGCGATGGTTGCGAATGCCTGGGTCTCCCCACGGGTGAAGATGGCGGAACCGTGAGCGCGGGGAGCAACACCAGCCTCGCCCCAGATACCGCGAATCTCGTCCGTGGCGCGACCGTCGATGCGGACGCCCTTCGAGATGACCTTCTCGCGCATGACCTTCTTGTCCAGCTTGCTGAACGCGGCCTTGGCAGCATTGGTCATGTCCTCGACCTGGTCGGCGTCGACGCCCTCGATGACCGCAGCGATAACCTCGGCACGGACAGCCTTGAGTGCAGCCTTACGCTCGTGCTTCTCACCGGCGCCCTGGGCGGCCAGGATGGCATCAGCGAAAGGAGCGGTCTTCTCGTCCACACCAGCAGGTGCGGAAGGAGGAGCAGGCATGTCGCGCTTGGGAACACCACACAACTCACGCAGGCTGTTGACTGCAGTGATGATGTTCTTGATGTTCTCGTGGGCCAGGTCCATGGCGTCGAGAATCACGGCCTCGGACACCTCGGAGGCGCCGCCTTCCACCATGATGACGGACTCGGAGGTACCCGCCACCAGGATGTTCAGGGTGCTGGTCTTGCGGCCCTCGAAGTTGGGGTTGACGACCAGCTCGCCGTCAATCTGGCACACCCGGACGCCAGCAATGGCCTCCTTCACGGGGGCATCGCTGATGTGCAGTGCGGCGGAAGCGCCAACCAAGCTCATCCAGTCGGTCTCGAAGTCCTGGTTGTAGGACATCACGGTCGCGATGATCTGGGTCTCGTTCCGGAAGGTCTTCGGGAACAAGGGGCGGATGGGACGGTCAATGACGCGGGAGATGAGCGTGGTGCGCTCATTGCCCCGGCCTTCGCGCTTCAGGAAGCCACCGGGGATCTTGCCGCGGGCGCCGTCCTTGTCGATGTAGTCGACGGTCAGGGGCATAAAGTCAAAGCGCGTGGGGCTGTGACCGCAGACAGCGGACACCAAGACGCGGGAGTCTTCCACGTCGACGACGATGGCGCCGTGTGCCTGCTTGGCGTACTTGCCGGTGGAGAGGGTGAGTGTTTGTCCGCCGACTTCGACGGAGACAGAGTGCTCGTTGACACCATGCATGGATGTATTCCTTTCAATTTGCTGTTCGTGTCAGCAAACACGGAAAAGAGCTCCACCCCTCTGTATTTCCGTAGACCTTCTCGGAGTGAGCTTGAGGAGGGAAACCCTCACCACGCTCAGTCCGCGGAGGAGTACGGAGGGACAGTTTTGCGCCTCTCGTGCTCGCTATGGCTCAGAAGTGAGCCTGTGACCCCATCTTTGGGGCATTCTCTAAAGATCTTTGGCCCTTGCGGACCGCTTGCTCCATGGCGAGCCCATTGGCGGGCCTCAGAGTGCAAGAGGCTGGGCGAATGCCCAGCCTCTCAGTAAATCAGCGACGGAGACCCAGACGCTTGATGAGGTCGAAGTAACGAGCCTCGCTGTTGTTCTTCAAGTACCGCAGCAGGCGGCGGCGCTGGCCGACCAACTTGAGCAGACCACGACGGCTGTGGTGATCGTGCTTGTGGGTCTTGAAGTGCTCGGTGAGCTGAGTGATGCGCTTGGTCAGCAGTGCGACCTGGACCTCGGGGGAGCCAGTGTCCCCTTCGGTGAGTGCGTACTCAGTAATGATGGAGGCCGTCTCGGAACGGTGAAGCGCCATGTGATTTCTCTCTTTAAAGCTCAGCAACCGCAGCAGGGCACATTTGGCGCGACGACTCTCGGGGGAGGGTCGCCATCATGCCCAGCCACAGAGGCCGATCGTGAAGTTGTCCCCGACAACGCCGCCCAACTAAGCGGCTGACCTTGAAGAGTCAAGGCTTGAGAACACGCAGGAGCCGGGGGCCACGAGGCAAGACATGAGCCAAGGCGAGCAGGCGGTCTTGATGGACCACACGATAGCGCTCCCCAAGCTCCACACCCGCAGGCGGGACCGGGCAGACGCCCTGGAGGGTACGCTTGGCCTCGAGCTCAGAGCAGGCCTTGACCGGCCAGGAAGAAAAGATGCTCTCGGGCGCCTGAAGGCTGGGCTCCAAGCGGTGGAGCCACTCCTCTTTGGGCACCCTCGGCATTCGCACGTCGCGGTCTCTCGCAAATGCGCTGGCCCAGTCCCGGGTACCACAAGCCCACTCCGCCAAGGTGGGCAGGTCCACAGACTGCTCAATCTGGAAGGGTCCAGAGGCCAATCGACGCAGGCTGCGAAGGTGTCCAACCGTCCCTAAAGCCTTGGCGATATCCCCGCCCAAGACCCGCACGTACGTGCCCCTGGAGCAGGCCACCTCAAAGCGCAGGACCTGGGGCTCCTCACCCGAGGAAGAGTCATCGTGCAAGAGGCGCATGCTGTGCACCTGGATCTGCCGAGGCTCGCCATGAATCAGCGTTCCCTCACGGGCGTATGCGTAAAGTGGTCGGCCCTTGTGCTTGACCGCTGAATACGGGGGCGGGCGCTGGGTAAGCTTGCCGACGAAGCTCTGAAGAACGGCCTCAGCCTGCTCCAAAGGGACCCGGGGACCCGTCTCCACGACCTCCCCTTCCGGATCACCCGTCTCGGTCGCCTCCCCCAGCACGAGCTCGGCCTGGTAGACCTTGTGCTCTTCATCCAGGAACTGGATCAAGCGGGTCACGCCCCCAATCGCAAGGGGCAACACCCCAGTGGCGAATGGGTCCAAAGTGCCCGTGTGACCCACGCGGCGCACCCCAATGAGGGAGCGCAGTATGCCCACCAAGTCGTGGGAGGTAGGCCCAGCTGGCTTGTCTAAGACGAGGAAGCCTCTCAAGGCCTATTCCTCACCGTCAACCGGGGGGGCTTCAGCAGCTTCCTTGGCCTGCCGCTCGCGTTCCATTGCGTCCAGCATCGAGGTCATGCGAACCGCTTCTTCCACGCCGTCGTCCAATCTGAACTCCAAAGCCAGCGCGTGTCGAAGCTGGAGGGCCTTGCCTACTCGCCCACGCAGCCAGGGCGCCGAGGACTTGAGTCCGGCGAGCATCTCCTCGCCGTCACCAATGCCGCCCAAAGGTGTGACATAGACACGGGCGATGCCCAGGTCGCCGGTGACCTGGACGTGGGTGATACTGACAAGCCCCACCCGCGGATCTTTCATCTCGGTACGCAAGACCTTGGCCAACTCGCGGTGAACCAGGTCAGCGATACGCTTGGGTCGAATGCCGCGCATGGGTCACTCCAGGTCAAAGGGCGCAGATAGTATTCCCCTGAGCCCCATTGGCAAGCACCGGAGCCAACCGGCCCGGCACAAGCACTGCCTATCAGTTTCCCGAGGCCACCACGCCGCCGAGCCAAAATGTGGGCTCGCTAAGCTGCGCGATGCACTCCAGGGCGTCCGTCTCCACGCCACTGACACTCAGCTCCTTGAGCGCCGCGATGGCCCGCACCACGCATGCAGGACGGCTGGTGTGCTTGATCACCAAAACCGCGAGTAATGCCCCCTCTCCCACCTGCATTCCGGCGGCAAAGGCGCTCTCTACCTGCACCCCCTCTGGCAGCTTCCACTCCCCCAGGGTTCCCCGAGTCGTCGCCCGAATGCGAATGGACAACGCGACCTCTTGAGGATCCAGAGCGTCTTGGCCCCAGCCAATGCTTTGTCCGGAGACCACTTGGACCTGCAGTGCAGCCAAGCGCAGTCCATGACGCACGTCGGTGAGCAGCATTCCCAAGGAGAGCCGCGGACGCAGACCGATACAGGGTGCTGCGCCACTCGGGTCCACCAAAAAGCCCACACTGCCAACACCAACAAAACGCACGGCCTTGGCCACAGCAACGGCCGCTTCTTGCAGCCCCTCAGCCATGGACTGGCTCACTGGCGCTGGGGCCTGCTCAATCGACAAGCGCCCCTCCCGGCGAGATGAGCGCTCCTGAACCCCCAGAGCGACCACGTCTCCGTTCCGATCCGCGACGACAGTCACAGTCACGTGGCGTGCGTTCTCGACATGCTGCTCAAGCCAGACCCGCTGACCGGCGTGAATGCGAGCAGTACCCTCTTTCACCAGCCCCTCAAGTTCGTCAAAGCGTATTGGCTCGAGCCCCCAGGGGTTTTTCAGCCAGAGAGGGAACTCCAAACTTTCGGCAGCTTGGCGAAGCTCTTGGTGGTTGATCAGAAGGGCAGATCCAGGCACCACAGGCACAGCAGAGGCCACGCAGAGTTCTCGGGTGACCCACCTATCGCTCAAGCCTTCGATCTGGTCTGGGAGAGGCCCTACAAAAGCGAGCCCCGAATCCCTGCAAGACGAAGCCAGAGCCGCACTCTCCGCCAATGGACCAGCTCCAGGGTGCAAGCAATCACAGCCTGCATCCAACGCCGCGCCCACCAGATCAGACTTTCGATCCAAGCCGGGCACGTATGCGGCATACGTGGCTTCCTCTACATGGGGAGCCAGCTCATCTCGCTCCCCAAAGACCGCGACGGTCTCGTAGCCGGCGGCCATCAAGCTACGGTGTAGGAGCGAGGCCAGGGGGCCCCGTTCAGCGATGAGGATTCGGCGCAAAGACATGATGGCTCTCCCGTGCTTAGCTGCACGCGCTGGCACCATACTGCGAACGGTGTCGTTGAAAGTCCCAGCCACTGACTTGAGGAGCCCCATGCGCATCGCCATCTACGGACCCGGACGCCTGGGAGGCACCCTCGCGCAGTTGCTGCCCAAAGCCGGCCACGAGGTCGTGATCTGGCGGCGCGGC
>CAJQPC010000273.1 GCA_905480105.1 uncultured bacterium | reverse complement strand
TTCACGTACTTTCCAACAATACCGACCCGAACATGCGTCTGAGGGTTGGCCATTCGCTGAACCAAATCCTCCCAGTTGTGCAGGTTGGGCGCCGCAGCCCAGATCCCAAGCTTTTCCAAGATGCGGTCATCCAGCTGCTCTTCGTGAAAGGACAGCGGTAGCTGGTGGATGTTCGGCACGTCGGGGGCTGCGATGACCGAGTCCACGTTGACGTTGCAGAAGTGGGCGATCTTCTGGCGCAGCGGCTTGGGAAGGGCCCGGTCGCTACGACAAATCAGGATGTCCGGCTGGATCCCCAGACCGAGCAGTTCCTTGACGGAGTGCTGGGTAGGCTTGGTCTTGAGTTCACCAGCCGTCTGAATGTAGGGAACCAAGGTCAGGTGCACGAAGAGCACGTTCTGGGGGCCTGCATCATGCCGAAACTGGCGGATCGCCTCTAAGAAGGGCAAACCCTCAATGTCACCTACCGTTCCGCCGACCTCGATAATGCCCAGGTCTACATCCTCCACCGCGTCCCAGATCATCCGCTTGATCTCGTCGGTGATGTGGGGAATGACCTGGACCGTGCGCCCTAAGTATTCGCCCTTGCGCTCCCGCTGAATCACGTTCTGGTAGATGCGTCCAGTAGTGAAGCTGTTCTTGCGAGACAGAGTGCGATCGGTGAAGCGCTCGTAGTGCCCCAGATCCAAGTCGGTTTCCGCTCCGTCGTCGGTCACAAAGACTTCGCCGTGCTGGTACGGCGACATGGTGCCAGGATCGACGTTGATATACGGGTCCATCTTTAGATTGGTGACCCGAATGCCGCGGGCCCCCAAGAGCGCCCCAACGGCAGAGGCGGAGAGGCCTTTTCCAAGGGCCGAGAGCACACCACCGGTCACAAAGATGAACTTCTTGCGCATGTACTCTCCTGGCGGGCTTAGCCCATCATGTCTCGGACGAGTTCGAGGTCTTCCGCTGTGTCCACCGATGGCGCACCAGCATCCAGCCTAACCACAGCGATTGGGATGCCCGCTTCGAGCAAGCGGAGCTGCTCCAACTTCTCCGCCTGCTCTCTGACCCCAAGGGGCAGAGACACAAAGCGAGCCAGAGCATTCCTTCGGAAGGCGTAACACCCAAGGTGCTGGAGGGATCCGGCTTGCATGCCCCTGGCCGGTGACGAGCGCGTGAAGTCCACAGCCCAGCCTCGATCATCTACCCGAACTTTGACTACCGAATCCGAATCGATGCCTGTAAGTGGAGCAACCAGCGTGGCGACCTGAACCGCAGGATCGACGAAGCATGCCACCAGTTTGTCCAAGGCCTGCCCGTCAAAGAGGGGCTCATCGCCTTGCACGTTGATCACCAACGGAAATTCCGGGTAGCGGGCAGCGAGCTCCCACACACGATCGCTGCCACTCTGATGCCCGATCGAGGTCAACTCAGCCTGGACGCCGGCTTGCTGGCAGATTTCCTGAATACGCAGATCGTCCGTAGCCACGATGGGCTCAAATCCGCCCTCTCGAACCCGGTCCACCACATGGAGCACCAGCTCCCGGCCGTTGATCTTGGCAACAGCCTTTGCTGCCAACCGGGTGCTTCCCCACCTGGCCGGAATGACCACCAGTGCGGGCCCAGACGTAAAAACGGCCCGCCGATGAAGGCGAGCCGTTTTTGAGTCCAAATCCCGAGCGCTCAGCGCTTGGAGAACTGGAAGCGCTTACGAGCACCGGGCTGACCGGGCTTCTTACGCTCGACGCGGCGTGCATCGCGGGTCAGGAATCCGGCCCTTTTCAGGTCGGTGCGGAGGCTGGGGTTCTGCTTCTCCAACGCACGGGCCAAGCCCATGCGAATGGCACCAGCCTGACCGGCCTTTCCACCACCGCGAACGGTCACGTACAGGTCCACGTCCGAGATGCTGTTGGTCAAAACCAAGGGCTGCCGGAGCAACATCTTGAGAGTCTCGCGGTCAAAGTAAACGTCGATAGGACGCTTGTTGACGACGATGTTGCCATTGCCTGGGCGCAAGAATACCCGGGCGGTCGCTTCCTTGCGACGTCCGGTTCCATACCACTGGGTAGTAGCCATTTTCAGGCCTCCTTAGCAGGGTTGGCGTAGACCTTGGGGAAGGGCTGGGGGGCCTGCGCCTGGTGTGGGTGCTCCGCACCGGGGTAGACCTTGAGCTTGGAGATCATCTGACGACCCAAGCGGTTCTTCGGCAGCATGCCCTTGACGGCTTGCATGAACATACGCTCGGAGTCATTCTTGACTACCTCGCGCGCTTCGATGGACTTGAGTCCTCCGAAGTAGCCCGAGTACCGATGGTACATCTTGGTTGCCCACTTACGACCGGTCAACTCGACCTGGGCCGAGTTGATGACTACGACGAAATCGCCGGTATCTACGTGTGGGGTGAAGCTTGGCTTGTGCTTGCCGCGCAGGACGATGGCGATCCGGGTAGCGAGACGACCGATGGGTTGCCCAGCGGCGTCGATCACGTACCAATCCCGGACGACTTCGTGGGGCTTGGCGGAGACAGTTCGCATGGCCGCATTTTCCCGTGAATCAGGGTGGAAGAAGAAGTTCAATGCCCCGGTCTAAAATGACGGAGGGGCGAATCCCCAGCCATCTACCGAGCCAGGGGGGCACTGTCAAGGTCAGCTTGGGCCTGTGCTGCCGAGATTTTCCAGCAGATCTCCCAGAGGTGTTGGTCCTGGGGCCGGTCCTGGAGGAGGCCACCCAGGGTGTCTAATGCTGAGTCTAAGCGTCCCCGTTGGGCCACCGCTTGAGCCAGGATGCGCTTAGCTTCAGAACTCTGGAGCAGTGGAATCACCGCAGACTGGGCCGTATGGGCATGGTTGTTGGCAAGATTCAGTTCGGCTCTTGCCAGTATCCAGCCGGTGCTGCGCTTGGAGGGGGGAAGCTGGGCCAAGATTCTGTCGGCGTGTCGAAGTTCTCCACGTTCTAAAGAAACCAGGGCGCGGTAAACCGGGTCGTGTAGATCCTCCAGGTCTCCCATCAGCACCCGGCAGGGATCGCTGCCTTGGCAGTCCACCTGTTCTCTCTGAGCAGGAAGGAACACCCGGATAGGAAAGATTCGATCGGGCACCCGTTGGGCGTGTAGGACCACTCCAGGCTGAAGCATAGAGAGGTGTTCCATAAGGGCGTCTCGCGTGCCTTCCCCTCCCGCCATCAGCCACGCACGAAGCACATCAGGATCGGCGGGCCAAGGCGCCAGTGCTGCCTGCCAGTACTCGAGTTCCTGCGAGGTGCCCCTAAACGCCAAAGCCGCGATGATCTGACTCGCCGGGTCCTGCCCCTCCAAAGCGTCCCGAACTTGCTCAGGAGCTGCACCACTCTTCAGCAGCGCTGCGGCTCGGGGTGGACCACGAAGGTCCTTACTCTCGACCAAGGCGGCCGAAAAATCTCCCTCATGAAGGGCCATCCAAGTACGTTGGCGACGCTCTCCTAAGCTGTCCCCAGTCAGCTGTAATCTGGCCTGAGTCAGGTCCAGGATGCCCTCTTGCCACTGAACAGCGACCGCCTTCACACCAAACCCCGCCGCTGCATAGCGTGAGGCGGCGACTGCAGGTCGTCCGGTCCAGTCGGCGAGTTGCGCTAGACGCTCGTTCAACCGCGGGTCGTGAACCCCTTCGGCCAAGCAAGCGTTGACCAGGACCTCTGCACGGGCGAGCTGCCCACGAGCGATCGCACGCTCTAAGTCCACTCGGCAGCTGGAAGCATCCGCCTCAAAGCCCTGGCCGAACTCCTGAGCCAAAACCGTAGCCTCAGCCCAGCGTCTCTCTCTCATCGCGAGTTCAAACCCAAGGCGCTTGCTCGTCCAGCTGGACTCACGCACCGCTTGCAGTGCCGTCCGGGCGCCAACCAGATCTCCCAGCCCGAGCGCCAAGTATCCCTGAGTGATGAGCAGGGGATCCCCCTGGAGTTCACCCTGGAGTTTCAAGGCCTGTAGGAGCCCAGCTGCCGTCTCCAAACCAACGCCGGCGTGCCCACTCGAGGCTCCACTGATCTGGACCAAGAGCGCCGCAGCCTGGGGACTGTTTGGACGAAGAACCAGGGCCTTGCGGGCTGAGGCCGCTGCACCATTTAGATCCAGACCACGATCCACCCGGGCTTGGGCATGGGCAACATAGTCTTTGAATGACTGAGCCGGACTTGGGTACAAGTCCTCCGCTTCTTGGAGCGCTATTTCAACCGCAAGATCCTTGTCCACCAAGGTCTTCGGCGCTGGCTCAAAGGCCCAAAATAGGCGCGGAGCGCCACAGCACAAAGTCCCTACAATCATGGCAGCCCCCAGGTACATCAGGGGGGTTGGCCGGCGAGGACGTCGGCGACGGGGTGATGGAAGGGTCATGCTAGGGCCAAGGCCTATCGCCAGAAGAAGACCGAGGCATTTTTCCTAGCCCTTGACGCGATCTCCTCGAATGATAGGTGGCGGGCATCCACAATGAAATGCGCGATCTCGCGCACCACAACGGAGTCTAGATGCCTGTCGATAAGGCCCTCCTCGGCACCCGCTACACCTGCTACGAATGTGGCGCCAAGTTCTACGACATGAACAAGCCCGAGGCCCTGTGCCCGAGCTGCAATGCCGACCAGGTCAACGACCCCAACCCCGACCCAATCGAGCTCCTCAAGAGCATGAAGCGTCGGTCCCGCTCCAAGACCAAGGCTGAGTCCTCCGTCGAAACAAGCGTCGAGGTCGAGGCCAAGGCCAACGACGAGAGCGCGGCCGACGAAGAGGGAATTGACGGGGGAGAGAAGACCGCAGCGGAAGAAGAGAGCTGAGCCTTGCTGAGCCTTAGGGCTCAGTAGTCCACTCGCACCAAGTAGAGACCGCAGCTAGGCGCCCCAGGGCCAGCCTGATTGCGGTCTTTCTTGTTCAGGACTTCGACCATCCATTCGGGAGGCTTGCGCCCGACCCCGACCTGAGTGGCTGAGCCCACAAGGTTGCGCACCATGCGCCGCAAAAAGCCCGTGCCGTAGAACTCAAGGACCAGCTCGGTGGGTCCCTGCTCCACCGTGGCCATCTGCAGTTCTCGAACAGGACTGCGAGCACAGCAGCCCTGGCCACGAAAGCTGCTGAAGTCATGGGTCCCAATGACCCCTTGCAAGGCCTGTGACATCGCTTGCACATCCAGAGGCTTGCGGTGATGCCATGACCGCCCGCGGTCTAATGCTGACCGGGCAGGGACAGTACGAATCCGGTACCGATAGAGCTTGCCAACAACCGAATACCGGGCGTGGAAGTCTTCATTGACCCGTTCAGCATGCCAACAGCTCACATCCGGTGGCATGAGAGCATTTAGGCCGTCTCGAATCTGAGATGGTTTCCGTTCGGCCTGGGTACTGAAGCTACAGACTTGGCCCAGGGCGTGCACCCCAGCATCGGTACGCCCGCTGGCGTGAAGGGTGAAATCGCCTCTCCCCAGGACCTTGCTCAACGCAGCCTGGACGTAGTGCTGAACGGTCGGCGCGTTGGGTTGGAGCTGCCAGCCTGAGTACCCGGCGCCGTCGTACTCTAAGTGGATGCGCCAGTTGTTCACTTCCGGTCGATCTTCAGGCCGAAGCTGAGAGTACTTCCGGCGAAGGAGAGACCTTCGTCGCTGAACAGCGTCGATTGGCGGTAGGACACCGTCACATAGGTATCCACGATCCCCCAGCGGGCTTGGGCCAGGGAAGCACGCTTGGGGTCCATCCAGTCCAGGAGCACATCGCCGCCAACAGCCCAACTGTAGCCAGCCTTGCCACCCGAGCTTCGCTCAAAGGAAGTCAGGTTCTGCACGTCCAGACCGCCACTGCGCTCAATCCAAGGGTAATAGTCCAAGCTGGCACCAACCCAAGGTACAATGGGCATTCCGACGTACTCATCGGCCCCCAGGTTCCAGCGGGGCAGAAATGGATCCAGACGCAGTGTGGCCCCTATGCCCAGGGGGAGAACGTTCATCCGGGTGGAAGACGTACTCGCCGAGCCACCAACGGCCACCTGGTTCCCCTGCTTGCGCATCAATCCCAAGCGGGCATCGGCGGACAGAAAACGCCGGAATTGGTACGAGCCGCCGAGTTCGACCATGGTGATCTCACCGCCGTAGACAGAGTCCCAGGCATCGTTGGAGCTGTCGCTACCAGCGTTCATCTGAGCCGGACCGACACGAACATGGTTGGACTTGGATTTGGAAGTCCAGCCCGGATGCAGCTCGGTGACCTTCTTTTCTTGCTGCGCATCATCCTGCGCATCATCCTGTGCGATCGCTGGAGCCGAGACCAAGAGAAGGGCCCCCAGCCCCAATCCCTTGCGACGCCGACGGACCAGCGCCAGGGCGCCCAGCGTGATCCCCAAGAAGCCTGCGCCCCCAGAGGTGCTGCTACAGCCAAGGCCCCCGGGCTCGTTGGCCAGCTCTGAGGCGGAGAAGGTAGGCTCGGGGG
>CAJQPC010000272.1 GCA_905480105.1 uncultured bacterium | reverse complement strand
TCGCACCAGGTCGGGGACTTCGACCTCCACCATGTCAGTCTCGCTCAGGGCGACTTTCGCGCGCTCTGCCGCGGACCGCAGCTTCATCTGGGCGGAGCGGTTTTCGCGGAGGTCTAGACCGTGCTCTTGCTCGAACTGATGCAGCAAGTGCTCGGACAGGGCGTAGTCAAAATCATCCCCCCCCAAGAAGGTGTCACCGGATGTGGCGACCACCTCGAAGATGTCGTCGTCGATACGCAGAACGCTGACATCGAAGGTTCCACCACCCAAGTCGTAGACCACGATGTGTTGTCGTTTGGCCTTGTTAAAGCCATAGGCCAGGGCTGCTGAAGTGGGCTCGTTGATGATGCGCAGGCACTGTAGGCCCGCGATGGTCGCGGCATCCTTTGTGGCTTGACGCTGATGGTCATTGAAGTAGGCGGGCACGGTGATGACCGCCTGGTCGACGGTCTCGCCCAGTGCCTTTTCTGCTACCTCTTTCATGTGGCGCAGCACCATGGCGCTTAGCTCTGGCAAGGCCAAGATCCGGTCTCCAACCTGTACCCGAGCGTCCCCCTTGGGGCCCTTGACGATGTCGAAGGCGCTGTTCCGTTGGATGCGGGCCACGGTCTCACTCTCGAAACGTCGACCGATCAGCCGCTTGGCCGAAGCGACGGTAGACTGCGGCGCATAGATCTGGTTGCGGCGGGCGCGGTGACCAACCACGATCTTGCCGTTTCGGCCCAAGGCCACCACGGAAGGTTGAGTCTTGTTTCCCTGTTCGTCTGCAAGGACTCGTGGCTCCCCGTCAACAACCGCAGCTACACAGCTGTTCGATGTACCTAAGTCAATGCCGATTGCGGCTCCCATTGGCTGAACTCTCCTCAGTTGGAAGACAAGGGTAGCAGGGGTGCCAAGGCTTGGTGCATCTCCTGGTGAATCAAGCCATTGCTTGCCAGCAGTCTAGGTCTATCGAGCAGCAGTGGACCGCCGTCCAGGTCGGTGAAGCGACCTCCCGCCTCGCTCAGGATTAGGCAGCCAGCGGCTACGTCCCATGGGCTGAGGTTGAACTCCCAAAAGCCGTCCAGCTGTCCGCAGGCCACGTGGCACAAATCCAGGGCTGCGGCCCCTGCTCGGCGGAAGCCCTGGCTGCGCTCCAACATGACCTTGACGAAGCGCAGGTAGTCATCCGCTCGCTCCCTGCGGTCCACTGCAAAGCCGCTGGCGACAAGAGAGCGGGAGAGGTGAGTGACCTTCGAGACGTGGATGTTGCGCCCGTTGCAGCTGGCCCCGTGCCCACGGCGGGCCGCGTAGAGCAGGTCCCGGGGTACGTCGTAGACCACCCCGATCTCCAGAACGCCGTCGATCTGTAAGGCGATGGACACGCCGTAGCTTGGGAAGCCGTGTACGAAGTTGGTGGTCCCGTCCAAAGGATCCACGATCCAGCGCGTTGTCGCGTTTTCGGCGCCGCCGCCTTCTTCGGCAAAGACGGGCACGCCGCTTTGGCTCAGTACCTCCCGGATTCGGGCTTCGGCGCCCAGGTCCACCTCGGTCACCAAGTCGACGGGTCCCTTGTGTGAGACAACCCCAGGCTGTTGGCTGGCGATCCACTTTCCCGCAGTCAGGGCTGCTTGTTTGGCTTGCTCGAACATGGACTCTCCAGGACCAGGGTGACCGGTCCGTCTGCGTTGGCGCTGATTTGCATATCGGCACCAAAGCGTCCCCTTGCTGTGGGCACCCCTTCTGCCATCAAAAGCTCGCAGAACCGTTCCCACAAAGCTTCAGCCAAGTCTGGCTTTGCGGCACCCAGAAAGCTGGGACGCCGCCCCTTCCGACAGTCGCCGTACAGGGTGAACTGAGAGATGCTCAAGGCGCTTCCCTGGATGTCCAGCAGGGACAGATTCATGCGCCCTTCCGAATCGGGAAAAATGCGAAGTCCGGCGATCTTTCGCGCCATCCACTGGGCATCCTTCTCCAAGTCCTGGGGGCCGATACCGACCAGAAGCAAGACCCCACGCCCACACGCACCCACCGGTTGCCCAGCGACTTGAACCTCAGCCCCTTGAACCCTCTGAAGGACCACTCTCACGAGGGGCCGCTGCAGAAGATGTCTTCGCTGGTGATACCGCAGCGCATGTGTCCTCCGCTTGTCATGGTCACGGCGCCCCGGGCTCCGTCGGCTTCGAGCACACAGGTGACCGTGCCCTTGAAGTCCATGCGAACCGCGCTGGAGAACTTGCTGGACTGTCCATCACCGCAACGAATGCTGGCTCTTTTCTTGGACGGAAGTGAGATCTTGACCTCGTAGCCAGCTCCCGGGAGCACGACGGCTGCAGGCTCAGGCTCAGGCTCAGGCTCAGGTGTCTTTGAGACGCGTGTTGTTTTCGACGTCCCACCGCCGGAGCTGGAACTGCTGGTTTTGGTTGTGTTTTCTACCCGTGTTGGAGCCTTGGTCACGGGCGTGGGCGCGGGTGCGGGCTCGGGTTCTTGTGTGGGGAGAGGCTCAGGCTTGTCTGCACCGCTTGCGGTGTCTTGCACCACGGGGTCCCGGCCGCGCTCGGCCGGGTCTTCTCCCGTGGTCTGTACGATGGGGGCACCTCGCTCTGTCTTGTCTGCGGTGATTGCGTAGGCCAACGCTGTGATTGCTGGAATTCCAAGGCAGAGAAAAAAGAATACGGCCGCAGCGATGAGCATGTAGGGCAGCGAACTGGACGTCTTCTCTTCTGCGGCCTCTGCCTCTGGGGACCAGGCGATGGGAGGAGGCGCTGGGGTGGCTGCCGCCGATGTGACGCGGCCAGGCTGGCGGCCAGTGGGTGGGCGCCCTCTGGGCGACTCTGGCTTGGGTGGCGGGGAGGGGGCAGCGGCAGGGCGCGCCGGTGCACTGAGAGGGGGCGGCCGAGGTGGTGCGGGGGGCGGTGCCGGCGGGCGAGCACGGGGCGGGGCTGGAGGGCGAGCCGGTGGCGGTGGCGGTGGCGGGCCCTGCTGTGGCGGTGGCGGTGGCGGTGGCGGGCCCTGCTGTGGCGGTGGCGGTGGCGGGCCCTGCTGTGGAGGTGGTGGATCGTGACGTGGCAACTCGCTGGCACCGACGACCTGGGCTCGCTCTGGGGCCGCAGGCGGTGGCTCCAAGCCGGGCAGCGGCTCTCCGCGGCGCCCGGTATTTGGGCGTGCGATAGGCTCTGGCGATCTGGCCTGGGGCTGGGCCGGGAGGTCCGCTGGGTTCCAGCTGAGAGAAGGCTGGTCTTTACCCCAGCCACCGGAGATGGGCCGTGCTGGAGTTGGGCCAGGCAGCTGCTCCTGTGGTGGCGCTGCTGGTGGACGAGCGGGGGGCTCCCGGTCCATCTCGTCGTCTTCGTCGTCTTCGTCGATGAAGGCCGCCAGCCGTTCGCGGGTCCACATCTGTGTGGTTTGCCCCTTGGATGCTGGGGCTTGGCGGGTTTCGAGTGCTTGGCCCCTCGGCATGGGCGCACTCAGGCTTCGTGGACCTCCAAGTGCTTCTTCGGGTTCTTCTTGTGGCGTCGTTACCGGAGCACCTTGCTGCCGCAGGGTCTTGGCCGCCCAAGTCTCCAGATCCGTGCCAGGGGCCTGTTCGGCGATGCGTGCCAGTACGTTGGCCGCGTCCAGAGGGGCGGGGCGTTCCTGAGGGTCGTATGCCATGACGCTACACAGGAAGCGCCGCGCGTCGTCCATCCAGCGTTTGCCTTCCAAGCCGCCGAAGTCCATTTCCATGACCCGCTTCACCACGGCGCTGTCGTGGGCGTCGGGGTCACGTGGAAGCATGCTCAGCGGCTTGTTTGAGAGCAGGGAGTGCAGGACCACCCCCAAGCCAAAGACATCGGTCAGCGGTCCTTCGGGGCGGTCTTCCGGTGCGCGTGTGCTGCTCCGGGAATTTCCAAAGCCGCCTAAGGCGACGGCTCCATTGGCCAGGACCGTCACGTCTTCAGGCTTGATGTCTCCGTGCACCGCCCGGTCTTCTTCGGCGATGGTTAGAATATCGGCGATGGCTGAGCCGAGCTGGAGGCAGGCCCGAAGGGGAGGCCTACCGCTCTGAAAGAGAATGGCCAGGGCCACGCCCTGTGCTGCACCATCCACAGTGTGGATGGTTCCTTGCTCTCCGGGCTCTCGGCTGTAGTGGTAGCTCACGCCTTTGGCTCCAGTGCTTGGCTCAGGGCCATCGTCATATCACGAGGGTCGATGCACCCCTTACTTGCGCTGCGAAGCTCTCCCATCAGGAAGCCAAACAGCTCGCTACGCCCAGCAGCATAGGCTGTGACCTGCTCGGTGTGTTCAGCCAATACCTGCGCAACGAGGGCCTGGATACGCGCTGCATCTCGGATGCGCTCCAGCCCCTGAATGGCGACCAATCCCTGAATGTCGCCTCCTCGCACCATGACCCATTCCAGGATCCTCAGAGCCACGGCGCGGGTGATCGTTCCTTGGTCCAGGCCTGCCTGGAGCTCCAAGATATGCGCGGGAGAGAGAGGGGTCTCAGAGAGTGCCACTCCGCGCTTCTTGAGCTGGGCAGTGACATCACGCTGAATCCACTGGGCGATCTGCTCCGGCTTGCCCCCGGATTCCACGCACTGTCCAAAGAAGTTGGCCATGTCCGGGCTGCGTGTCAGGACGGTGACCTGCTCGCGGGCCAGGCCGAAGGTCTTCATCCACTTGGCTAAGGTGTCGTCGTCACTGCGCAGTAGATGGACATCCAGGGGAGGGAGTCCGGGCAGCGCGTTGACGGCCGGGCCCACCATGGCATCGGTGAGGACCAGATCGGGCAGATCGGGTTCGGGCATGAAGCGGTAGTCGGCGGTCTGCTCTTTTGGACGGAGGAGAACCGTCTTGTCTCCCGTCCAAGCACGGGTCTCGGAGACGACTTGTTCCCCGGACTGGAGCAGGGCACCCAGGCGTTCCACTTCGTGCTGTAGGGCTCTTCGTACATTCCGGAATGAGTTTAGGTTTTTGACCTCGATGCGGGCTCCGAGACTGCCATTCGGGCTTTTGAGGGAAATGTTGGCATCGCAGCGCAGCTCTCCCTTCTCCATGGCCCCTCCGCACACGCCGGCCACAACCAGCACCCGATGGAGCATACGAAACCAGTCTTCCGCCTGCTCTGGAGACTCAAGATCCGGGGCTCCGACGATCTCGATCAGCGGAATGCCCGCGCGGTTCCAGTCCCCAAGGGCCTGCTCACCGTGATGCTGTAGCCGCCCGCTGTCCTCTTCTATGTGCAGTCGCTCGATGATGAAGGGGACCAGCTCCTCGCCGTCCCGAAGGTGCAGCCGACCGGACGTGCAGATGGGCCACTCCTGTTGGGTGAGCTGGTAGCCCTTTGGGGTGTCTGGGTAGAAGTAGTGCTTTCGGTCAAAGCGACTGCGTGCGTGCAAGCGCATTCCCAACGCCAAGCCCGCCCTAAGCGCGAGATGCACCGCCTCCGCGTTCAGGCATGGCATGGCGCCTGGATGGCCCATGCAGACGGGGCAGAGGGCTTTGTTGGCCGTGTCACCAGGAGAGGTGGAGCAGGGGCAGAAGAGCTTGCTCTTGGTGTTGAGCTGTGCGTGCACTTCCAAGCCGATCACTGGCTTCCACGAGTTGGGCTGAGAGTACAGCTGGGTCAAGGGAGCGCCTCCGAGAGCGAATTCTAACCCGGATGCCTCAGACCGCTTGGCCCAAGGAGATGCTGACTTGCAGACCGCCGCCCTCTCGTCGTTCGGCCCACGCGCGTCCTCCGTGTAGACGTGCGACCTGGGCGACGATCATCAGACCCAAACCCAAGCCTCCGGTGTGTCGGTTCCGGCTGCCTTCAGCGCGAAAGAAGGGCTCGAAGAGCTGCTCTATGGCTTGATCTGGCACCCCGGGCCCCCTGTCTTGTACCTGGATCAGTCCTGGACTCAGTGTGAGGGTCAGCGGGCCCGACGGGGCGTAGCGCTCGGCGTTTCTCAGAAGGTTGTCGACCGCTCGGTGTACCAAGGCTCTGTCCACCCGGTGGCTGCCGGCGCTCCCTTGGACCTCGCAGCGCGGGTAGCTCTGGGCCAACTCTGCACAGAGTGCGTCCAGATCGACGGGTTCTAAGCTCAAGGGCTGCTGGCCCAGCTCGAGCCGCGAAAGCCGCGTGAGCTCCTGGATCAGATCATCCAACTCTCCAATGTCGGCCTCCATGCGATTTAGGCGGGTGGGTTCGGGGCCCAACTCTCGCAGCATCTCCAGCTCCAGTCGCAGCCGGGTCATTGGGGTGCGGAGTTCGTGGCTTACCCCGGCCAACAGTTGCTTTTCGGCCTGTAGGCGCTGCTGAATTTGATGTGCCATGGCGTTGAAGGTGCGGGCGACCTGCTGAAGCTCCCTGGGGCCCTTCTCTGGCAGCCGGTGGCTCAGATCTCCAGACGCCAAAAGACTCATGGCCTGTTGACTGCGCTCCAGTGGGCGAATGGCTGCAGTGGCCAGGGCGCTCGCTGCCCCCACGACTCCCAGGGCCACCAAGGCCAATAAGGGTAAGACCCGCAGTTTGGGCTCGGGCCTGTCTACTTCTCGGCGCACCATCAGCCAGCCGTTCTGACTCTTTACGAAGACCAGATTGCCGCGCGCGGAGGCGTGCAGCTCGTAGTCCTCAAGGGTGCTTGCCTCGAGCACGGTGGGTGCTTTTCGGCCCAACCCTTGGCGCCCCGCACTCTCTGGAGGGGAGGGATGAAGATCGCCGTTGTACCAGGGTGCCTTGCGGATGCGAACGCCCCAGCGCCGCTCCAGTTCTTTGCGGTCCGCGCCTTGCTCTAGGCGTTCGACCACGGTCACCGCCATGCGCAGATCGCTGGTAAAGACCTGGCGAAGTAGGGGTCGCAGTGCAGCACCCATAGCCAGCCAACTCCCGACCACGGTCACAAGCACCAGCATCAAGATGGAGGCGATGAGGCGGGTCCGCAGGGCCTTCATTCTGGGTTCCTGGGCAGGGTGTAGCCCACACCTCTGACCGTTTTGATTAAGCGAGGCCGCTTTGGGTCGTCTCCCAGCTTGCGGCGGATGTTGCTGACGTGCACGTCCACGCTGCGATCAAAAGCGGCGTAGTCCTCGCCGCGGGCCAACTCCATCAGGCGCTCTCGTGGGATGACCCGTCCGGCGTTTGCCACCAAGGTGCGCAGGATCTCAAACTCGGTGGTGGTCAGCTCCACGTCCTGGTCGTCCAGGGTGCAGGTGCGGCAGTCTGGATCGATGCGCAAGGGACCGGCTTGCAGGGCTGTGGTGGTCTGGCTGGGGAAGGCCGCGGAGCGGCGCATGACAGCTTGGATTCGGGCCAGCAGCTCTCTGGGGTTGAAGGGCTTGGCTAAGTAGTCATCCGCTCCCATCTCCAGGCCCACGATGCGGTCAATGTCGTCGCCCCGCGCGGTGAGCATGATGACGGGTGTGTTGCCCTGCCCGCGTATCTTTTGGAGCACCGCAAAGCCGTCCATTTCCGGCATCATCACGTCCAGCACGACCAGGTCGATGGCCTTGGACTTGAGCTGGGCCAAGCCCTCAAGACCGCTGGCTGCGCTGCACACGGCCATGCCGCGGGCGGAGAGATACTCCACCAGCAGCGAGCGGATGCGGTCGTCGTCGTCGATCACCAAGACGCGGTGCATGGGGGGTCCACTTGTAAGGGTCAAGACTCACAGCTCAGTGCGTTTCAACAGCAGGTTGTAGGCAGGACTCTGCCACGAGAAGGATGGGGCTGCGTCCTGCCTTTGTGCTCAGCGACGGCCTTGGCCGCCGCGCTTCCCGCGACTGCCCTCTCTGCCCTCTTCCATACGGGTCTCCTTGCGGGCCTTGGCCTCGTCCATCTCTTGGACCAGTGTGGCGCGCTGCTCGGCCGAGAAGGTGGCGTGCAGGGTGAGGAGGTCGTCCAAGCGGTCGTGCATGGTGACCGTCATCAACGCCACCTGCTCATCGATTACGCCGTGCAGCAAAGCGCTGTCAGGTTGCTCCAGCGCCAGCTCAGCCTGAATGGTGTCAAAGGCCGCGCTTCGGGTGGACCGCTGCGATTCTTGGTCGGCCTTTGCATCCTCGCGCAGGGCCATGCCCAGCTCCTGCTGCTCAGGGGTGAGGTCCAGCTGCTCGACCATGCGGTGCATGCCACCGAAAGGACCACCGTGACCTGCACCCTTGGCAATGGCAGTGCCACCCAGTGCCAGCATGGTGAGGGTTCCGAGGGCTACGGCTGCGAGGGACTTCTTGCTCATGTCGTTCTCCGTTGTTGCTGCACCCGTCTGTGGGTACCTATGCAATCTACGCAGCGACTGTGGAGAAGCCGCCAAGGCGGCATCAAGGTGTCTGAGCAAGTGTGAAGCTTTGTAAAGCCAGGGCCTTGGCGCTCTCTTTGGGCCGAGTCTAGCTCGGCGTCCAGGCGGGATCGATGAGCTGGATACTCCAGGGAGCAGGGTCGGAACCTGGCACGACGCTGTACTTAGAGAAGTCCGTGATCCCCTCGGCCCGAAGGACATCCTCGTCGGTCCATGCCCGAAAGCCACCCTCCGCTGGATCCCTATCAAGCAGGGCCACCGTCGCTTCGCTCAAGATATCGGCGGTGCGGTAGTCCTTTTCTGTACCCAGGTTGTTGTTGACAGTGGCTGCCGTCTTGATCGCAGTGACTGGCCAGAGGGCGCAGGCGGAGATCTTGGACTCTTCGGTGTCGATGGCTTGTGCGAGCAGGGTCATGCCGATTTTGGAGAGAAGGTAGGGGGCTTTGCCCTTGCCTCCGTCCGGGTTGATCGGTGGGGACATCATCAGGATGTGACCGCCATTCTGGCGCAAGTGAGGCAGGGCTGCCTTGCAGCAGAGAAAGGCACCGCGCACGTTCACGTTCTGGACCAGGTCGTACTTCTTGAGCGACCAGGTGCCGACGTTGCCTAAGTGAATGGCGCCGGCGTTGTTGATGAGCACGTCTAGTCGGCCGAAGCGCTCAATGGTGCTCTGAACCATGGCGTTGACCTGGTCTTCAAAGCGGATGTCCACTTGCACCACGTGAGCCTCTGCGCCCAGCGCACGTACCTTGGCGGCCACGTCGTGAAGGGTGCCTGGGAGCTTGGGGTGTGGCTCCAAGGTCTTGGCGGCAAGCACGATCTTTGCCCCTTTCTTTGCGCAAGCGATGGCGCAGGCTTCGCCCACTCCCCGGCTGCCTCCAGTGATGAGGACGACCTTGTCACGCAGCCACATACGGTGCTCCTGTTCCAGTGATGGCCGGAGCTTAGCGTCTCTGGCCGGTCTGGTTCAGTAGCATTTACGTGCTTCCCACACGTAAGTTGCGGGAGGCTCGAGCAATTCGTCGCTCTCAGGGAAGAAGAAGCTCTTGCCAGTCACACCGTGCTCTTTCACGTCCCAGCCCTTGGAGCCTTCCATCGCGCGCCAGACCAACATGCGGTTCTCGAAGTTGAGGGTACCGTTGGGGGTCAGTGTGTCGAAGATGTACCGTACATCGGTGTCTTCGCCGTAGTTGGCGCCGCTCTCGTTTTGCTCGGCGTTGCGTAGGGTGTCGTAGCCCTCTTCAGGTTCGGTTCCGACGAAGCTGTTGATGTCCGAGACGCTCATCGGGGTCCCGACGAAGTTCAGAATGTCCACCGCGTCGTCGTCGTACTCTAGGGGAGTGTCGTCGAACCAATACCAGGTCTCCGTCGCCGTGAAGTTGCCGTCGGCGTCGCTGGCTCCTTCTCCGTAAATGAACACGATGGTGTCCCCTTCGTCACAGGCGGACTCCACTTCGTACTGCCAAGAAGCCCAGAGATCTTCAGGGACGCGTGGGTTGTCTCCAGCAGGCTCTTGGGTAGCCTCACACTCGGGCAAGCCCTTGCCGTCACCGTCTACCAAGATGGCGATGCCATCATCGCACTCCTCTCGACATCGGTTCATGTCTTCGGCATCGCCACTCCAGCAGGCTCCGTCTGGGCCGTAGCTGGAAATGAGCCCGGCAGTAGGAAGTCCTACGGCATCCGTGCACTCGATGTAGACGGCGCAGTTGCCTTGGTCGACGTTGCTGCATGCTACGAGTGTCAGCAGAAGGCTCATGGTGGCTCCAAACCAGTAGGGGTCACGCTCCCACGAATGGGTGTTGAAGCGCGTGGGTTTATGGTCAATTGTGACCGGCCGGCCATCCTGCTTCGGAGCTTCAGTCCTGGCAAGCCGCGAACGGAACATAGCGAATGGACAGTCGAGCTCCTTCGTCGGGTGTGCTGTCCTCATCGAAGAGAAGGCTGTTGTCGTCTGGCTCATACACCCAGGTGTCGACCCGTACGCCAGAGACCCGGACACTGAGAGTCTCCTCCCAAGGCTCGGCTTCCAGACCGAAGCTGCGCTCTCCGGTGGCCAAGCCCTCTTCTTCTACGAACTCATCAAAGGTGGCGCTTGCGCTGAGCTCTACGCTGACCGTGCTCGCTTCGCTGTTCAGACTGAGAGTGCCGCCGTAGACTCCTTCGGAGAGTGGAGCAAAGCGCACGTCCAAGGAGGTACTCGCCCCGGAATCCAAGCTCAACGGCAGCTCGGTGGCCAGCGTGAAGGGCTCTGGCAGGGTCACGCTCTCCAGGGTCAGCCCCTCTGCACCGGTGTTCTCCGCGGTCAGGATAGCGCTGCTCTCGCAAGGGACCAAGGTCTGGTCAAAGCTCAATGGGGTCGGGTCGAGGCTCAGTTCCAAGGCGGGGAGAGTACCGCTGAGCGGGATCGTGAGCTCCGGGTAGAAGGGGTCGTTGCTCATGATCATCAAGCTGCCCAAGGCTTCCCCGGTCTGAAGTGGGTCAAAGGCCACGGTCAAGTCGATACTCTCCTGAGGCTCTAAGACCAGCGGAGTGGTCGGCATCTCTATGCTGAAGCTCTCCCCGTCGACCCGGACTTCGGTGACGCGCAGGGTTCCGCAGTTCTCGATGCGATTGAGCAGCGTCAGCGTGCGGCTCTCGGCCCCCTGTACCTCGCCAAAGTCCAAGGCCACGAGCGACTGGTTTTGGGCATCGCGCAGGGCGACCCATGGGTCACAGCCGCTATCCTGGCCTGTCTCTGTCCAGATTCCGGTTTCCCACCTGAACCCGGTCTCCCATTCCTCGAAAGGGGGAGAGGAGTTGCACAGCAAGCAGGATGCGATCAGTCCCCAGATCATTGGAACTCCGTGTCAGTGGCGTGTTGTACCCCAGAGTAGACGGGCCCAGCCTCCGAAAAGAGGCCGGGCCGTCTATGTCAAGCGGTCAGCTCTGCCCGAGAGCTCAGCTCTCGCAGTCACCGTACAGGGCGTACTCGACCTCGATGGTGGAACCACCCTCTGGGACGTAGTCCTCTTCGAAGTCCACGCTGTTGGTCCCGGGCACGTAGACCCAACCAATGGCGCTTGGCAC
>CAJQPC010000271.1 GCA_905480105.1 uncultured bacterium | reverse complement strand
CCGACCCTGTGGACCTTTCCAGCCATCACCCAGATCGGCGTAGAGTCCCTAGCGTTTGAGTTCCCGGATGTGGACTACCCCGGGCACCTAAATGAGCTCGGCTACAATGCCATCTTCGTGCAGGATGGAGTGGCCGACGCTTGGTTCCGGGATCTGGTGTTCATCAACGCCGACAACGGACTGTTGGTCGACCGCGGCGTGAAAAACATCAGCGCACTGGAACTGGAGTTTCAGGGGCGAAAGGGCCACCACGGCTTTAACATCGCCTTCTCCGCTGACGGTCTGTACAGCGATCTCCACTATGCCCAAGACCACATGCACAGCATCACCGTGGACCACCGGGCCAACGGCAATGTCTTTCAGCGGGTCTCCGCCGAACCCGAGCAGGTCTTGGAGCTGGACCACCACAGGGACTCGCCCTTTGAGAACCTGTTCACCGCCTTTTCGGCCGAGGTGAACTTCGTCAACGGCGGCAACCTCTGCGCGGGCATCCCCGGCGGTGCCCGCACCACCACATGGGGACTTCCTACGCCCCTGATTCCACCCTACTGGGACCACGCCCAGGTGAACCTAGTCGGCACCATCGCCGATGACCAAGAGAGTCTCACAGAAGATCAAGAGTGGCTGGAGCCGGTCCAGGACTTGGTTCCGCGAAACCTGTATTTGGCCCAGCGAGCCTACGTGCAGGGCGAGGAGTACTGGGACACTGGCTTGGCCCAAGACACGGGCCAGGCGCCCGCGGAACCCACAGGCTGCGGTGGCTGTGGGGGCGGCGGATTGGGTGGCATTTGGGCGGGCGCGGCGCTTCTGCTCTTGGCACGTCGCAAACGGTGAACCCCGCCAACGTTCTCCAGGGCCGTTGGTCTCATGAACCGTGCTGCATCCAGACATTGTCCTCGCTGTAGACGCCCATTTCCCCGGTGTGTTGGAGCGCACCCACCAAGCTGGCATGGGTCTCTGGGGAAGGGCCCAACCAATGCTGCCACTGCCTCCATGGCGCTTTCATCTGCATCGCGCGGCGGGAGATGCCCATGACCTGGCCACCCATGCGCTCATGCGTGCGCAGCCACGGGTCCACGCTCCAGCCGTCCGGCGTGCGCTCCTTTAGGTAGGTGGCCATGTCTTGGCCGGGTGGTTTATGTGTCGGGCGCACAGGCACCGCAAAGCAGCCGAAGCGCTCTTTTGCGTACAGGAGTAGACGCCGTGCGTGACCCTTTCCGCGGGCCGCCGGATCGATGCTGACAGCCAGGGCACACACCCGGTCCCCGTTTCTTGACGCGGCGACCGCGTCCCATCCCTTGTCTGGAAATCCAAGCAGATTGGTGCGCTTGGAGATCAGCGACCCCACCAACTCGTCTCCTTCCCACAGCAGTAGGGTCTGTGCTGCCTCCGCCTCTGCGATCTCGATAAGCCCAGGCTGAGGCCGCACCGGTGCCGCATCCAAGACCCAGGGCACCCAGGCGCGACGCAGGAGAGCTTGGTGTTCCGCCAAGGCGGAGCGCTCTTCAAGCGCGCAAATCTTGATCTCGGAATAGGTCACATGTCCCCCTACTGGCTCGGAGCCTTTCATGTCACAAATTGCAGTCCTTGGAACCGGCCTACTCGGCAGCGGATTCGCCCTAAAGGCCCTGGAGAACGGTCACAGCGTGCGGGTCTGGAACCGCACGGTCTCTAAGTGCGCGCCTCTGGTTGACGCTGGATGTGTGCAAGGCAGCGATCCCGCGGACACCGTCAAAGGCTGCGCTCGGGTGCACTTGATCCTCGCCGCCGACACTGCAGTGGACTCTGTGATCGAGCAGCTCGTTTCGGGCCTGGACCAGGGGGCCTGGATCATCGATCACAGCACCAATCTGCCCGAGCGGGTCGCTGAGCGTTGCTCTCGCTTGCGATCTGCCGGTGTGAACTACATCCACGCCCCGGTGTTCATGGGCCCTGCCAACTCGCGCCAGGCCAACGGCCAGATGCTCATCTCGGGTCCCAAGGCGTCTATTGAGCAGCTCACCCCGGCGTTGGAGGAGATGACCGGTACCTTGAGCGTTATCGGTCCCCGCGACCAGGACGCTGCGGTGCGCAAGATCATTGGGAACGGTCTAATCATCGGCTTAAGCGCCTTGGCCGGCGACATGCTGCAGCTGGGACGTGCAGGGGGCTTTAGCGATGAGCAGACCCTGGAGGCCCTCGCGGCTTTCTCTCCCATGTCTGCCAGGATGGGCAAGCGTGTGGCCCGTCATGCCCAGGGCCAGGTCACTTTTGAGCTGGCCATGGCTCGCAAGGATATCGGCTTGATGCTGGAGACCGGTGGGGCCGAAGGTATGGGCGTTTTGCCCGGGTTGGCTGCGGCCATGGATGCTCTGATCGCTGCAGGCCACGGGCAGGACAACTACACCGCGGTTTCTGCACCCAAGCCCTGAGTCGCAGGGCCTGTTTGCTTCTTATTGGAACAAAGTTTCTCAGATCGGAGGGCTTAAACCCCAAGGGTTTTGTGTCGAAGTAGTAGAGACAGGAGTTTCCCATGACCAGCTTACTCACCGCCGTCAGCTTTGACCAAGCGCTTCGGGCCCTCCTTGTTCTGAACCTCTTTGACCTGGTCTCGACCCAGTTTTGGGTGCACTCTGGCCTGACGTCCGAGGCCAATCCGGTCATGGCCCAGGCCATGGAGCTGAGTCCGCTGAGCTTCGGGGCCGCCAAGATGGGCCTGGTCATGTTTTCAGTGGGTCTGCTCTGGATGCACCGGGACAAGCGTTTTGCCCGGCTTGCGGTATTGCCCGCTCTGAGCCTGTACGTCTTGGTGAGCGGTGGTCATGTAGGCATGGCGCTTCAGCTGATCTGAGTGCGCAGTCAGTCTTGCCGGCGCCGCCGCAACAACAGCATCCCAGCCAGAGGTGCCAGCCAGGCCAAGCTGGCCGGCCCTGTCTTGGAGCTGCAGCCGCAGGTGCCCACTTCGGATGTGATGGTGGTCGGGGGCGTTTCTTCCTCTTCCCAGCCGACTCCGATGAGGTCGATCTCGTAGGCTAAGGCGGCAGGATCTGAGGTGTTCAGGATCAGCACACTGGCCTGTTCGCCGGCAACCGTTGGAGAAAAAGTCACGGTCAGGCCGTCTTCTACATCTTCGCGGGCAAAGATCTCGCCCGGGAACACCGTGAACTCGCCTGCGCCTTGAACCCCTGCGGTTCCCTCCAGCTCCATCTCGCCCCAGTTGGCCACGTTGACCTGGCAGGTGGCGATCTGGCCGACCTCGACCTGGCCAAAGTCACAGGCATCTGTGAGGATCACCGCCACGGGGAGTGGGTGGTAAATGTTGACTGCGTCAAAATCCTTTTCCAAGCTCGTGTCCACCACGGGAACTGGGATTTCAAAGGCGCCCACTTCCGTGCAGCCAATGATGGGGATGCACACGCCAAAGGCCGGCACGAAGACCAGGTCCATGTTTGCGCCGTACTCGCCGGTGAACACCGCCATCTCATCTACTGCGCCGTTGTCCGGTACCTCGAGCAGCTCGGTCACACCCTCGGCATCGATGATGCTCTCGCCCGTCTGAATTTGCAGGCCTGTAAAGCTCGCATTCAAGTCTGAGCGCCAGTCTACGTTCACGTAGACATCGACCCCGGTGAACACCGCCTGGGTAAACTCGAAGAGGCTCTGGTCCGCGCCTGGGACTGCGATCTCCGCCACTTGGGCATCGCCGTTGGGCAGCAGCCAAGGGTCAAAGAAGGCCTCGCCTTCATAGATGTCCAAGGACTCGTAGAGGTTCTGTTCCAGGACAAAGCCACCGATGTCGAACTGTAAGTCCACCGCCAGACCCAGCTCCGTGTCCAACAGGAAGATGCCCGTGCCTGCATCCGCCTGGTAGGAGTGGGTCAGGGGATCCGGCCACTCTAGCCAGGACTCGCCCTCCATTTCCACGTAGGCGCCGCCGGCGGATGTGTTTTGGATGCGGATCGCGATTGGAGATCCCGATGGGACCCAGCCGGTGCTGGACGTCGCTCCGTCGTACAGGTCCGTCAGATCGGAGAACACCACCTCGGACGGAGGGGACTCGTAGGCAAGGGCCAGGGGGGCCAGGAGCAAGAACATGGAGACCTCGGGTGCGGAGTATGACCTCATGAGGTGGGGAGAGCAAGTGCTTCTAAGCGTGCGCTGACTCGGGTTTAGTTCCAGACTCTTGGGTGACCGCCGGGGGGGGGCTGATATGTGTCCGCCCACCCTGGGGGGCCAACGCAAGCGGATTCGCTTGACGCTTCATCTCAAGGCGTCTACGTTCTACAAGCCGCGCAAGCGGCGTGAGTTTTCACATCGGTGGTCTGTCCCTTCAAGGTTGGACCGCTTGGCACTTCTCGCAGCCCCGCCTTCTCAAGTTGTGGCGGACGGAGAATGCCACCATAAGAATTGTGGGGGCGCACCGGTTTCGACGGGGCCACGGAAGGTTGAGGCTGCATGCCGAGAGTGTCATGTTCTCTCGTAAAATCACTTGACGCAGAAACACAACTGCCAACAATAACAACAACTTCGCTCTCGCCGCTTAAAAACCGGTAGAGCTGTCCGGCCGGATTGTATTCCAAGGGCCCCGGCTGGGCATATATGACTTGGATAGTCCTGAAAGCGGCGCAGCGTCAGCCCGGGGGACGATAAATAATCTTTTTAAGTCGCTGCCCCTCCATTGCGAGAAGGGCCTCTGGGTCTTGCTTGGAGTTGTAAGCCAGAGGATAAGCATGTAGACGCTGATACTGAGTAGTTTCGGACGCGGGTTCGACTCCCGCCGCCTCCACTTCTTGATGTGTAAAGACACCCGTCGTTTTCGGCGGGTGTTTTTCGTTGTGGGGTGGGTCTTGTCCACACAGGGTCCACGGGGTTGCTCGTTGGGGGCGTCGAAGCCGGTCAGCAGTTTGTTGCACACGATGACGAAGCAGAGCGGATGGTCTGCGTCGGTGAACTTGGGCACCCGGATGGGTGTCACGTCCTTAGGCGGTATCTGGTGGGTCACCACTTCGGAGTGCTGCTCACTGTCGTGCTGGCCGGGGCTGTAGACACAGACCGACATGGCCCCCGCAGGCTCGCTGGCCGAATCGGTTGTCTTCTTTTACCAGGCAGACCCGCTTTCCTGACCGTCGACGCTCAGTCCGTAAAAGACAACCGGCTAAAAAGAAAGGATACTTTTAGCGCCTCCGGCCTCCGCCCCACACGACGAATTATTTCCGTCCTTAGCGCGTTGGGTTCCATGAACGACAGCGGGTTCACCGCGAGTCTCCGTCCGGCCTTGCTGCGCAGCAGGAGGTGGTAGGTCGTGAGTTTGATCTCGGTCGGCTCGCCCGGATCGAACCAGCCGTGCTTCTCTCCTATGCCAAATCGCTCCACCTCGGCCCACGCCATGCTTCCTCCGAACGGACGATAGCGAATCCCGGCATCATCGAGCTCGACCCGCCCCCATGCCCAGAGCAGCATCCACACTGCGGGAATCAGTCCGACGACCGTGATGGCGAACAGCACCGCGAGCAGCGTGGTCGAGACGCGCACGGGTGCCGACCGGCGAAAGACCTGCCCCGGGCTTTTCACCACGGCCGCTGTACCCGGCGGATGTCTTGCCGGCCCACACGGGGTGCCTTCCAGTCCGTGACGGCATCCGGGTCACCAAGCCCCCGGTCCGTGAGGTCGGCAGCGAGTGCTGCGTTCTCGTACTCCCCTTGCCATACGTCACAGAGCCGCTTGTAGAACAGAAGCCCGAAACTGTAGTGCTTGAAGTCGCCGGAGTCGATGGAGCCACGAAGAAGGTCAGCGGCACCCCACAGGTGCCGTTCCAGTTTGGGAAGGGTCAGGGTGGCCACGGTCATTCGCTCCTGCGGTGGGGAGCGAAAGTAACAGCAGCGTGGGTGGCGGCGATAGCTGCTGGGCGGGCGTCCCCGTCCTGTCGTCGTTTGTCGAACCAGGTGAGTTGGCGCAGGGTGGTGCGCTCTACCCCTCCGGTCCCATGAGTCGCTAAGCAGGGCTTCCATCTTGATGTCCAAGGCAAGATGGGTGTCACCCGACTCCACGTCATTGAGTGAGCCGATCAGCATGTCCACCAGGCCCTCGGCGATGTCACCGTCTTCGGTGGCCGTGAGGTAAGCGGTGGAGATCTCAGATGGACAAGAGCGGCACCTGAGAGCCCGCTTCCAAACCTTCGACAGCCCGGCTGATTCGGTCACTTACCACGGGGCGCTGCTGAGCCAAGACGACCGCTACGGAGCCGCACAAGTCCACCGAAGCTCCTGGCGGGGCTTTCTGGATGCACTCGCGCCTCTGATCGGTGAACCTTCGAGGATCGGTGTCACTCAAAGACAGAGAGATGGCCTTGGGAAGGAGTCCAGTCGACTCGTGTCTGCTGAGCAGATCCAGACGTGAGGGAGCTGCTCTGGACTCGCTCACCGACGTAGTAGCGGTTCCGGATATATTCCACGCCTCCGTCCTCATCTCGAATGAAGGACAGGGCGTCGAAGGAGCCGTCTGGATAGCGCATCACGAAGTTGTCGGGACGGACCGCCTCGAGCCGCGCATTATAGTCGATTCCTGCTTGATCAAAGGCGGGAACCTCCACGAGCAGACCCGACTCGTCCGAAGTGATGGTGAAGGCTCCGATGTTGAAGTCATTGTAGTAGCTGCCCACGTAGTCCGAGAATTCAGTGGGAAGCTCTGTGGTCACAGGCGAGCCTTGACTCAGAGAGGGAAGATCGAGGGCCATCTCGACGCTCTTGGACGGTACCGCCGAGTCTCGATTGAGGATCGCCATCACCCCAATCTCCAGCTCTGGGATCAGGTACATATGTGCCGAGCTGCCGTACACGGAGCCGACATGCGAGATCATGGTGAGCGGATACTGGACGCCCCCGATCGTGATTCCAGTCTTCACATTCAGTCCGTAGCCATAGCCCTTCGCTGGAAAGCCTTCTTCGCTGTCGACCTGCAGACTCGTCATCTGCTCATGGAGCTCTGCGGACAGGACCTCTGAGTCGCCGTCCATCAAGAATAGACCGAGCTTCGCCAAGTCATTCACAGAGGACCAAGCGCCCATTGCGGGCCACAGCTGGGACGCCGCAAAGCCCTCGGCATCCATCTCCACCTCTACGCCGAGAGCTTCAGGCCAGTGGGTCGTGACCCCGATGGCGTAGTCTCCATCCGCGACCACATCGCTGGTGCTGAAGGTGGTGTTCACCATGCCCAGCGGCTCCCAGACCCGCTCCTCCATATTGGTTCGAAAGTACGAGTCTGTACACAGCTCTACGAGCCTTCCCGCCACGATGAAATTGGTGTTGGAGTAGTTGTACATCCTTCCTGGGGGAGACAAGAAGTACCCATACTCCAGAAAGTAAGGAAGGAACTCCTCAATCTTTCCGTCTCCGTCGTCACCGGTCTGAAGCTGATAGTCCGCCAGTCCTCCGGTCATCCTCAAGGTGTCGGCTACGGTGAGCTGGGCGGCCATCGTCGGCTGCTGCTGCATCACGAAGTTATCGATATAGCCATCGACGGAAGCGCTCAACTCGAGACAGCCGCTCTCCACCTGCTGCAGAGTAGAGATCGCCGTCATCGGCTTGGTCAGAGAGGCCACTCGAAACAGCGTGTCGGCAGTTACCGGAGCACCGCTCTGGGTGTGGGAGCCGAAGCCTTCGCTCCACAGCAGCTCCCCGTCTCGCACGACAGCCATCGCAAAGGCGGTCGCACCGGTCGCCTCAATGTCTTGCGCAATGGCCGCCCGAAGCTCAGTCTCGAAGTCCTGCGAGCCTGTGTCGAGAACTTCCTCAGATGAGCAGGCCAGCAGCAGCAGTGAGAGCATGGGTATTTCCTAGGGTGACTTGACCCTCGTAGAAGCTTGAGCCAGTGGAGTCGGATGAGAGTTCAGGCGGGTGCTCTTGCTCGCGGCAATGCACGGCTACTGATGCACCATATAGTAGTTGCCATTTCCCATACCCATGTCGTCGAGCTGAGCGGGGGTGCAGCGCAGCTCACCGCCCAGGTCCGGGTCATTGACGTAGAACGCCGTTGGCGCCTCTGGCTTGCCTTCGTAGCGGACCACCAGGACCCAGTGGCCGCTCCCTCGGAACTGTCGCGTGTGCGAGTCGCCGACCCGACGGCCGGAGTAACGGTGGGATGAGCCGCCCTCGAGCTTGGTGACCACGCCCTGGACACTCATCACACCGAAGGGCACGGGCTGGCCCTTGTCGAGGCTCTGGAGGAGGGCTCCTTTGCCACCCGTCGTGGTGTAGGTGGAGTCCTTTAGGCCGCGCTCACGCAGCACGCCTGCCATGTCTGCGCCAGAGGTACCCTTACCGGTGTAGTAGACGCGGTCGGCCAGGCCGTTGAGCTCCCCGGTGCTGCTGCCCTGATTGATTCCGTTGGCACGCAGCATCATGATCAGGGTGGCCACTCCGCAGAAAGCCCAGTTGCGGTCGTGCGGAAGTTGGTGCTGGTCCACGATAGGCACCTCACGTCCCGTCTGTTCCGCCGCCGCCTTGTCGGCCGCCTTCTTGGCCAGCGTCCATGCTTGCCCTGCGCTCTGGATGGAGTGGTCTACGTCCGTGGCGTCCAGGCCCCCGAGGGCCAGTAGTGCGCGCGCTCCCGAGCCTGCCTCTGCAGCGTGGTTCTTGGCCGCGTCGTATCGTTTGTCAGCCATGGCTGCAGTGGTCTGCTCGAATGCATTCGCCACGCGCCACACGAGCCCTGCCTGTTGGACGATGGGATCCTGTCCCCCTGCGCGAGCCGCCTCGGCGGCTTTTTGGGCGCTCGACTTGGCGGACTTGAAGTCACCCGAGAGCACAAAGCCAAACGCCGCGTTGAGGTCGGGGTTCGAGGGGCTCTCCGATTCCCGGAGGCCGAGTGCTTCCAGGCGGGCTGCGTTCGAGCCCTGCTGGCCGGAGAACTCTGATCCGACGGAGGAGCCAGGCCCGCCTCCAGGGCCATTGTACTGTGCCTCCCGGGCACGGTGCTGGCCTGCCCTTCGTCTTCTGGACCCTCTCATTCTTACTCCGTAATCAGACCTGGGGAGGGTACAATATTCGGGTGGTCGACACATAGATAAATCTGCACCGACTTCTGATGGACTGCATCATCAACGACAGCCGAAATCAGGCCCACACCCTGGTCGCTGAGGCCGTTCACGAGCGTGAGCCCGATGATGTTTAGGGATGGTACGGACGGTCGAGCATTGGTAAGGTGTCGGGCTCCTGCGCCTCGGTCGCGGACAGGCTGGCCACCCGCGTACGCTGTCGCTGCATGATCCCGCGCTGAAGCCAGCTCACACGAGACTCGTTTAACCCTTTGAAACGCAGGCCAAGTTCGTGTGTCAGGTCAGGAAGAAGGCGAGCGGCTTCGGGAACAACCCGCACTTGCATGACTTCTACGCTGAATGTTTCCTGCGACGTACCGCCATCTGGGATCACTTGCAAGGTCATCCCGATGGGGAATTCTTCGTCGATCTGAATGGCACATCCCCCCGCGGACAAGTCGGCGAGTCGGCCCATGATGGCTCGGCTCGCTGTAGGGTTTGAATCCTCTGGCTCCTCCTCGCTGGGCGCTATGGGCACGATGACGCGAACATCTTCGTCGGTAGGTAGTCGCAAGAACTTGCGCTTGGGGGGGAGAAGCTCGGGCGGATTGGGTCCGGGCATGAGCACCGCAAATCGCAGTGCGTCGTCTCGCGACACCCCGAGTGTGGAGGCGGTCAAAGTATCCACAACTTCTACCTTCTCCATACGCAGGTACTGCACGGTGAAGCGGAAAACTCCCCGCGGGCGGGACACCTCGGCGCGGAGAAATTCGCCCTGATCGAAGGGCCAAGAATCGTCTTCTCTGAGAACAAGCCGGAGACCATCCTTTCGTTGAATCGTCATTGCAGGGCGAAAAAGGGTCTCAGTATGCTGCTCGGTCGTGAACCGAACGAAAGCCGAGGGACCTGGAATGCCGCTCCACTGATCTGGATGAAAGTCCTCTTCAGGCACCACAAAATAGTAGGGCTGAGCTGCTGCCCAAAACCGACGAACGAAAGGCTGGCCTGCGGGTATCCGAAAGGAGTTTATGACCTGGCGCTCTGCGACCCGTAAGATCGCTCCTCCCGCGAACAGGTCCTCTGGCAAATCACCGCGGCGCGCGCGTCCAGTCGCAATCCAGTGTGGAGCAATCGCGGGGTCGTCCGGGAGAACAATCACGTGCGCGGAGCCCAGAATGAGAAGGGCCCAAGCGGTGTGCTCCTTGTCTGGGGTCCAGAGAGCCTGCGTGGCGAATAAAAGTTCCCCCATCTCGGGGAGAGGGGGCTCCAAGTCAGCCAGTCTGGCCAGTCGCTCCGCGACGTATTCTGCGGTCGCTGACCCATCCTCCTCCATGCTCTCTGGGGGGCAGGGTGGGGTCGCGGCGAGCACGACTCGCATGGCTTGCAGTAGCTTCCGTGCTCTGGAGCATTCGAAGCGTGTCGTGGTCGTTTCGGTAGACAAGACCAACGTTCTGCCACCCTCGACGCTTGCCGAGCGCAGGTCGTTGGACAAAAAGCGCAGACTGCCTCCACCTGAGACCTGAGCCAGCCAACCCTCCGGTGCATAGGCCACCCCAGCAGGCCCGATGGCGAGAGTACCCGGCCGATTGGGCCCGGTAGTCAGAAGGTCACCGTGAGCGAGAGCGACTGTCGGATAGCTCTCTTTTGGATCGGAGCCGGGAATCCCGAGGGTCCAAAGAATCGCCGCCAAGGTGATGCCGCCGTCGCCGTGCAGTGTCAGGGTCCCTCCGCTTTGCATCGTAAAGGTGACCGATGGCGAACCATCTGCAAAGACCACGCTCACGATGTCCCGCAATGGGATGGACGTCTCTTTTTCGCCGCTCCGAAGCAGGGTCAGCAGCCTGCCTCTCAATACGTGCAAGCACTGGGTGTCCAGCACAAGTTCCACCTTCTCCATGAGGGGCCAGCGGACAAGCTCAAGTCCCTCGCAGCGGTAGATTTCCTCTGGCCCGGTATCATCGGGGGCTTTCTTTTCGTCGGTCGCCTTCAACTTGTCGGGTGTTGAACGAAGGTCAGGGGACTCCTCGTTGTAGCGTTCGTTGAGCGCTTCTTCGTCGTAGACTGCGTCGAGGGTGTCGATGCTCTCCTCAGATAAAAGTTCGATTTCCTCGCCGTAGCGGGCATCGAGCGCTTCTTGGTCGTAGACCGCGTCAATAGTTTCCTCCTCGAGAACTGACCCCTTGCCAGAAGGGGCCTTAATTCCAGTAACTGCTCCAGATTTCTTGTCTTTTCTGGGCCCCTGGTCACGCGTCATGGCTGATCCTACCCTTCGAGAACTCATGTAAAAGGACGGTTATCCAGCCTACCACTAATCGAGTCTAACCTGCGACTTGGGGGGTGTCATCGGTTGTCGGCAGGGTCTTCTATTAAAATGAAAGGGTGATGTAAGGGTAGTCAGCAGCTGGAACCCCGATGAAAAGGATGCACTTGCATTCCCGGACCCAGTCGTATATAAAACAAACGTTCGATATAAACACAACTGCACTGGGAGCCAGCCGATGACCCTCAAGCTATACGCCAGCGTCTTGGTCTTCCCGCTCATCGCAGCGGTCGGTCTCTGGCTCGGTGGCGCGTTTGTCTGGCTGTTGCCCGCTGTCGCGTTCGGAACCATCCCACTTGCCGAGCTGCTCATGAACCCGGTGACCGAGAACCTGACGAAGGACCAGGAGCAGGCCCGACGGGACAACTCGGCGCCCTTCGACCGACTGGTCTGGGCGTTCGTGCCGATCCTCTGGGCGCTCATCGCGCTCTTCCTGTTCCGGTTCGAGACCTTTGAGCGGGGACACGAGTTGATCGGTGCTGTCTTTACGCTCGGTATCCTGTGTGGCACTTTTGGCATCAACGTCGGCCACGAGCTGGGCCACCGCCGGACGAGGTTCGAGCAGCACCTGTCCAAGGCGGCGCTCATCGCTTCGCTTTACGTGCACTTTTTCATCGAGCACAACCGCGGCCACCACGCCAAGGTCAGCACGCCCGACGACCCCGCGTCCTCGCCGAAGGGCCGGACGCTGTTCGGCCACTGGATCCGCTCGGTCCCAGGCACCTGGCTCGAGGCGTGGAATCTCGAGAAGACGCGCTTGGCAAGGAAGGGAATTTCGCCCTGGAGCCTGCAGAACGAGCACATCCGACTTCAGCTCGTCCAGGCCACGGTCGTCCTTTTAATGGCGCTCGCCTTTGGTCCGGCGGCGACGCTGGGCTTCGTGGGAGCGGCCACGGTCGGGTTCTTGCTACTGGAGACCGTCAACTACGTCGAGCACTACGGCCTTTCACGCAACAAAAAGGACAACGGGAAGTACGAGCGCGTCCAGCCCCACCACAGCTGGAACAGCGACCACCCGGTCGGCCGCGCGATCCTGTTCGACCTGAGCCGCCACAGCGACCACCACGCCAACCCAGGCCGGCCGTATCACGTGCTCCGTAGCTTCCCCGAGGCACCCCAGTTCCCGACTGGGTACCCGGGCATGGTGCTGCTCGCGACCTGTCCGCCCTTGTTCTTTAAGGTGATGGACCCGCTCGTCGACCACTGGCAAGCCAAGTACGACAGCAAAGGGTCCGGTGCCTAAGGTCGTCGATCCGGAGGCCGAGCGCGCGGCCATCCTAGAGGCCCTGTTCGAGGTCTTCGCCGAGCAGGGCTTTGGCTCGGTCCGGATGCGTCAGCTGGCTACGACAGCCGGCGTCAGCATCGGCAAGCTCTACCACTACTTTCCTGACAAACGAGCGCTCGCGGATCGGCTTTTCGTGCACGTTGGCGCCGGGATGATCACGGACGCCATCGCGACGATCGCTCAAGGCGAGGAGCCCCGACAGAAGCTCACCAAGCTGGCGGACTTTGTCGAGCGGCGCAGCGCGCGGCTGAGCGCGACGCTGATGCTCGCGCTGGACCACCGTCGGCTGCATCCGGACGAGCACGTCACGCGCGACTCGTTGCGGGCCTACCGAATGGCGCTCACCGAGAACGTGGGGGTCGACGATGAGGTCCTGTTTTCCGTGCTGCTTGGCATGATGGTGCGGCACCAGTTGGACCCGCAGGATCTCGATCTCCAGGTTCACCGGGCCTGGCTGGAGGGGCTGGCGCCCTAAGTCCCAAGTTGGGTGCGAAGAGGGTCGCACGATGGGGGCTTGGTAGATTTGAATAGGAGCGCTTCAAACCCAGTTTACTGGTAGCCCTTCGCTTGCAGGCTGAACATGCGCGCATAGCGGCCTTCTTCAGCCATGAGCTGGGCATGATCACCTCGCTCGATGATTCGCCCGCCGTCGAGAACGACGATTTCGTCTGCCATGCGAACGGTGGAGAAACGGTGGCTGATGAGGAGGGTCATCTGGCCTTCTGCTTGGTCCGTGAGGCGCTGGAAGATCTCCGCCTCCGCCTCCGCGTCCATTGATGCCGTGGGCTCATCGAGCACCAGGATGTCGGCCTCATCTCGCATGAACGCTCGAGAGAGCGCGATTTTCTGCCACTGGCCGACCGAGAGCTCTCTGCCGTTCTTGAACCAGCTGCCCAGCTGGGTCTCATGACCTTCGGGCATGCCATCGATGAAGGGCTTAGCCATACCCTTCTCCGCTGCCTGCATTAGGCGGGGTTTGTCCTGGATGTTCGGCACGTCTCCAACGCCGATGTTCTCGCCTACGGTCAGCTGATAGTGCACAAAGTCTTGGAAGATGACACCCAGTCTCTTCCGCAGCGCTTCGGGCTGCCAGTCATCAAGAGGGGTGCCGTCCAGGAGGATCTGGCCCACACTGGGCTGGTAGAGCCGTGTGAGCAACTTGATGAGCGTGGTCTTGCCGCTGCCGTTGTGGCCTACAAGGGCCAGGCGACGTCCTGGCTTTAGGTGCAGGTTCACGTCTTCCAGCGCGGGTGCAGCTGCGCCTGGGTAGGTAAATCCGACGCCTTCGAAGCGCATGCCGTCGCCGGGGCGACTGCCCTGGGTTGCTGTGCCTTCTTGGCTCTCGACGGGCATGTCCAGGAATGCGTAGAGGTTGGAGAGGTAGAGGTTGTCCTCGTACATGCCGCCGATGGCTTGGAGAATGGCCGAAAAAGCACCTTGACCCTGCTTGAATACCATTAGGTACATGGTCATCTGACCCAGGGTGATTAGACTGGCCATGGCCGAGAGGGCCACCCAGACGTAGGCGCCATAAAGCGTCGCAGAGGAGAGCAATCCCAGGCCGAAACCCCAGCTTCCACGTCGGAGGGCCAGGCTGCGGTCATCTTGGTAAAGCTTGCGGAAGATAGTGTCGTAGCGCTCAACCAGAAGGGGGCCCAGCTGCAGCAGCTTGACCTCTTTGGCGTAGTCCTCGCGAGCGATGACCACTTCCAGGTAGGCCTGCTTGCGCTTCTCGGGCGAGCGCCATTTGAAGAGGCGAAAGGCTGCCCCGGAGAAGCGGGTCTCCGAGATGAAGGCGGGTATGGCTGCCACCGCGAGCAGCAGCACCGCAAGAGGAGAGTAGGCGGCGAGCAGCGCACCGAAAGACGCCAAGGACAGGGAGTTCTGCACCAGGCCAAAGCTCCGTCGCACCAGGGAGAGGGGCCGAGAGGAGGCCTCGCGTCGGGCCTGGGTCATGCGGTCGTAGAGTTCGGCGTCCTCGAAGTGCTCCAGCTCCAGACTCTGGGCTTTGTCCAGAATCAGCATGTTGACCCGATGACCCAGGAGTGCGCGCAGCAGGGACTGGGAGGTGTCCAATCCCTTTCGGCAGGCCGCCAAGGAAATGACGAGTAGAGCTTCCAAGCCAATCCAAGCCAGAGTGACTCGTTCGTCAGCCAGCAGACCCGAATCGACGGTCTGCAGGACCGCGTCCACGATCTGTGCACCAACCCAGGCCACTATGGGGGGCAGTAGCCCGGCGACGAGGGTCAGACTCGCCAGGGCCACCGTCAGCTTGCGCGAGGTGGCCCAGACCAGCTGCAGTGCACGTCGGGAATAAAGAAACACGCCGAGCGAGCGCTTGAGAAGGCCGACATCGTCTGTCTTTGGAGTGGTGTGTAGTGCTCGCACAGCGTTTGGGTCCTCTGGGTCGAGTCCGGCGAAGAGCAGTCGCGCTGGCTTGTCCTGTGGGACCTTTTAGTCCCCAAATGCGTTTGGACAACCTCCAGGGCCGCTGCGTCGACGTTGCCCGACCGAGGGTGTAGCGCTGGGTCTAGATGAACGCACCGGTCTCCAAGTCAATCGCTTACTTGCGGGGCTCTTTTCGACCGTCGCCCGCTCGGCGATTTAATATCGCTGATGCAGTGGGTGTCTGCTGAAAGCTCAAACAAGTCGGTCGAACAATGCTTGAGAGGCATTACGGTATGTCGATGAGTCACCCTGAAAATCCCGGTCAGACCGCATGCGAGACGGGTCAGCAGACCGCAGTCAGCAACGGGACCATCGTCACTTTGACTGCGGCAGTCGCTGTGGCCATTGGGCTGTCATTCGGCGCCGTCACACAAGACGACGCCTTCATTTCATTCAGGTACGCAGAGAACCTCGTCGCTGGCCATGGCTTGGTCTTTAATCCTGGAGAGTGGGTCGAGGGCTACACCAACCTGTTGTGGACCCTGCTTATTGCGGGGGTATTGGCCCTCGGAGGCGACCCCGTCATCGCCACGACCATCATGGGACTTCTTTGCTTAATGGGCGTCGTAGTCGCCACATGGAGACTTGGGAACGAAGACTGGCTCGGACGTGCAGCCATCATCGGAGCTCCGATACTGATCGCCGCCGATGCACAACTGATCCTGGAGAGTGTGGAGGGCCTTGAGACTGCACTCTTTGCACTTCTCGTGACCCTCGGAACACGCAGCGCCCTTATCGGACAAAGACGAGGCGGCGGTCTTTGGTTTGTTTTGGCCTGTCTCACACGTCCAGAAGGGGTACTGATCTGGGGAATGCTCCAGTCAGGTCTGCTGGTCAGGGCGTGGCGCTCGAAACAGCTCGCCACCCAAGCTGCCCGCGCGCTGAAGCAGTCCATACCCATCATTTTGTGCCTGATTGCTCTCACCGTCTGGCGACTGCACACATACGGCGACCCTCTGCCAAATACCTTCTACGCCAAGACTGGTGGTCTCGCGATACCCCGCGGTCTGACTTACCTGTGGACCCACATCTCCAGTCATCCGGTCTTGTGGTCGTTGGCTACCACTGGCGCTTGGTTGTCTCGCGCCCAGAAGCGAACCATTCCTCTGGTTGTGACCGTCGTCCTGTACCTGAGCTACGTGGTCGTGGTCGGTGGCGACTTTAAGCCTACGGGCCGATTCATCATTCCAGTTCTGCCACTGCTCGCTGTACTCGCGCAAGGCGCCATCGCTGCCATCACAGCCTCGAAGTATCGAGCTGCTCTTCTCATCCTTCTCGGGATCTCGATCGCCTGGACAGGCGTGAGTCGGCTTGAAGACGCCCAAGGTCACGCGCAGGAGCGCCACGCCAACCTCGTCGCCCGAAAGCTCGTGGGCGACTGGATCGCGGCGAACACTCCGGCAGATACGGTCATCGCCATTCACTCGGCTGGCGTGATTCCCTATTACAGCAACCGCAGAACCATCGACATGTGGGGCCTGACGAATCGCACGATTGCACGGACTGAGGTGACGACCATGGGCTCTGGAATGGCGGGCCACGAGAAGACCAATCCCGCGTATGTCTTCAGCCTCAAGCCCGATCTGTATCTTCCGGAACACCGGGTGTTTACGCTCAAGGCCTGGGACCTTGAGATTGCGTCATCCTTTCCCGAAGAGTTTGTAGACCACTACCAGTCGCGCAGCATCCAGATCGATGGACGTTTCCTGAACCTATGGGTACGAACCAGCAAGCCGAACGAACCATGAAGACCGTTCTCTGTCCATGGCTACCCATCCAAGTTGTGTAGCGAAGCAAGGGTATGAGAGCGGGCCGATTCAGCACCCGAGGAGTCCTCTGAGCGTGCCGAATGGGCGAGCTTCAGCGCGTTGCTGGTCCGACCTGCAGTCGGTGGATTTCCACCGCCCCTCACGGCGTCTGTGCGCTGACGCACACGCCGTCCTCCCACAGGACACAACTGTCCTGTGCCATTGCCGTCGCGAGCCATGCGTCCCAGAGCGCATACCCTTCATCCGACAGGTGCAGGCCATCGCCTTGGTACAGGCTGTCGGGGTTGCCCTGTGCTGCAAATCCGTTGTACACGTCGATCATGATGAGGGAACCGGCTCCGCCTGCTGCAAGGTCCGTGGCGTGCGCGCGGATCAGCGCGTCATATTCTCTATAGGCAGCATGAAGAGATGTGGTGGATGGCTCGGGCTTGGTCCCCAGGTAGTACACCGTGGCGCTGCTTTCGTGGATGCGTGAGACCACCGCAGAAAACGTATCAAAGGTGGCGCTGGCGCCTTGCTCCCACAGGTCGTTCTCTCCGCAAACCAGTACAACAACGTCGGGTTGATAGGTCTGTAGGCTATCTTCGATGGTGTCGAGCACGTCCTGACAGACCGCACCCCCGACTCCGATATTGACGGCATCCGAATAGCCAGATGTGTCCCACAACGCGATATCAGAGTCTCCCTCAAACAGCAGGTCAGCCGGTCCTTCTGGGCCGGATGTGCACCCCCCGAGCACCATGAAGATGACAAGGCTTAAGAGCGGCCAATGCTGGGGTGTGGAAGTAGCGAGGCCGTGTCTGCGGAAGACTTGGGCCATGGTGAATTCCTCAGTTGAGCAGGGTGGGGAGCGCAGAGCACATCATATACCCCCGGCGGGTCGGTCTGCGGTGAGCGGGTGTCGGCGAAGCGGAGAACCGATGCTTCGGCCTGGATGATTGTCTCACTCAGGTGTCATTGGGCCCAAGCCACCGTAGGTGCTTCGCTGGTCACCGGTGAGCGAACGGGTCTCTGCAATTTCAGCCAATACTGTTGCACCCAGGGTGGGTGACCGACTGTAGTCATTGCGGTCTACGCTGTAGAGACCGAAACGAGGTGTATAGCCTTCTGCCCACTCGAAGTTGTCGGTGAGACTCCAGTGGTAGTAGCCACGAACATCCGCACCTTGCTCGATTGAAACTTGGATTTGTTCGAGGGAACGAACGATGTTCTCGGCCCGCCGTTCTCCTTTTTCAGTAGCAATGCCGGCCTCGGTCACCACCAATGGAATGTCGGGCCACAGGCCGGAGAATTCAGTGAGAAGCTCCGAGAGTCCAGGTTCGTAGTACTCGTAGCCCATGGTCGGCACCAACTTGGTGGCGTCTTCGCTGTCCAAGCACGCTCCCGCATCGATCTCTTCGAACCCGGCAAGGCAAATCATGGCGTCTACGCCTGGAATTACGTCGACTTTCCCAGTCACACCGGCACGAAAGTAGTATTGCAAGCCGAGCCAATCGAGTCGGCCCGCCCATTCTGGATGGGATTCTTCCGCGACCTGGTCAAGATCGGCGTCAAAGTTGCCGTCGACGATCGAGGTGGGAAAGAGCTCGTGGTAGACGTATCGCACCCGCTGTGCGGCAGCGGTGTCCTCTGGATTCTCACTAATTTGTCCATCCCGCGCTGGGGTCCAAGCGGCAACAGAGAGTGAGAAGCCCACCTGTGCGGCGACACCATCTCCGTCGGCGTCCACAGTGTCGTTTGCTTTGATCGCATCGTACAGGGCGGCGTGTGCGCTGAGAAGGTGCCGCATGGAGTCTGTAAGACGCGGAAGATCGGTGAACAGGTTGGACTCACCCGGAGGAAAAACGCCCAATCCGTAGCTTGCGAGCAAATAGTTTACGGGTTCGTTGATGGTGCACCAGTCATCGACCCTGTCGCCGTATCGCTGTGCCAGTAGCGCACCGTGTTCGGCGATTTCTTCAATGATCAGCTGAGAGCCCTCGGGGTCGGCCCACCCACAAAGGTTGGTGTCCGTAGGGCCGCCTTCGGGACAGCCTTCCAAGAAATTATTGGTCCAAAGCGGATTGCTGAAGTGATGGACTGTAATCATGGGCTGAATCGAGGCCGCTTTGAGCGCGTCGAGTTGGGCGTCGTAGTGGGCAAGGCCTTCCTCTGAAATCACATCACGTTCGGGCTCGATGCGACTCCAGGACACACTGAAACGATAGGAATCCAGGTTCATGTCAGAGACCAGTTGCATGTCGTCCAAGACCATCGATTTGCCCTGCACGGCGTCCTCGATAAAGTCACCTTCTCCAGCCCCACCCTCGGACTCTGGTTGGGTCCATGCGTACCAATCGGTTGCCTTGTTGTCGTCCTCGATTTGTGCGGCCGCGGTGGACGCTCCAAACCGAAAAGTTCCCACGCCACTCTCGGCGCCCAAAGAGCCCGGTGGGCCAAACTCGACTTCAAGATCGTCTGAGCACCCGGACAAGAATAGGCCTGAAAGGATTATCGAGGAGGTGGAAATCATGGGCGCTCTTTGGGTGAGAAGTGAGGCAATGAAGCATGCTGGTTGAGCTTAGCAAGGTCTTATCAGCTGCAGAATCCACTTCAGTGAATTTTCTGCCGTTGGCGGCCCTCTTTGAACGTGCAGTTTGCTCCGAAAATAAGTACTGCGTGCCAGAGATCATTGGGCCACTGGCACGCACTCGAAATATGCCCTTTCGAGCCGTTGTCCTTGATCTCTGGCGAGTTCCTGCCGTGAAGCAGGTCGATGGACGCTTGTTCCAGTGCTGGAAGGGTCGGCTTTAAGAGGAGGCTGACCTGGCTGCGTCAGCGTATGGGTAGCCAAGGTTTGCGCCGGTACTTCGCCGAAAGACTTTAGGCGAGACTTGGGCGTCCTCGGGTGAAGGAGGGTGCCGAACTGGCTGCGGGCTAAGCAGGTGACGAAAGTCTCGTCTTGATTCGCTCGACACTTGGCATCCGCAGCGCAATGCGAAGGGCCCGCCACAACTCTCGATGTTGCGGCGCAGACCCTGAGCTGAGCGATGCCACGAATAGTCCCACCGATCTGTGGTGGATGTCGTTGAGGCTGGGTGCAATGCAAAGGTTCGCTGACGCTTTCGGGACGCTGACTTTGTTGAGCCCAAGCTGCCGGTAGAGGTAGGCCAGTTCCTGGCTGCCATGTGCGTCAAGGTGAGCCAGGCGGCGACTTCTGCGAGGCCTACTTCGGTGACTGTCAGGAGGAGTGCATCAGTCTCTCTGTCGGCGGGTACCAGGAGTGCGTTTTGGAGTGCGGTCCACGGCCCGAGGACTGCTGAGAGCACCAGGCGTTCGAGCTGCAGGCTGCGCGTGTCTCGGCACGGTTGCCTGTCGCGAAACCCCACGCTTCGCCGTTCTCCAGAAGGTGAAGATTCTGGAAGCTCGCCACCCCTGGGGTCGTATAGGGGGCCATCCCGACACCGGTCTCTGCGCACGTCAACCGCTGTACCGCTGAACCGTCGCTGTTCAGGTCCACCGGGGACCGGAGAACCACGCGACGAGCGCTCGCCGGGTCCCGGTGGTGACGGGACGAATCCGGTGCCGCAGGTAGGACGGAAACAGCACAACGGTCCCCTTCGAGCGGAAATCGGCGTTGGTCGTGAGTGCATCGAACTCCAAGTCGCCGCCCGCGTAGCTCTTGGGGTTCGTGAGCTGCACGGTGACCGAGATCTTCCGGTCCACATCCCCCTGTCCATGCCACTGGACGTCGTGGTGCCAGCCGTAGTGGTCGCCTGTCTGGGCACTGTACTCGACCATCTGCATTTCGCAGCGACCGTCCACGGCGACCTGGAAACCGTGCGCGCTGGCCCGCTGCACGTAGGGCCACAGCAATGCTCGGATCCACGGATCATCCAGCCACCGCACCGTGCACGTGCGGAGGTCCTGAAGGTCCTCTGCGGAGGAGAAGAGCGTCGCGTCTTCGGCGGGCCGAGCGAGCGCGAGCGTGACGATGCGAGCCACCTGCTCCTCGCAGAGGCTCGACGGCCAGACCTGGTAAAGCTCGCGCATGCCAGCAGTATAAGAGGGCCTGATCCGCTAGGTCTAAATCATTGAGAAACCGAAGGTCACCACGACCGGAAATATCGTTTTCGTGGCTCATTCACTGTCTCGTACACAGGCTTGAAACATTTTTGTTTGAAGACCGTGGGCAGCGCGGCCGGTCGTTCTGATGCAGCACACTGCGCAGGCTGTCTGGAGACGACGGATGTCGAGTGACTTGAAAGCCAAGCTGGCCCAACTCAAAGCACTCCATGAGCTGGGGCTGTTGACGGAAGCAGATTTTGCGAACCAGAAACGGGCCCCGCTTGCTGCAGCCATGGTCAGTACGCCAGCGTCGCCGACGCGGCCGAGCCCCCTGCCGCCAGCGGCGGTGCACCAGCACCGCGCTCAGGGCCGAGCTCGCCCCGCCTGTCGCGCCATACGTCCTCTCCAGTGACAAAGGGCCCCGTTGGGACTGTGCCGTGACGCGCCTCAGCGACCATGACGAGACAGGGCGAATCCACCCCCGTAGCAGCCCGCCTCCTCTTGGCCGCTCCCTGCCTCTGTCCCGCCCATGTGGGTGCGTTTCAGTGGTGGGCAATCACGCTCCGAGCCTCTCGAATCGGAACCGGTGCTTCGGTCATGGGCACCCCGCATCGTTTGGAGCTTCTGCCCTACCGACAGGGCGCGCGAGTCGTACCCGCCGAGTTGGCTCTAAACGATTTCTGCCAGGGGTGTCGACAATGGATGCTACGCTAGCGACAGTGTTTATATGCCCTCCGTTTCTCGCGTTTGTAGCGCTGGCCATCGGGTCGCTGGGCGCGTGCTCTCCAGGCCCCTCACAGACCCAGGGCCAGCACGACAGCCGCGACAGCACGGGAGGGAACAGCGACACGGTCAGCGTGGAGCAGGCCCCCCAAGTCGACCGCGACGCTGCAGACGAAGTCTTTGATGACAGCGTGGTCTATGCGATTGAGCTGACCATGTCCGACCAGGCCTGGCTCGACGTCGCCCAGGATCCGTGGGCCGAGAACTGGCATGCGGCCGAGTTTCGCTGGGAGGGCGAGGTGGTGGCCGAGGTGGGGGTGCGGGCTTTTGGATACTCCAGTCATGTCGCGGGCAAACCGCCGCTGAAGATCGACTTTAATCGCATCGTGTCCGGACAACGCTGGCGTGGTCTGGAGACTCTGAAGCTCCGAAATGGGTACTACGACGCCAGCTTCATGCACGATGCGCTCGCGCCGTGGATGCTCCGGAGGGCGGGCGTCCCGGCGTCGCGCACCGGCTGGGCCCGGGTCACGGTCAATGGCGAGTGGGTGGGGCTCTACACCGTCATGGAGGCCATTGACGATCGCTTTCTTAAGCGCAACTTCGGCAACGATGACGGCCCCCTCTACTCCATTGATGGCATTCGAGGGCACGGCCTGATGCCGCTCACCGATGCGCTCAGCTACTTCCAATACAACACGGAGGTCCAGGGTGACGGCAGCGACCTGGAGCAGCTCACCACCCTCGTCGCCCAGGGAAGCGACGAGGAACTGGCCGCCGTACTGGATGTGGATGCCTTCTTCTTGGAGTCCATCGTGCGCAGCCTCTCGGGCAGCCAAGACTCCTTTTCCGCGGACGGCAACAACTTCTACCTCTACAACGACCCAGGGCTGGACGCCGACCCCGACGACCTCCACGGGACCTGGCGGATCATCCCCTGGGACTACAACTTCGACTTCAGCTCACTTGGGCTCTGGTCCGCACTCAATGTCGACGTCAGCAGGCCTTGGGCCACCAGCGCCTTCGCCTATGACCCGACCACCGGTGCGCCCTACGTCGACGTCCTGATGCAGCGCCAGATCGCCCAGGGCCGAGACGTGAACGCCACCATCGCAGAGCTGACAGCGGGACCCCTTGCGTACCCTGAGGTGGTAGCCAAGGTGCGACAGTACGCTGAGCTGCTCAGGGAGGACGCCGCCTTGGACCCCCTTGGCGGGGCAGCGGCCTTCGATGAGGCGGTCGCCAATGATCTACTGTATTTGCACGCGCGCTACTCCAATGAACTCGGTGTCGAGGTCGCAGACTGCGCGACCCTGGAGACCACCGCCACCCCCGTCCGAGACATGTCTCCCCAGGGCAGCGTGGGATGGGGCGCGGTCACCGTAGATGGATGGTACTGGGGCGACGCGGAGGTCAACTGCGTGGGCACTGACAAGATCTGCGTTGGTTTCGACGTGCTGGACCAGCACTATTGCACCGGCGTTTACGCCCACGCTCCAAGCGATGTCACCATCCAGGTGCCCGGCGGTGCCACCGCCCTTCGGGGGGCTGTGGGCCTGCAACTCTTCGGTGAGAACTGCTCTTCAGGTGCGAGCTTCTCCATCGTTCAGGATGGCGTCACCCTCTGGGAGAGTGGGGTCTTGTATTCCTACACCAAGGCCCAGGACATCGGGGATGTGGCGGTGCAGCCAGGCGAAGTGCGTCTTCTCACCTTCGATGGTGGGGATTTCGGCTGCGATTCGACCAGTTGGCTGGACCTTCGTGCGGTTCCCTGATGCTCCTGAGTATCGCGGGTACCCTCAACCTTGGCCGGGGACGCATCGACCGGACAGGATGGCCCGTCGGTGCACCCCGAATGATTCGCTTGCGGGGTTATGGGTTTTGCGGGAAAAACGACTTAGGACAGGGCACAAATCCAAAAACCGAGCGTCGAGCAGCCCACGGGCATGCGATGCTGCGATTTGAATGAAGGTCCCATGAAGCGCATCCGGTACGTCAGCCACTTTTCCAGCCCAATGGGCGGCCAAGAAATCGACGAGATTGTAAAAATCTCAGAACGCAACAATCCTTCCAGGGAGGTCACCGGGATTCTCGTTGTCGCCGGCCAGGTCTGTTTTCAGTTGCTTGAGGGGCCTTCCGCGGAAGTCACGGCTCTGTACAAGAAGATCGAGTGCGATCCCCGCCACGACCGGGTGTTGATGCTCAGCGTCGAGGAAGGGGACTTTGAGCGTCTTTGTCCAGACTGGGCGATGGCGCGGTTGGATTTAGCCCAGAGCTCTTCAGCTCATTTGGCACCGGTACGGTCGCTGTTGGAGGTGGTCTTTGCCCAGCGGGAGATACTGGATGGCGCGGTACAGGCTCTGGAGGAGTTCACCTGGCAGGGCTTGATGGACGCTCAGATGGACGCGGCAGGGCAGGACGTCTAAGGGCCAGCTGACTGTGATGTGTTGATGTGTTGATAGTGGGGCGGTCGGTGGCGTTCGTTTCTTTCTCTCGCTGAGCTCTTTCGGTCGTCTGCCTAGACGCCCACCGCCAAAATAGAGGATTGGGTTGCTTTCTCCCAGACATGCGGCATTAATGCTGTGCGCGGTTCCTCTTTGGGCAGTGTGGTAAAAAGGTCAAGCCCCCGGCCTCGACAAAGCTGCTTGCCCCATCGGGCTCGGCTTTTGGAGGTCCGCATGATTGGCCAATCCGCCAGCTGGCGGTTCGGCGACTAATCGATGGAGACCTTATGAAACGCACACTCCTCTTCCTTACCCTCGCTGTGTCCGTCAGTGCCTGCAAGGGCAACTCGGACGAAGCGCTGGGAGAAGACAGCGCCACTCCTTTGGATGAGGATTGTGACCCAAACAATCCCGGCGCGGGGTCGGCCCAGGAGGAGATTCCATACAATGGCGTGGACGATGACTGCGACCCCCTTACTCCAGACGACGATCTGGACGCAGACGGCTTCGAAATCGAAGAAGACTGCAACGATGAGAATGCCGACATCTACCCGGGCGCCTACGAGAACTGCGATGGGGTGGATGAGAACTGCGACGGCCAAGGTGACGCGGGCTCGCCTGATGAACTGACCCTCTTCGCCGACGCCGACGCTGACGGCTATGGCGACATCTTGACCACGGAGTTGGGGTGCGAACCCAACAAGGAGTGGGTCGCGGACAACACGGACTGCGACGACACCCGGGCAGACGTGAACCCCGGTGTCGAAGAGGTGTGCGGCAACCGAACCGACGACAACTGCGACGACTCGATGGTCCCATGCGAAAAGCTGGGCGAGTTCTCACTGGACGACTGCGCCGTGAAGATCCTGGGTGCCGACGCGGGTCACCTGGCTGGCTGGGGCCTCAATGCGGTGGGCGACGTCAACGGGGACGGCTTGGCGGATCTCGCGATCGCCGCGACCCACGGCATGGAGACGAGTGACGGCCTGGGCGAGGTCTACCTGGTCGACGGGCAGGTGGACGGCCACTACGACCTGTCCGACCCCTCGGGCTTAGGCTACACGCTTGGCGTCTACCAAACCGACGTTGCCTGGGAAGAGTTCGGCACCAGCCTCGACATCGGCGATGTCACCGGCGACGGCGTCAGGGACCTGGTGGTCAGCGCCCCTCTGCGCATGGATACCACCTACCAGGCTTGTTACCCGGGCGCCGTCATCGTTTGGGAAGGTCCGCTCACCGGCGGCAGCGGCACCATCATGCCCGATTCAGCCGTGGCCACGGTATCGGGATTGGAATTTTTCACAGCCGCGAACGGGAACCTGTACTGCGAGAACGACGTGCTGGGATTCCGCGTATCAGTCGGCGACGTGACCGGTGACGGGGTCGGCGATCTCCTGGCAGGCTCGTACTGGGACAGCGAGCTCGGCAGCAGTGGAAGCGCCTATGTCTTTGCTGGCGGCAGCAGTCTGTCGGGAGAGATCTCTGCGACGGACGCGGACGTGACGGTATCTCCCAGCGTCGAGGAGGCGGAGTTCTGGACCCAGCAGTCGATCGCTTGGGCCGATCTGGACGGCGACGGCAACCAGGACCTGATTCTTGGCAATCTCGGGGACGACGGTTCGACAGTCTTGGACAGCGACGGCACCGAGGTGTCGGTACAGGACGCGGGTGCCGTCTACGTGTTTTACGGACCACTCGCCTCAGGGGAACTCGACCCAGCCACGGATGCAGACGCTGTGGTCCGAGACGTGACCGAGAGGGCCTACTTCGGCAACGTCTTCGGCCACCATGCCACCGACGACTTTGATGGCGACGGCTACACGGATCTCCTGGTGGGCGCCTACGGCAATACCCATGTCGGCGAGACTGCCGGCGCCATCTATCTTTTCTCCGGCCCGCTCGTCGGAGAGGTCAGCGTCGAAGACGCGACGGCAGTGTTCTATGGCGAAGAAACAGGTGACGAGGCCGCCGACATGGGCACCGCCGGTGACTTTAACGGTGACGGTGTGCCAGACATCGTGTTCGGCTCGGACGGGGCCGACTACGGCGGGGAACGCTCAGGCGCTGCGTACGTGTTCTACGGGCCGGTCTCCGGGGAGTACGGCCTGGGCGAAGCGGACCTGATCCTGCACGGAGAATCGGCCGGCGAGGAGGTGGGCTTCTGGACCACCGGCTTTGGCGATGGCGACGGCGACGGCTTTGACGACATCGCCATCACCGCGCCCTATGACGACGAGAACGGCGACGATGCGGGAGCGGTGTACGTGTGTAGAGGCACAGGCTGGTAGAGGGCCGACCCTGCTGCTCGGAGAACGAGCGGTAGAGGGCAGTGGAACTCTGGGCCATCGAAGCCGTGGGGCACTTGAATGCGAAACTCCCCGACGTGGACCATGAAGTCCCGCGGCGCCACGACCGGCTTGGCCTGAATGACCTCAACGAACTGTGGTTTGGCGGCCGTCAGCCAGCGCCGAAAGGTGTTGATCGAGACGCCAACGTGTTTGGCGAACGCCGCCTTGCTTTGGCCGGACTGCTGCCAACGGTGGACCAGTTGATGCCTCTCGGATGCGCTTCGACGGGGGCGTGTTGTAGCCATGGAGACTTCCTGATAAATGACCGCGTGAGCCACACTGGAAATTCAAGATGGGTAGGCCGGACGCTTACCTTCGTGGTGTGCTGGCCGACCGGTTGGTGTTGATAAAGAGGGTCTTCTCGAAACGGAGCGATACGGAGCGCCTGAGAGGTGTTGATTCAGCGTCGGTGTACCGTCAGCTGTATCCGCCCGGTACAGCGGGCAGTGACTGGAACTACCAGGATGTCGTCTACAGATCATTCATGCTCTTCATCCTGGAGACCGGCGCGGATGCGTTCTCCGCTGCAGGTTTTCATAGGATGTAGCATCACCCGCTGGGTCGCTCAGGGCAGCTGCTCTAACCCGGCGCCACCAAAGTGGACATAGGTGTACCCGTGCCACCAGATGCGAAACTCCAAGTTGGTGCCCGAAGCATTGGTAAACGAAAGGATAAAGTCTTCGTGGACATTCTCTTGCGTGAAATCCGAACCATAGACAGCTTCTGAAGCCAATATTGAGCCGGATGCCGCGTCATGAACATCTAAGCCCACCACAGCTTGTCCATCGGCTGCTGCCAAGTCATCAATCATTAAAGAAAAACTCACTCGATAATCACCGGAATCAAGACCTGTCACATAGGGCCCATAGGCCATATGCCCAGCAGCATCGACACCAGGCGTAGCCGACCAGCCCCCGCTGTCCTCTTGCCCTGTGTTGTGGCCAAAATCTGATAAAGCATCATAGCTCCACGTGGTGCAGACCCCGCAATCAGTGGGGCATGAATTGCAATCCTCGGTTCCCCCGCAGGTCTCGTTCCCACATATTTCGCCTTCAAAATGGGTCGTTATGTGGTCGAGTAGTTGTGGCGCTGTGACCACTTCTATAGTGGAGTCAAGGGCGGAGACAACGGAATGGACGGCTTCCATTGAGCCGGCATCTTCAACCCCATCTCCAGTTAAGTCCCACTCAGACCAGCAGTGAACAAAGACCAGGCTGTATGAATCTATATCGGCCACAGGATCACGAGGTGCTGTATTTAGCTTGTTGGCAAGACTATCGGGAGAATCATTCCCTTTCCAGAGATAGTGGGTATATTCCATCGCCAGTTTGCCGTTGTAAAGGAGCAGGCCTTGGTCATTTTCACCGTAAGAGTCGTACAGTACACCATCAATGTTCGGCTGTTCCAAGTACGGTATGGAAGATAAAATACTACCGCCATCGTAGGTTGAGTCCAACAGGGTAAACATCCGGACATTGCTCTCCCCAGCCAGCCAACTTGTCCGCTCCGCATGGCCCTTGATGTCTGGATGATAAGATGGGAGGGTATAGCCTGCCCCAGAAGGTCCTCCAACAAAGCCGTCCATGCCGGTCGCATTGCGGGAAAGATAGCTAAGAAGAGAAGGAGCAACCTGAACCATTGGAGTAGAGATGCCCCAGGTCATCGGGAAGGTGCCACGAAGCGGACTGGACCACCACTGGCTGTTTTTATTAAAGGTTCCCTGCATCCATTGGAGGTTGTCTCCATCGGAGAGAACAAAGGCAACATAGTGTTTGCCTGGTTCGAATGGAGGCGGCGTGTCGGCTTGGGGGACCCATGTATCGGCTCCCTGCACATTCATTAGGACAGAAAGATTATTGGAAAAATCTGCCGGGATCACCGAGGCCCCAGCCAAGGTGGAGTTTAAAACAAAGGAATACTCACCACCGCCCACCTCTGACGCCCAGCCAAGAACATAGGGGAGGTTTCCTGCTCCGATCTCGTTGATGACCTGTTGGCGAAAGTCGGGGTCATTCCCCTCGTGCCAAGTAAAAGCCGTATGACTTGCGGCCAAGTCTCGAAGGTACCAGGAATCAATATTTGGTGCTTCTAATTGCTCGATAAGAATCTCGTTAGAGAAATATCCAGCGTATTCTTCAAGAACCCACATCTCGTCTTTGTCACGGACGTCTTGAGCGATGAGGAGTCCCCTGTCGACCAACTGCTGCTCAACAGAGACATCGGCAATGACCGCACCAAAGATACCGGACAGACTGCTTGCCACACTCAGAGAACTCTGAGCCCCGTAAAAATCGGATAGAAGATAACCAGAAATCTGAGAAGAGAACCGCTCTACCAGTTCCCATGGGTCGTCTACTGGCTGAGTAAGAACGCCGTACTCTAACTCCAGGTCGGGGAGTACATTGCCTGGCTCCCCAAGCCAGATAGCCGGGCGGTGCTGCGCCAGAATCCCTTGCAGAGAGGCAATCATCGTAGCCTCTTCCTCGGTCATTGCGCCTGTGTCTATGGTGTATAGGCAGCTGTCATCCACCGGACAGGGGACCGCGTCGCAGACCCGAAGCGCCATCTCCTCGTTGACGCAGCTTCCCGACTCGTCTTCGTAGTCAAGGGTACAACTGTTGTTGTCATAACAGGGCGGGAGCTCGGTCGTTCGTACTTGAACCTTGTCAACATTGACGTTGGCTGTCCCGGTCCAATACGCACGAAACTCCAACTTCGCATCGGGAGACGCTTGGAACAACAGCGTATGAGAAGCGTAAGCATAGGGCCGAAGTTCTGCGCGATAGAGGGTATCTTTGGCGAGTATTGTGCCGCTCTCCGCATCGTAGACATCCAGTCCAAGTACCCCGTCAGTGGTGTTGCCTTGAAGTGCGGAATGGTCCCCCATTAGCCTAAAGTCTGCTGTAAACCAGCCACCTTGAATTTCCTGAGTATAGGGTCCCCACAGCATTTGATTTTCAGTGTGCTCAGAGACATGACAAGCCCAACCCTCTCCTTCGGCAATTCCCTGATTGTGTTGAAAGTCCGTCTCGGCCTCAAAATCCCAGCAACTTCCTTCTATACAGGGAATGTATTCCCCGGTGTCGTCTGGAACACTTGTGTCGTCTGGAACACCTGTGTCATCTGGCCCGTTGTCGCTGTCAAGTTCGGTGTTTTCGGCGTCCTGACCGTCTCTGTCAGGGTTGGATGGGTCCGAGTCCACCGAACAAGAAGCCAGGAGTAACAGTGACAAGACACTTGGGTAAAGGGCTGAGCCGATTCGTGAGCGTGTGTCTGGGTCAAACATGGGGGGCGGTCTCCGGGTGGACAGTCCTGACTTTCTTGCCATTCGGACGCTACCTATACTAAGCGATTCCTTTCCACACACAGGTGTGCCAAATCCGCGGTGGGTGGCCCTGTTGGGTCGCAGAAGGACCGCCGGCCACCTGCAGGTGGGGGATAGGGTGGCAGGGAGGCTGAGAGGTGCGCAGGCCTGTTGAGCGGTTTTCAGGGGCCACTCTTGAGTGGGGCTTTAGGCGCGCGGTCGGTCGCTGCGCGCCCGGTCACGGTGCCCTTTGCTCCGTGAAGGTCCAGCCCATGTCGCGTTGGGTCGGACGGAGTGACTCATGTCATGGCTGAGTGATGGCCAGTTCATAGAACGCAAAGCTGCCGATTCCTAAATCATTGACCAGCCACGGGACATCGCCTTGGGTGTCCACAAAAGAAACCCATGTGGCCTGGCTGGGGGATGCGGTGGTCAGTACAAGGGTCTCGCCGTCAACCCGTGCGGATGAGATTGCCACCGCGTCGGAGAGACTGAAGAACGCCTCGGCGCCTGCTTGCAGCTCGAGCGAAGTCCCGCTGGCGCCGAACTCGATCTCCAGTTCGGTGGAACTGAGCCACGTAGCAGAGATTGGATCTGGGGCCTCGATGTTGGCACCGTAGCTGGCCCCATACAGATCGCGGTGCAACAGACGGGCGACCCGCTCGCCCCACTCCACATAGGCGCTGTTGTAGAAATGGCAGCCATCGTGTCCGTCGACTCCGGTGGTGCTCATGTGGCCCATGACTTGGTCCAGTAAGTCGGGCAAGTCACGATGCACATTGCGATTCCAGGTGGGGGCGCCGCAGCCGCTCCGGACTTGCAGAACATAGACTCCTTCCAGGCTTGGATAGTCCAACAGCCAGCCCGTGTACATCGCGGTCCACGCGGCGAGGTAGTCGTTGTAGGGACTGTTTCCATCCGACTCTCCTTGGTGCCAGATGATGGCGCGGACGGCACCGTCCACACCTGCCCGTTGAGCCCGCCACAGCAGACGACCGTAAATGGTACCCACATTGCTTGGGTCGCTCTCACTGCGTTGATGTGACCACACTGAGGTTCCTCCAACGGCGCCGTTGATCACCAAGATGGGCATGGACTCTTCCGCGCTGAGACGGTTGGCCATCCGGAGTCCCCACTGGCCTATGGCTGCGTGGACATAGGGCATGTTGGCCACAGCGATTCCGAACGATTCGTCGTACACCACGCTCGTGTCATAGGCGGCGCTCCCGTAGCTGCGCACAAAGGTGTTCGTCTCCAGATCTCCCAGTCCCTCGGTGTGGTAGTCGCTCGCCACTGCGTTTGACTGGCCATCGATCAGAATCACGTCTCCACAGACCACGTCTTGGATGGTCTGGGCTTCGGTCCAGTGGCCGCTGTCGTCGTCCCAGGAGAGCTGGACATCGTATAGATGCAGCCCGGCGTCGATCGTCGAGGAGATTGTGAACGAGTCGGCCAAGGCGGTGCTCTCGCTGTATGGAGCGCCGTCCTGGCTGATCTCCAGACGAACCCGGTCCGCAGCACCGACCCCGGTCCCTTCCACTGTGAAGGTGCAGGTGTCGTTGCTGCGGTCACGGGGATAGAAGTGGAGGTGCCCAGGGCCGTCGAATACGGTGATGTCTCCGTATGGACACCCGATGTCGATCTGGCCGTCACAGTCGTCGTCGACGCCGTTGCAGACTTCGTCCGCGGCGGGGGAGATCGATGCGTTTTGGTCATCGCAGTCTCCGTTCAAGTCGGAATACCCAGATGGCTGCTCACAGTCTGACACGACCTCAGCGCCACCGACAGCCTTGGTTCGGACCCACAACGCGACCCGGTTGGCGGCCGGCCCGTATGCTGGAATTCCGTTGTCCCACGCGCCATGAGAACCGACGGCATAGAACCAATTGTCGTGCTGTACCGAACCATCCAAGTAGGTAGCACCTGAGGTAGAGAGCTCCATCCCGGCCCAGTACTGGTTGGTGTAGTCGATCTCAAGCGCTTCATACCCGACCACGGGTGCGGTGGTCGGGTTCGAGTCCTGACGCCAGATGTTGCGGCCAGCGATCCCACTCTCGGGCCAATTGATGCGGAGCTCAAAGCTTCCGTTCGGATCTCGCAAGCGCTCGATGTGCTTCAGAATAGAGTACAGATCCGCATCTGGGTCGGACTCGTTGTTGTGGTACGCGTCTTCGTGCGACTCGAAGTACCCCCCGGCAACATGATGGTGGAACACCCTGGCCCAGCCACCGCCATCCGTGCTTTGGTCGCAGTATACGGTCAGAGGTGCCTCCTCCCTTCCATTCGGCCAGATCTCGTAGATGCCGTCGCCAAGACCCTGTTCCAACAGGTCGGAGCAGTTGAATCCGGTTGGTCCGCCGTAACCATCGCCATCGGCGTCTTTCCAATAATTTCGGAATTCCAGCCCGTTGTCGGCGACGCCGTCACCGTCATTGTCAATACCGTCACAGATCTCTTCTCCACCGCTGGTGTCTTCTTCATTGAGAGACGCGGTGTCATCCTCTGTGGTGCCGGGCTGGACGCTCACGTTGTCGCTCATCGAGGCGCAAGCGAAGAGTGTTGATGTGACAAGAGCGGAGATGAGGGTCATGGGTCTGGCACCTGGGATGGCTGCGGATTGGAGGACGATAGCAGGGGGTTGGGTTTGGGTGAGCTGCGAATAGAATGGCTTGGCCCAGAGCTGGAGCGGCTACTATCTTGCGCTCAGCTGCGCCCTGGACTCAAAGAACACCGCCATTAGGGCGGCCATCCGTGCGTCCTCTCCGGCTCGGTGCGCATCGCCCAGCCAGGGAATATCACCGCCTGAGCGATTGGCGTAGGCGACGGCCTTGTGCAGCGCTGGCCCCCGTTTGTTCCCCATCGCGGTCTTGGCGGTCTGCTGGATGTCTTGGCCCTTGGACAGACCGGTGCGGTCGAAGAAGTCCCAGGGCGCACGGTCTAAAAACCAGAAGTCGAAGGCTTGGTTGTAGGCCCGCACCTCCTGCACACCAAAACGCTGCTGCACTCGTCCGATCCATGTGGCAAGCCTGGGCGCGGCCTGGGCGACGTCCAAGCCCTCACTGCAGACCTGGTCCACGCTGATGTTGTGGACCTGCATGGCACGCTGGGCCTGCCAGGAGGTCAGGTGGGCGCGGGGCTGGCGCACGAAGAAGGAGATCGGCGAGACGATACGGGCGTCTTTGGTGACCACGACCGCACCCACTTCGATGATGCGTGCGCAGAAGCCGGTCCCGTTGTTGGGGAAGCCGGTGGTCTCTGTGTCCAACACCACGCAAGGGGTCATGGACGGCTTCGGTGGTGCATTCGGGTAGATTTGGGTCAGTTGGGGCCTTTGGCGCGCGCGCTCAGAAAATCCTCACAGGACGGCGACCCTCCCGTGATTGCGCCAGCGTAGACCCGAAGCACCGTGCACTGCGGGGCCACTTTCGACTGCGCTTGACGCACGATTAGGAAGGTGGAACCTTCATGAGTCCAACCTTGGGAGATGTAAGGTGCGCCCGTGGCGTCGGGCGACATATCGAAGGCGCAACAGTTTGGCTCGCCTTCGATGGTGCGCAGCTCCCAGGAGTCTTCGAAGTCCCATATGCGTTGCCCTGCGTCGTCCAGATCCCACCTGCTCAATCCCACCAATTCGAAGGTGGGGTTTGGCGGCTCGCCTGGGACTTGGAGTTTGACGAAGTAGGAACCGGTCTGTGTGAGGGCGAGCTGCAAGTGGCCGGCTGTATAGGTCCGTGTGCGCGGGTCGTCTTGGGGGAGCGCGGCGATGCGGACGTCCTGCCACTCGGAGCCGGCATCGGCCCGCGCTTGGACGAAAGCGGAGACGGCCGGGGCGTTATGCAAGTCCAGCTGAGTAAGCTCGGACGAGAGTTCTTCGAGGAAGACCAGCTCGGATCCGGTCCAGCGCCAACCGCAGACCTGGCGGATGTCAACGGCCCCGTCGTGCCCCACGCCGGTGTAGTAGACCCACGAAATGAACAGCTCTTTTGCGCCGTCCCCATCGATGTCCACGACGAAGAGGTCTTCTTCGGGGTCAACGCCCAAGATGCAGTTGGTCCGGTCCGAAGCGGAGTCGTCCATCAACAGGACCCGCTCGCCCTCGGAGGATGGGAGCAGCAGTTGGCGCTCTCCCTGCTTGGGATCACGGCGAATCTTGGTGCCTGGCGGTCCGAAGTCCAGTGCCGTGGTGGTGAGCCACTGAATTGGCTCCGGCTCCGTCTCCGGCTCCGGCTGGGGTAGGAGGGCCGGTGAGGGATCTGGCTGGGCCTGAGGCCTGAGGGCGACCGCATCATCCAGCCTCAGGTCTTCCGCGGCCGCACTTGGCCCGGTTGGGGCTTCGTAGGACGGGGCCTGGTCTTGGGCTGAACTGGAAGCCCCGCACCCCAGTGTGAA
>CAJQPC010000270.1 GCA_905480105.1 uncultured bacterium | reverse complement strand
CGGGCCGACCTGGTGATCTGGGACGGCGACCCCTTCTCGATCTACACCAGCGCCGAGCTGGTCTTGATCGACGGCGCACTGCTCTACGACCGCCGCCAAGGTCCGCAGCCCTGGAGCGACTTTGAGCTGGGGCAAGCCTTGGAGATCCGCCAATGACCCTTCTTCTGACACTCGTTGGCAGCCTGCTCGGCTGCACTGCACAGGCCGCCCCTCAGCCCGACTGCCAGACCTTGCGCGGCGCCCAGATCTGGACCCCCCAGGGCATCACGAGCGCCGAGCTAAGCATCGCAGGCGAAAAGATCGTGGCCATTGGCAGCGAAAAGCTGGCCGGCTGGAGCGGCGGACCCTGCGCCGTTGTGGACATGAGCGGCAGCCTGATCACCCCCGGGTTTATTGACTCCCTCAGCCAGTTGGGCTTGGTGGAAGTGGAGATGGAGACCGCGTCCCGAACAGGCGGCGGTGGCCGACCCAGCCACCTGGTCGCCAACGGCTACAATCCCTTGGCCACAGCCATCCCCGTCACCCGGGTGCGCGGGGTCACCGGCGTGGTGCTCACCCCCACGGGTGGCAGTATCTCGGGTCAGGCCGCGTTTGCCTCGCTGGCGGGACAGACTCAAGGACAAGCGCTGCATCCGACTCCTGTCGCGATGGTGGCGTCCATGGGGCTGGCCATGAACACCCTCCAGGTCTGGCGTGAGAACTTTGAGGACGCCCAGGAGTACAACCAGCGCCGAGCCGCCTACGCCAAGGGAGAGACCCGAGACTACAGCCTTCCAAAGTCCGATCTCGAAGCCCTACTCCCTGTTTTAAAGGGCTCGGTGCCCCTGGTTGTGAGGGTGAATCGGTCCAGTGACATAGAAGCCCTGCTGCGCTTCGCCAGTGACTTTCCCCAGCTAAGGCTCATTCTCGCTGGCGCCGCCGAGGCCTGGATGCATGCGCCGGCCCTGGCAGAAGCCAAGATCCCCGTGATCCTGGATGCCTTGGGTGACGGCCCAAGTGGCTTTGACAGCCTGCATGGCCGGGCCGAAAACGCCGCGCTCCTCCACCAAGCGGGCGTTCCAATCATTCTCTCCACCTTCAGCGCGTTGGATGGAAGAGAACTCACGCAGTACGCCGGCAATGCCGTCCGGTCAGGACTTCCATACGCAGCCGCCCTCGCGGCGCTGACCTCCACCCCAGCCCAGGCATTTGGCTTGGAGAATTACGGCGTCCTGAGGGTGGGTGCACAGGCCAGCATGGTCGCTTGGCAAGGCGACCCACTGGAGCTCCGTACCCAAGTGAATGGCCTGTGGATCGATGGAAACCCACAGGACCTGACCACCCGACAGACCGAACTATTGGACCGCTATCGAACGCTTCCGGGTCGGCCTCTCGAAATAGACTTGGTGCCGGAGTAGCTCGCCTTCGCGGTACACTCTCTACACTCTCTAAGCACTCATACGCTGCAACACCGGCCCCGATGAAAGACGACTCCGAGAAGACTCAGGTCCGAAAGCTGAACAACCTCGTTGGCGAGGGCGCGGTCCAGCGCAACGCTTACCTGATTGTTCTGAGCGGATCTGAAATTGGACGAATGCTCCGTTTGAAGGTTGGCAAAACAACCATCGGGCGCTCCAGAAGCTGCAGCTTCCTTATCGAGGCCGAGGGCATCAGCAGGCTGCACGCCGAGATCCACATCGATGCGGAGGGAAAACCCACCGTGCAGGATGCGGGCAGCACCAATGGCACCTTGGTCAACGGGCGCTCCGTGGCCCGCACCGCGCATCCGCTACAAGACGGCGATCGCATCCAAGTTGGCGGCGCGGTCATTCTGAAGTTCTCCTACCAGGACCACTTGGAGGAGAGCTTTCAGCAGCGCCTGTATTCAAGCGCCGTTCGAGACCCCCTCACGGGTGCCTACAACAAACGGTACCTGACCGAGCGTCTGGAACAAGAGTTCGCGCACGCCAGCCGTCGAAAGGTGCCCTTGTCCCTGGTCGTGATCGACCTAGACCACTTCAAGCGCATCAACGACGAGCATGGTCACGCTTGCGGCGATGAGGTGCTCCGTATGGTGGCTCAACACGTCGAGAAGCATTTGCGCCGCGAGGAGACCTTCGCGCGCTATGGCGGCGAGGAGTTCGTGGTCCTGATGCGGGAGACAAGCTTGGAGGCTGCAATGCGTGCCGCCGAGCGCATTCGTCAGCTTATCCAAGACCTGGAGATCCCCTTCTCGGACCACGTGCTCCGGGTGAGCGCGAGCCTGGGCGTCTCCAGCACAGACGGGATGGAACACAAGAACGCACTGCGCCTGTTCATCTCCGCGGACCGGCAGCTCTACCGGGCCAAGAGCTCGGGCCGAAACACCGTGTGTGGACCCAATGGCGAGTCCACAGAGACCGTCTAAGCGTTAGCCCCCTTTAGACAAGGCGTATAGACGTGCCTATGAAAGGGACCTGCACGTGATGACCTGGGTGCTGCTCACAGCCTGCGCACACCCTGTGCTCACACCGCCAAGCACGGGCCTGCCGCCCGCGCAAATCACCCACGCCTCCACTGAGGATGGATGGGACTTGCCCCTGCGTCACTTCCCCAACGAAGGTCCCCCGGTGCTGCTGATGCACGGCATGGGCACCAACCACTACAACTGGGACTACGCCGAGGAGATCAGCCTGGCCGCCTACCTGCAGTCCCGCGGCTGGGATGTGTGGGTGGCCAGCGTGCGCGGAGACATGGGGTCTACCGCCCCCCCCAGAAGAGGCGCTTCCACGTACACCTTCGACGATATCGCCCACTACGATGTACCGGCGATCATCGAATCCGTTTTGGCCCAGAGTTCTCATGAGCAGCTCTATTGGGTGGGTCACAGCATGGGAGGCATGCTTCTCTACACCGCACTGACAAGCAATCCCGCGCCCATCGCAGCCGGCGTCAGCATCGCCAGCCCAGCGACTTTCGCCGAGCAGGAGCCCGTACACCAAGTCGCAAGCACCGCCAGCGGACTCATCCCAGCCTACGGCACGACCCAAAGCCGAGCCACATACGCCGCCATCGACGCCGTCTTTGAGTTCAACCCAATGGTGCAGCTCCTCTCCAATCCGGAGAACCTGGACCTGGAGCTGGCCCAGGGCCTGGCCAATGTGGGCCTAGGCGACGTATCCAGGGGCATGGTCAGGCAGGTGCATGTCTGGCTGAGTACCGGCAACTTTGTGGACATGAACGGAACGCCCTGGCTGACCCCGGTCCCGGTCCCGGTCTTGGTCCTGGGTGGCAGCGTGGACCGGGTCGCGCCGCCGGCCAACGTGGCCGCCGCCTGCGCCGTGCTCCCCAACTGCGAGTTTCGGCTCTTGGGCACCGAGAGCGGCCTGAGCACCGAGTACGGGCACATCGACCCCGTGGTGGGGGTGACGGCGCGTATCGAGGTCTACCCGCAGATCCACCACTGGCTCAAGGCGCTGGACAGACCACACACACGCGACGGAGGCGAGGCGCTGCCCCTGTAGTGGCGACCCACGCTCCAGGAAGAGCAGCCGCACCGCGGCGCCCCTCTGCAGCATAAAAACCGCCAAAACCCATGAGGAAGAAGGGCGCCCCGCCCAGCTCACAGACCCACGCTGGTTCTTGAACTGCGCGCCCCTGACACACACAGCCAGGGAGCCGCCTTGCCGCTTGACTTGTACAACATTGAATCTCGTTGGAGGCGTGTTTCCACTGCCCTTCAGGCCACCCAATGCGTCAGGAACGGTAGACTCACAGCGTGGACGTGATGATTCTATGCGGCGGCTACGGAACCCGAATGGGGTCCCTGACCGGCCAGATGCCCAAACCCATGGTGCCGGTCGGTGACCGCCCCCTGCTGTGGCACGTCATGCAGATCTATGCACGCCAAGGGCACACCCGCTTTGTGCTCTGCTTGGGCTATCTGGGTGTTCATATCCGAAACTGGTTCAGCGACAACGCACCTCCTGACTGGGATATTGTCTTTGCAGAAACCGGCCAAGACACCCCCACCGGCGGGCGAATTCTGGCTGCCAGTATCCACCTACGCCCCGGCCCATTTTTCGTGACCTATGGGGACGGCGTGGGCGATGTGGATCTGGCTGCACTCCAGTCCTTTCACGCCCGTCAGAAGGTCCAGGCCACGCTGTGTGCCATGAGACCCCGTTCGCGCTTTGGGGTAGTAGAGCTCTCCGCAGGCCAGGTCACGCGCTTCGAGGAGAAACCCCTGTTGACCCAGCGTATCAGCGGTGGTTTTTTCCTTTTTGAGCACGCCGCGTTGGAACAGCTCCGAGCGGATGAACCCCTGGAACAAGGGGCCTTGGGGCGCCTGGCTTTGGCCCAAGACCTAGCCGGCTATCCCCACGACGGATTTTGGATGTCGGTGGACACCCCCCGTGACCTGCAACAGCTGGAGAACAGCTGGAAAGAAGGAGTTCGCCCTTGGCTCGAGTCTTAGTCACCGGTGCCTCGGGCATCTTGGGCAGCGCCTGCATCTCCGCACTGGATCCCGCCCACCAGGTCATTGCGCTCGTGCACGACCGCGACCCTTCCAGCCGCCTGTACACGGACGGCCTGATCAACCGCTGCATCGAGGTACGCGGCTCCCTGGCCGAATCCGAACGCCTACTCTCGGAGTACCAGCCCGACCAGGTGCTTCACTTGGCCGCCCAGACCCAAGTCCCCACCGCGAACCACAGCCCCCTGAGCACCTTCGAGTCCAACCTGCGGGGGACTTGGTTGCTCTTAGAGGCCTGCCGCCTGGCCCACAAGCCACCCAGCGCCATTCTTGTGGCCAGCTCAGACAAGGCCTACGGCCCAGCGTCCTTGCCCACCCAAGAGCACCATCCCCTGGCACCCACCGCTCCCTACGACGTCTCCAAAGCCTGCACTGATCTGGTCGCCCGCAGCTACGCCAGCCACTTCGGTCTGCCCATTGTGGTCAGCCGCTCGGCCAACCTCTACGGCCCCGGAGACACCCACGCAGAGCGCCTCATCCCCCACTGCTGCAGCCGCTTGCTCCAGGGCTTGGCTCCCATCCTCCGAGGGACGGGCGCGATGACACGGGAGTGGCTCTACGTAGACGATGCAGCGATGGCCTCGTTGGCACTACTGGATCTGGCCGTCTCCCACCGCGGGCAGGCTTTCAACATCGGCGGGGGCCAAGTGGCCAGCGTGGCCCAGGTCGCTCAGACCCTCGTGGAGTTGGCTGGAGGACCTGCCGCACAAGCCGCCGAGCACGAGCCCAAGGGCGAGATTCCCCACCAAGCTTTAGATACCCATCGCCTGCGCCAGGCCACAGAATGGCGGCCAAAGACCACGCTTCGCGATGGACTTTCGCGGACGCTGGACTGGTGGAAGGACCGCGCGCACCTCCACCAGGGCTAAGACAGACCGTACATCACGCCGACCGGACCCGGGACCGCACCGACTCCAAAGAGACACGGGACAAGCGCTTCTGCGACCTAAACTCTCGCAGCAGGAGTACAATAGAAGCATGCGAGTAGTCCTGGTGAATCCATCGATGGGCGCCTACTACCGCCACTCCAAGGTGGCGGCGGCCATCACCCTCTCCCCGCCCCTGAACTTGGGGCTGCTGGCTGGGGCCCTGCGCCGAGCGGGGCACAGCGTCATCCTCTGGGACTTAGAGGCCGAAGACCCCAGCGCCTCCGACCCGGCAGACCTGGAGCGGCGCTTTGCAAAGGTGCGCCCAGACATGGTCGGCGTGAGCTTTAGGACCCCGCTCTTTCCCCAGGCCAAGACCATCGCAGCGGCCGCTAGAAAGGCCTGCCCATCGGCGCTGATCATCGCAGGCGGCGTGCATCCCTCCACCCGACCCGAGCAGACCCTGGAAAAGGCTGATTTTGACGTGGCCGTCCGGGGTGAAGGTGACCACTCGATCCTGGAGCTGGCGGATGGCGTGGCTTTCAACGACATCCAAGGCATCACGCACCGCAGCGGCAGCACCGCCGACCGCCCCCTGCACATGGAGTTGGACAACCTGGCCATGGGCGCCTGGGACTTGTTCGATCTGAACCGCTACCAAATGCCCAGCTTGGTGGCCAAGACGGTTCCCGTGGCCGACTTAGAGTTTTCCCGAGGCTGCCGGGCTCAGTGTGTGTACTGCACCAAGGGCGTGTTCGGGAGCACCTGGCGCCACAAGTCTCCGGATCGCTTTGTAGCAGAACTCTCTCACGCAAAGGCTCACGGATTCCGTGCCTTTAACCTGGTGGACGATAGCTTTACCACCATCACCTCCCGGGCCATCGCCACCTGCGAGGAGATGATGCGGCAGCGCCTGGACATGCCTTGGTCCCTGACCAACGGCATCCGGGTTGCCAATGTGAACGAGGACTTTTTCCGCATCGCGCGGGCGGCGGGCTGCAGGCTCCTGGCCTTTGGTTTTGAGAGCGGCTCCGACGAAGTGCTTCAGAGAATCAAAAAGGGCGCGACGGTTGCCCAAGCCAGGCGCGCAGTGGCATGGGCCCGCAAGTATGGCTTTACAATCTTGGGTTATTTCATGGTCGGCCTGCCCGGCGAGACCCCGGAAACCATCCGAGAGACCGCCCAGTTCGCAGCCGACCTGGACGTGGACTTTGCCAAGTTCAGCATCACCATGCCCTTGCCTGGCACCCCGCTCTGGCACGAGTGGGCCCGTCACATCGACATGGACACGGTGGACTTCTCCATCCACAACAGCGGCAACCACCTCTACGAACACCCGGACTTTTCCTGGCCGGAGCTCCAAGCCCACACCCGCGCCGCCTACCGCACCTTCTACGGGCGCCCCAAGTACGTGGCCCGACGCGTCATGCGCGCGATGCGCAACAAGGAACTGACCCAACAGCTGCGCTACAGCGCGGAGCTGGGGACTGGGGGGCTTATGGAGGCCTTCCAGAGGAGATAGAGGAACCCCATGTCTTCTCAAGCTGCTGTCATCGGAGCGGGTCCCAATGGCTTGGCCGCCGCCATTACCCTGGCCCGTGCTGGCCACAGCGTCGTGGTCTACGAGTGCGCCGAGAGTGTCGGGGGAAGCGCACGCTCCTCAGAGCTCACCCTGCCCGGCTACCTGCATGACGTGTGCTCTGCTGCCCATCCCATGGCGGTCGCAGGGGACTTTTTCAACAACCTGCCCCTGCACGAGCACGGTCTGGAGTGGATCAGGCCAGACTTTCCCGTGGCCCATTTGCTCCCGGAGCAGGACGCGGTGATCCAGCACACCGATCTGATGGAGACCGCGCGCGAGGTCAACGATCTGGCCTACGCAGCCGAGCTTGCCCCCTTCTTGGAGCGCTTCTCGGACCTGCTTCGCGACGGTACGGCCCCTCCCGGATTCCCCGCACACCCGATCTTGATGGCCCGCTTTGGCGCCCGCGCCCTGATTCCGGCCGCCACTCTGGGCCGCCTGCTCTTCAAGACCGAGCGCGGCCAAGCCCTATTCGCCGGACACGCCTGCCACTCCTGCCTGCCCCTGACCCAAGCCCCAAGCGCCGCCATCGGCCTGATGCTTCAGCTGGCCGCTCATGCCGTGAACTTCCCCATGCCCAAGGGGGGCGCCGGACGCATCACCCACGCCATGGCCAGCTACTTGGAGTCTTTGGGCGGGCGCATCGAGTGCGGCGTGGACATCAGCCACATCAACCAGGTCGACGCCGAGCAGGTCTTCTTTTGCACCAGCCCACGGGACATGGCACGCATCGCCGGAGACCTACTGCCCAGCAGCTACGTGAACCGCTTGGCCAAGTTCCGACATGGCCCCGGGGTGTTCAAGGTGGACTACGCGCTCAAGGAGCCCATCCCTTGGTCGGATCCACGAGTGGCCCGCGCCGGAACCGTTCACCTCGCAGGCACCTTAGAGCAGCTCACCGCATCCGAGGCCACGGTCGCCCAGGGCGGGCACGCCGAAGAACCCTTCGTGCTGCTCACACAGCCCACTCAGTTCGACCCGACACGCGCCCCAGAAGGTGGCCACATCGCGTGGGCCTATGTGCACGTGCCCAACGGCAGCAGCCTGGACCAGACACAGGCTCTGGAAGCGCAGATCGAGCGCTACGCCCCTGGTTTTGGAGACGTGGTGCTTGCACGACACACCATGAATTGCGCCCAAATGCAGGCCTACAACCCCAACTATGTGGGGGGCGATGTGAACGGCGGGGCCAACACCTTGGACCAGCTCTTCACCCGGCCGGTGGCCGCCTTAAGCCCCTACTGCACACCCAGTCCCCGGATCTTCCTCTGCTCGGCGTCCGTCCCCCCAGGAGGCGGGGTGCATGGTCTGGGTGGCTACAACGCGGTGCGTGCCGCGGGCCTTGATTAAGAGCCAAAACTCCCGGGTTCAGAGAGACGTGCGTGCCGCCGCGAGTCGGGTTTCCTCGCGCCATGCCCATCACGTGCATACATTCCCCTAAATACCCTACTCCTCGCATACGAGACCACATGAACGGAATGACCTTCAGAATCGGCGCCATCGCAGGTGTACCGGTGCATTTCAGCATCTGGTACCTCATCCTGATGGTCTTTTTCGTGCAGGACATGGGCGGTCCCGTGGAGATGGTGCTCTTCGGCATCGCCATGACGGTCAGCCTGCTGGTGCACGAGATGGGCCACGCGATGGTGGCCAAGTGGCAGGGACTGGATCCCAGCGTGACCCTGCACGGCATGGGCGGGCACTGCACTCACCTGCCTGCATCCTCTGCCAAGCGCGACGCCGTCCTGGTGGCTGCAGGACCCGGCGCGGGTCTGGCCCTGGGTCTGTTTGCCGGAGCCATTCTCTTGGTCGTCGACAACGCCGGGGCCCCAATGCCCTACGTGGCGGACCAGTTTCTGACTTACATGCTGTGGATCGGCATTGTCTGGAGCATCTTCAATCTGCTGCCCATCTTCCCGCTGGACGGCGGCAAGCTCACCCGATTGGCCCTGCTGGGGGTCTTTGGACCGAAAAGCGGTCACAAGATCGCCCACATCTCCAGCTTGGTCTTCTGTGCTGGCGCGCTGGCCATGGCCATCGTGACCAAGCAGATCTTCGTGGGCCTAATCGTCGCCTACTTCGCCTACCAAAACTGGCAATTGCTCCAGGCCGGCGCCGACGTCTTTGGCGGGGGTCGTGCCAGGAGACAGCCTGACCCCCAGGCCGCCGCCCTGCTGCTCCAGGCCGAAGACGCCCTGGAAGACGGTGACCACAAGGAGGCCCAGCGCCTCGCGTATGTGGCACGCAGTATGTCCGGTACCACCGACCAGATGGAGGCCCACGCGTGGGAGATCGTCTGCATCGCCGCCCAGCGATTTGGCCAGCCCAGCGAGTGCGAGCGCCTGGCGTCTCGAGCGACCCAGACTCCGCGCCTGCTGGAGAGCCTGATTTTGTGCGCCCTGGCCCGAGGAGACCGGAGCACAGCTCTGGGTCTGACCCAGAACAGCAACTTCAACAAGCTGCCGGCTCAGGCACGTCAAGACCTAAAGGCCCGCATCGGATAAGCGCACTGCATGCTCTGGTCTGTCCTTGCTTGTGCCATCCGTCCTGGGATTGTGATTCCTCACCGAGTCACGCCCCAAGAAAAGCTGGAGGCTGCCGACCAGGTCTTCATGGCCCGCGACTACGCCGGCGCGCTCCCCCTGTACCAGGCCCTGGCCAACGACCCCGAGCTCCCGATCCAAGTTCGGGTCGAAGCCATGGCTCAAAGTGCGCGCATGATGAGCCTGACCGGCGAGCTGGAGGCTGGGCGGATCTACTTGGAGCATGCCTTGGTCCTGTCCAGGATCAATGAGCCTCTGGGCTGGACCCGCACCCAAGGGGTCAAAGGCATCTATCAGCGCGAAGATGGCGATACAGCCGGGGCGCTGGACACGTTTACCCAGGCCTATACCTACGCCATGAACCGGGAGCTGCCCCTGCGGGCCATCGACATGGCGCACCACGCGGCTCTGTTGGCCCCCGAAGCGGATCAGATAGCGTGGGCGGAGAAAGGCATCTCCTCGGCCACTGCGGCCGGAAGCATCCAGTGGTTGGCTGTTCTACACAACAACCTAGGCTCCACCTACGAGGACAGGCTGGACTACCCAGCCGCCTTGGAGCAATACCGTTTCGCACTGAACTTCCGACAGCAGCTGAGTGACCCCACCAGCCTGCTCATCGCCGAGTGGGCAGTGGCCCATGCCGAGCGCTTGACCGGGGACCCCAACGCCCGGGCCTCCTTGGAGGCCGTACTGGTCCAGACCGAGTCTGCCTACCTGTCCAAGCCCAGCGCCGGAACAGCCGAGTGGGTGGGCTACACCTTGGAGGACTTGGCGGAGCTCACAGCGGCCGAAGGCGACCCGGAACAAGCCCGGGTGCTCCTGGACGAGGCCATCTCCAAGTACGTCGAGGCGGGCCTGGAAGAGCACTGGCCTGAAAAGCTGGACCAAGCCCGGATGCGGCGATCGGAGATGTCTGAGACCCCCTATTAGAGCCTGCGCATCCGGCGGCGCCCATCTGTCTATTTCAGCGTGAACTCCGTGGCGCTGTAGCAACCACTAAAGCTGTTCAAGGCCAAGCCGCTCTCGGACTCCACACCGCTGATCAGCTTGGACGTATTGCAACCGTCTCCCGTGTAAGGGTAGGTGTAGCCGCACCAAAAGCCGTAGTTGCTCATCGTCTGCTCGAAGCTTCGGATGCTGACCGAAACCCCCCTGGGCGCGATGACGCTCTGCGCATGGTAGCCGGTGACCAGAATCTCTTTGATGGTCGTGCCGGCGGCGGTGGTGACCGTCCAATCCACGCTGTGATAGCTGGCGAGCACCAGGGTCATGGTGGTCTCGCGCTCGATGTTCACCGCGACGCTTCCCGTGCTGCCTTCCGAGCCCACATCGGCCTGGTATAAGCTGATGACGTTCAGCTCGGGGTCGCTGGGCTCTGCCTCAGCCCAGGTGTAGAACCTGCCCGAGCAGTTGCTTTCACTGACTGCCGGATCTGCGATGCAGACCTCGGTCAGAGTGGGTTCGGTGTCGTCGCAGTCATCCGGATTGTCGGCGTATCCACTGGGTTGCTCGCAAGCCAAGATCTCATCTCCAGGCACCCCCCAGCCATCGGAGTCCCCGTCCAGGTACCAGGTGGTCATGTCCACTGCAAGCTCATCAACCAGGTCATCGCAGTCTTGGTCCACACCATCGCAGGTCTCCGTCCCACCCGGCAGGATGTCGGGGTCTCCGTCATCACAGTCCAGGTCGTTGGACACGGCGTCCGCCGGGAGCTCACAGGCCTGTACCGGGCTCTCCTGGTCTCCAAAGCCATCCTCGTCCAGGTCCAAGTACCAGGTGCCCGGGTCCACAGGCTCGTCGTCCACGAGCGTGTTGCAGTCGTCGTCCAAGTCATTGCAGATCTCCACAGCACCTGGAAAGACCAGGGCGTCGGTATCGTCGCAGTCATCGGAGTTGTCGACCGCACCCGCTGGGGTCTCGCAGGAGCCCAACTCAGAGGGAGCGGCGACCAAGCTGCTGCCATAGCCATCGCCATCTAGGTCCTCGAACCAGTCTTGGGACTCGCAGAGCTCCTCGGGTGCCGGGTTGAGCTCTATCTCAAAGCAGGCGGTAAGCGACAGCACAAGAACCATGGGGCCTCCGGAAGGGACAGTCTACCGTCTCAAACGCCGCGCCCTGCATCCTTTTCGAGGCTAAAACTCAGCGCTGTTCGGTGCCCGTGGGTACGGAATCACGTCCCGGATGTTGTCCACGCCCGTCGCGTAGAGCACAGCACGCTCAAAACCCAATCCAAAGCCTGCATGAGGCACGCTGCCGTACTTACGTAGGTCGCGGTACCACCAGTAGTCTTCCGGCTCCAGATCCATCTCACGGATGCGCGCGTCCAAGACGTCCAGGCGCTCTTCACGCTGGCTGCCGCCGATGAGCTCGCCGATGCCTGGAGCCAACACGTCCATGGCTGCGACGGTCTTGCCGTCCTGGTTCTGGCGCATGTAAAAGGCCTTGATGTCCCGGGGGTAGTCGGTCACGGCCACAGGGCCGCCCACCACCTTCTCCGTGAGAAAGCGCTCGTGCTCAGACTGCAGGTCAATGCCCCACTTGACCGGAAAGTCGAACTTCTGACCACCCGCGATGGCTTTTTCCAACACAGCGATGGCCTGGGTGTAGGTCATCGTCGCAAAGTCCTTCTCGACCACGGCGGTCAAGCGGTCGATGACCGTCTTGTCCACGCGTTTCTGGAAGAACTCCAGATCATCGGCATTCTCCTCCAGCACGGCTTTGAAGATGAAGCGCAGATAGTGCTCGGCGAGCTTGGCATTGTCGGCCAGGTCCGCAAAGGCGATCTCCGGCTCGATCATCCAGAACTCCGCCAAGTGCCGACGGGTGTTGGAGTTCTCGGCACGAAAGGTCGGCCCGAAGGTGTAGACCTTGGACATCGAGCAGGCAAAAGCCTCGACGTTGAGCTGACCGCTGACGGTCAACTGCGTCTGGCGACCAAAGAAGTCCTTGGAGTAGTCGATCTCTCCCGTGTCAGTACGGGGCAGGTTCATCAGGTCCAAGGTGGAGACTTGGAACATCTCACCGGCGCCCTCTGCGTCCGAGGCCGTCACGATGGGGGTGTGAATCCAGTAGAACCCTTCGCCTGAAAAGAAGCGGTGAGTGGCCTGGGCCAGGGTGTTGCGCACCCGAGTCACCGCTGCAAAGACGTTGGTACGAGGACGCAGGTGTGCGTACTTGCGCAAGTGCTCCATGCTGTGGCGCTTGGCCTGCATGGGGTAGGTCTCCGGGTCATCGACCCAGCCCACGACCGTGACCTCCGTGGCTTGGATCTCGCAAGACTGACCCTTGCCCTTGGACTCGACCAGCGTCCCGACCACGTCCAGCGAGCAGCCCGTGCCCAGCTTGGCGACTTCGTCGCTGTAGTTGGCCAGATCAGCCTTGGCGACCACTTGCATGGGCGCAAAACAGGTGCCATCGGAGACCGCCACGAAGCTCAAGCCATTCTTGGAGCTGCGCGAGGTGCGCACCCAACCTTGAATGCGAACAGTCGTACCGAGCTCTACATTGCCAGCGAGCAGATCTTTGATGCGGTGGGGTCGCATGGGGCTCTCCTTAGGGGGCCCCGCTATCGTGTTTGGGCCCCCGGGGCTCGATAGCCACGAGCACGACCAAGTCCACTGGACCCCGGCGAATGGTGTGCACCTCCAGCTCCGCATTCTCCTGAATCACGGCCAGACTGCGCTGTACAAAGGGCAGGTCTTGCGAAGAAAAGACCAGGTAGTCGCTTCTCTCTGGACCTTCCAGCCACGCTTTGGCCGCCCAGGGACTGGGGAGTCGCCGCCGGGTGCGTCCGCTGCGCAATACCTCTGGGGCCGTACTCAGGGCGGCCGCCACGGATCCTTGGGGCAAGTCGCTCAAGAGCCCATTGCTCAGTCGGGCGTCCCCGCCGATCATCACCTGCTGGGGCAAGCTGGCAGCCAAGGCTAGGGTCACCGCGCCCAGTCCCAGCGCAGGAAGCCGAATGCGAGTGCTCAGCCGCGCCAGTCCGCCGCCAGCGAGCAGGGCCACCGCCCAACCCATCGGAAGCAAGTTCTTGGCCGGCAGTACAAAGTCCTGGGCCTGCGGCATCAGCGCCGTGATGGCCAGCGCAGGCAGCGCCAAAAGCAAAGCGGCCCAGCGCGCCTGACCTTGACGCAGAGAAAAGACACAGAGGGGCAGACACCACCAAGCCACGGCGTGTCGCATCCCCTTCCTCAGCACCCACAGATCCAAACCCAGCGGCGGGCTGGCTCCAGGGACACCGGCTCCTTTCCCCGAGCTGAGCAGCAAGCGGAAAGGGGTGTCTCGAGCACCCGCGGCCAAGTCCAACTCCAGCCAGGTCATCGGGAGCTGATCCAGCCAGGGGTAGACCTGAGATTGCCACCCCTGCGAGGACAAGCTGGGGTGCCCACTCACCCAGGACAGCGCCAACCAATAGGGCGCCATTAGCAGGAGAAAGACCAGCCAGGTCCTGGGGTTTCTCAAGCTCCTGTACTCTTTGATCAGGCCGAAGCAGAAGAGCAGCCCTACAGGAGCCAGACTCTCTGTGCGGGCCAAGACCGCCAGCGCGCAGGCCGCCGCGATCCAGCCCACTCTCCCTCGACTCAGGGTCAGCTCCCAAGCCCACAACAGACCAAAGAGCGCAATGGGCCGTGCATCGCCCATCATCAAGTGCAGGCGCAGATCGGGCACACAGAGCACCAGCATGGGAGCCAGCCACAGGGCCAAGGGGCCACCGATGCGGGCCGCCAGCTTGCCCAAAGGCACCATCGCCAAGGCACCAAAACCCAAGCTAAGCAGGGTGGCCGCGACACTCACGCTCAAGCCCAAATGGGACAGCGCCCCGCCGATCAAGCCCAGCGCGGGAGGCCAGAACCAAAGCTCCAAGCCGACGCAGTCGGCTCCTGGGGTGAGCACGCAGGCCCCAGCAGCAACCGCCTCGATGCCATCCGGCGAGGCGAAGGGCGGGGTAGTGGTCACCAGTATCAGCACAACGATGGCCGGAATCCAGCCGCTGAACTGTGCGAAACGAGACACTCAGACCTTCCGCAGGGACAGTCCCAGCCACAGCCCACCTGCCAAACCCGCCAAGCCCAGTCCAGCCAGCCAAACGCCATAGTCCAGAGGACCAGGGGCGGAACCTTGCCCCCCTCCGCCAGGCCCCACCCCCCCTGCAGCGGGCATCCCCACAGACACCAGCACGGGCTCTCCCTCTCCCACCCTCGCCAGTATGCGGGGCTGCTCATGCGCGAGCTGCATGGACTGCTCCACCACGGTGCCCGAATCTATGCGCAGCACCACCATCACCGGCTGCAATGGCCAATGACCTGTGCTTCCTGACCAGAGTCCATCTCCAGCATGGACATCCGCCCCTTGGCCATCGTCGTGAAGGAGCACCCGCTCTTGGCCCACCTCGATCATGGGCTGGGCTGGCGCCTGCACCACCACCACCAGATTCCGCCCCATCGCCTGGTAGGGCAGCTCCAGCTCTGCCGCCGCCGCTTGACCGCCAAGGGCGCCAAGACCGATCATCCACACCCCCACCCTAAGGAAGCCCGCCACGGGCATCGTTACGGAGAGTGCGGGAATCCGGGAGAGCAGCAACATGGCGGCCCGAAGATACCACTGGCGAACCGCGGTCCCGCTTCTGCTGGCCACGCTCTGGTCCCCCAGTGCCCACGCGCAGCGCCTGCTCTTCCAGGTAATCGCACCCTCTCATCAGCGCACAGTGCAAGCCGAAGTGCAGATCGAGGTGGACGGGGTCTGGGAGAGCGTCCACCTGAGCGATGATGGCGGTCAAAGAGAAGAAGTCGCCGGAGATGGCATCTACCTGGGTTGGTACCAGGGCCCCTACCTGCGCCACCACGCCATCCGTCTGCTCGTTAACCAGCAAGAGCTCTACTACAACCTGGAAAAAACAGAAGTCGATGACACCCTGCGCATCGGGTGGAGCTTGAGCGAGGAGGCAGATGGATTGAACGCCCAACGCAGCGCAGCACTGCGCCCAGGAGAGATGCCATCAGCCAACCCGGCCCTGTCTCTCGTTGCTGGCTACGGCTGGGGCGCCCTGTGCCTGCTCTACGTTTTTGGGGTGCTGATGTTGGCAAAGCTCCGCACTGGATCTGGAGCACCCCAGCAGCCCAAGGCGGCTGAGTGAGCCTGTCCCCCTGGGCACGACGCGGCCTGTCCATCTGCCTGTACACACTGCTCTCCATCGCGTGGTCCTGGCCCCTGTCCAGCGCACCCTTCAGCACCGTGGTCAGCGGCCTTGACTCCTGGGGAACGATCTGGCTGATCTCCGTCTCGGACAGCGTGACCCTCACGGGCCAGAGCACGGCTGGAAGCTGGCCCTTCGTGCAGGACTTGGGCCGCTCCGACAGCGTGTTGATGATGGTGCTGCTGCGCCTCTGGCCGGGCCAACCCAACCCAGTGGCCGTGCTCTCCGCGCTGGTGCTATTTGGACCGGTGGTGAGCGCCCTTGCCACGGAGTTCTGCGCCGAGCGCTGCCTAAGAGCTCAGTGGCCATGGAGCATCGCCGCAGGAATCTCTGCGGGCTTTCTCGGTATCGCCTCGGCCACCTTTGTGGACGGTCAGGTCTACGCTCTGCTCAATCCCTGGCTGCCACTCTTGGCCTGGGCATGGTGGCAAGCCGCGGAGCAAGATGGGCGCGCTTGGCACGGTGTCTTGGCCGGCGTGTTCTGGTTTCTGTGCCTGCTGACCACCGCCTATGTGGGCATCGCCGCAACCCTGCTCGTGCTGATCGGATTCCTCCGCCTCCCAAAGGGCCGAGCCATCCTGGCCGCCGCCGCCACAGCCGTCCCCTTGGGTTTGGCCTTTGTCTGGCGATTCACCCAGGGAGAGCTGCGCACCCAAGTCAGCCCCTTCGCCGACCAGACCCCACAGATGACCTTGGAGTTGGGCTCCACGCACCTCTCGTCCCTGGCCGGCTGGGTTCATAAGCTGGAAGCCGCGGAGTACTCGGTAGTCGCACCTCTGGGAATGGTCATTCTGGCCTTGGTGGCAGCCGCCCCGCTGGTCTTAGAGCGCCGCGGTTCATGGCTGTGGTGGGCAGGCTTAGGCATCTTAGGTGTCCTGCTCTCCTTTGGACCCACCCTGCGCCTGGCCCCCTCCAATCTCCAGGGCCTTCCTTGGATCTGGCGCCCCATAATGAACGACCAGGTGGCGGCTCTATACCGTTTTCCAGCGCGCATGCTCTGGGTCACAGGGCCCGCTTTTGGGGTGATTGCAGCCGCTGTACTGACACGTCTGTCCCAGCGCCTAAACCCCTGGCTGCTGGCCCCCCTCATGCTCGGCCTGGCCGTCGAGGCCATCTTACTCACGGGAAACGCCTGGCGCAGCGACCCGGTCCCCGCCGTCATTCCCTTGGCCTACGCCCACGCCCCTCCTGGGCCGGTTTTGGACCTGTACCCACAGACCGCTGGCCCACCGGTGGACTACGAGCTCTACATGATGGACCTGAGCTGCACCTGGGCTGGCCAGCACGGCCGTCCTGTGGCCCAGCGCTGCTTGGAGACCACGCCCAATGTGGACCCCCGCGCCAAGCTAAGCGCGGAACTGCACCACCAAGCGCTCAGCGGAGAGCCCCCCGAACGCAGCGCCCAGATGCTCTCCGAGCTGGGCTTTGCCGCAGTGATCTGGCGGCCGGATGCCTACGTCATCAATGAGCGCCAGGCTGTTCGACAGAGTCTTGAGCAAGGGCTGGGCGCCCCGCTCTTCGAGGGTTGGGACGGTGGAGAGCACCTGCTGGTCTATGGTGTTCCCTCCGCGCCGAAGGGTGCCCCGGTGCCCACCCAAGCCTGGACCCAATGGATAGACTAAGCCCCAAGCCCGCCGCAAAGTGGGTCTTTGTCCTGTCTCTTGGCCTGTCCGCCCTATGGCTGACTGATCGGGAACGCCAGAACCCGATGGAGGACCAGACCGCCACAAGCTCGCAGATGCAGGCCTTGCTCTCCCCTGCCCAGGACCAAGAGTTGGTCGCCGCTCTCTCGATGGAGACCCGCCTAACGCCCATGCAGATCGAGGCAGCCTTGGCCCAAGGAAGCCCCCCGAGCGCCGCGGTGGATGGGGCCTTGGCCCGCATGCTCTCGGACCCCGATGAGCGAATGGGCATGGCGGCAATGGAGACCTGCATCTACCTGGGTGAGCGCGGTATCGACCTAAGCGCACCGCTTTTGCTGCAACAGGGATTGGGCGGCGCCCGCGCGCTGATCGTTCATGCTTGGGTGCTGCCCCAAAACCAGGCCGTGGCGATGCTTCAGAGCGAGCTGGAAGGACCTCGGGGGCGCCTAGCAGCCTTGGAGTTGGCCCGCTTGGATCCCAGCCCCGAGACCGAGGCGCGAATCACGGCGCTCCAAAGCTCCGCCCCTCCAGAAGACCAGATCCTGCTGGACTACGCGGCCCGCGTCGCCGGAGACCACCTCTACACCGAACTGCCCGAAGGCGGCCTTTAGACTGTAGACTCAAGTCTCCCGGAGACTTGAATGTTGTGGCTGCTGCTGGCCTGTTCCAAGGACCTTCCCAACCAGGAGAGCGACTCAGCTTCCACCCTGAACTGCGCGCCCCCCTCCCTGACCATGGCTCAGGCCCTGGACGTGAACGAGTTCGCGCCCACCCAACCAAGCGGAGGCGGGTCACTGGGCCTGGCCCTGGCGGATCTGGATGGCGATGGAGATCTGGACCTGGCGGTGGCCAGCATGGAGACGGACAGCCCAATCTACGAGAACGATGGCCATGGAAACTTCAGCTTGGTCAGTCAGTTTGCGCGGGGCACCGGACTGGCCGTTGGGGACATGGACGGGGACGGACAGCTAGAGTTGGTGCTGGCACGAGCCTTTGAACCCAACCTGGTGGTCTACCTGGATGGGCGAGCGCCGACCGAGTTTGGTGGATCCGATAGCGAAGACTTCTCGGTCAGCCTGGCGGATGCGGACGGGGACGGGGACCTGGATGCCTACACCGCCGCCTACAACACCCAGCTTCAGCCTCCGAATCTCCAGGGAGGGAAGGGGACGGGGAACGCCCTCTTTGAGAACAAAGACGGCGCATTACTCCCAGCTGATCCAGCACTTCCGTCGGACCTGGCCGACGACGTGGGCTTTATGGGTCAGTGGCTGGATGCCGATGCCGACGGGGACTTGGACCTGTACACAATCAACGACTACGGACCGTTCACCGGTCGGAACCGCCTGCTTCTGAACCAAGGCGAGTGGCTCTTTCAAGACGCCACCGACTGCAACTGCGACCTGGCGATGTACGCAATGGGCGCGGCCGTGGGCGACCCCAGCGGCAATGGTCTGCCCGAGCTCTACTTGAGCAACCTGGGGGGGCCCATCCTCCTCTCCGCCACAGGAGACGGACGCTTCGTGGACACCACCGCGGCCAGTGGGGCGAGCGTGGCCAACACACCGGAGCGCTTGGCTGGCTGGGGGGCCGCTTTTGTGGACCTGAACGGGGACAGCTTCGACGAAGCGGCCATGGTCTTTGGGACACTGGTGCCCGGCGGTTCCGGGAGCGAGGTCACCGAGCTGGAGCCCGAGTTCCAGGACGGCGCAGCGCAGCGCGATCTGATCCTACAGGGCAGCCCCGATGGTTTTGCCCAGGTCTCGGCGGGCTTTGACGACACCCGAGCCGGACGCAACCTCCTGGTCGGCGATCTGGACGGTGACGGTGATCCAGACCTGGTCACCGCAGGCCTGTGGTACATCCAGACCTGGGAGAACCAAGCCGATTGCGCGCACATCGTCGTGGACCTGCCCCCCAACGCCATCGGCGCCAAGGTCGAGATCACATCGGAGCTGGGCACGAGCACCCGCTGGGTTTCTCCGGCCAGCGTCTGGTCCTCCTCTTCCAGTCAGATCTTCTCCGGCAGTCTGGGCATGGCCTTGGTTACCGTCACCTGGCCCGATGGCACCCAGTGGCAGCAAAATGATGTGGCCCCCGGAACCCGCTTGGAACCCACATGGTGATTCTGGCTCTCCTGGCCTTGGCCTGCGAAAAGGAAGAAAACAGCCCGGACTGGGTGGTGATTCCAGACTGCGAGGCGGGCAGCGTCGTCATAGGGGAGACCTGGACCGGCGCGCAGCTCCTGGGCAGCGACGACCAGACCGTCTTTGATTGGTCCCAGGAGCCGAACTACGCCGGCCCGGGCATGGCCGCCGTAGACCTGGACGGAGACGGATGGCTGGACATCGCCATCGCCAACCCCCTGGGCCCCAGCCACGTCTTGATGGGCAGCGCGGAGGGCTTCTCCAAGGGCAGCCTGGTGGTGCCCCAGAGCTTTGCCATCGGCGCAGGGGACCTAAACGGCGACGGACTCCCAGAGCTGCTCTTGAGCCGCTGGGACGGCGCGGCCGAGCTGGTGGGCGTGGCCAACGCCAGCGGGGACTACACCTGGAGCGAGGTGCCCGACACCATCCACGACCAGGGCGTCGGCTGGAGCCTGGCCGACATGGACGGCGACGGTGACCTGGACGCCTACAATGCCCGACACCGAGGCATCCCGGACATGGCGACCATCATGAGCGGTCAGGAGGAAGGCGTACAGTCCAAGCTCTTCCGCAACGAGGGTGGCACCCTGGTTCTAGACGAGACCGCTCTTTCTCGAAAGCAGGGCATGGGCATGACCTTCCTGGGCCAGTGGCTGGACGCCAACGAAGATGGCCACCTGGACCTGTATCAGGTCCGTGACTTCGGACCCTTCGTGACCCCAAACCTGCTTCTACTGGGGGATGGCAAGGGCGGCTTCTCCGGGTCCGACGGCAGCGCAAACATAGCCATCTACAGCATGGGCGTGGCCGTGGGCGACGTGGATGGAAACGGCAGCCCGGACCTTTACATCACCAACATCGGCAGCCCGGTCCTGCTCTCCAACCAGGCAGACCGCTACGTCGAAGCGACCGCAGCCCAAGGTGCATACCTCCCACCCAGCGCGGAGCGACAGTCGAGCTGGGGGGTGGACCTGGTGGACCTGGACCTGGATGGCTTCCCCGAAGCAGCCGTGCTCTTTGGAGGCGTGCAGTTCTGGGACGAGCCAGCCACCATCTCGGACAGCGAGGGTACGTTCTGGAAAGAGGGTGCAGCCCAGCCAGACGCCCTGCTCTGGAACAAAGACGGAAAGCTAGTCGAGGTTCCCGGGCTCGGCGACACCGCCGTGGGCCGCGGCTTGGTGCGAGGCGACTGGGACCGAGACGGCGACCCAGATCTCATGACGGCGTCCTGGACCCCCGATCTGGACATCCAGATCGCCAGCTACGAGACTCTGGGCGGCTGTGGACACGGCGCCACGCTCCAGGTCCCCGTCGGAACACGCATCACTACTCTGCGCGGCACCCAGTGGCTGGCGCCCGCCAACAGCTTCTCCAGCAGCGCCCACGAGCTCTACTTCTCGGTCGACATCAGTGAAGAGGTGGAGGTCCAGCTTCCAGGCCATGAAGCTCAGACCTATTTCATGAAAGCAGGCGATATCCTCCGTATTCCTTAGATACCTGACTGGACCACACCCTCGGGGCGGTGTGTTCGACCTGCCGTCCAGTGGCGCGTGCATGAGCGACCCAGCAAGTCTGCCCGACCTGATCTGAACCAGCACCGCTCGTAGAGAATGGTCCTGTGGACTCTTTGGTCAGTGCGCTCACCCGACCCATGAGCCACGTCAGGATAATCGCCCCCAGCTCGCGTTTGGACAGGACGGGTGGCGGAGCTATGTTGGGCGCACGGAGAACCCATGTTGATTGTATTGAGCGTCCTTGCGAGCTTGGTGGCCTGTGAGAGGGATCCGGACTTAGACGCCGACGGCAGCCCAGCGTCCCTGGACTGCGACGACGGGAACCCCAACATCAATCCAGACGCCCCTGAGCTCTGTGACGGCGTGGACAACGACTGCGATGGCCGGGTGGACGACGACGACGACGATGTTCCCGAAGAGGCTCTGGACAGCTGGTACACCGACTTGGACGGGGACGGATTTGGGTCAGTGCTGACGGGAGACAAGGCCTGCGAAGGCCCCACTGGCACCACAAACAAGCCGGGAGACTGCGCCGATGATGACCCCCTAACTTCCCCCGGCGTGACCGAGGTCTGCGATGGCTGGGACAACGACTGCGACGGGGTGACCGACGACGAGGACTCCAACCTGGATGAGAGCACCCTGACCACCTGGTACCGCGATCAGGACGGCGACAGCTATGGAGACCCCGACACCACCGCCCGCGCCTGCGCTCTACCCGATGGGTACGTCCAAGAAAACAGCGACTGCGACGACAGCTCAGAGGCGATCAATCCGGATGCCAGCGAGATCTGCAACGACGGATTGGACAACGACTGCAGCGGCGACTCGCCTGAGTGCATCTTCTCGGGCGAATACAGCTTGGACTCAGCCGAGCTGCTCATGCAAGGGAGCACCACCTATCTGAACTTTGGCACCTCCCTGGGGGTAGATGACTTCAATAGAGATGGCCAAGAAGACTTGGTCATCGGAGTGCCCGGCAGCAGCCGTATCAGCTTGACTGCTGGGGAGGTCTTTGTCTTCGGCGATGGCATCGAGCCAGGAAGCTCTCCCCGCATGACCGCCAACTTCGAGTCCTTGGACAGTCAGGCCCGAACGGGGTCCGACGTGGCGATGCTGGGCGACGTAAGCGGAGACGGCTACCCGGACCTGTTGATCGGTAACCAGGCCAAGGGCGATGAGGTGTCGGTGTTTATGTACCGCGGCGCCTCCAGCGGTTTTGACAAGGGCTCGTCCTTCAGCGGCGAACTCGGACTGAAGGACACCGAAGCATTTGGGTCCGAAGTGGCCGCTATCGGCGACCTGAACCAGGACGGCGTGGCAGACCTGGCCATTGGAGCATCGAGCGCCGGGAATAACGCAGGCGCCGTCTACCTCTGGCAAGACCTGGACAGCAAAGTAGACAACTCTGAACCCCACGCGGTGATCACGGGCCAAGACGGCGACGGCCTTGGACTCAGAGACACGGTCATGGGCGCCGACTTGGACGGAGATGGCTCCGGCGAGGTGCTCACCGGTGCCCCCATGCAAGCCCGTATGTACTTGAACTATGGCGAAATTAGCGGCGACATCAAGTCCATAGACAGCGACGTAATCCTCACCGGAGTCGACCCGGGCGACTGGTTTGGACAGTCCCCGGTCGGCGGCGACATGGACCTCGACGGCTACGATGACATCATCGTGGGTGCCCTGGCCGAGCAAAACAAGGGCGGCATCGCCGTTGGGGCCACACACCTCTTCTACGGTGCAGCCAGGAGACCCAGCGCCGAATGGACGGCCACGGAGTCCACCACCCAAATTATAGGCAGCAACCAATCCGACCTTACCGGCAGCGCCCACGCAGTCGACGACGTGGATGGAGACGGGGTGCTTGACCTAATCATTGGCCAGTCTGGAGCCGACGCATACAGCGGCGCCGCCTACCTGTTCTACGGCCCTCTGCCCGAGGGTCTTCTGAGCACTGAGAACGCTGACGCGGTTCTGTTGGGCGAAGAAAGCGGCCTGTGCGGGGGCTTTGGAACCTTGGCCATCGCCGACTTGAACCAGGACAGCCACAGCGACCTGATCATGGGCTGCCCCGGAATCGACTCTTCCCAGAGCGGCACCGTCTCCGTGTTCTTCGGGCTCAGCGAGTAGCCAGGGAACCCGCAACTCGCAGTCAACTGGCCTTGAACTTCAAAGTCTGAACTGCCGCTTCGCAAGACCAAATAAGGGCTTGAAACTTGATCTTGATCCTGGCATGTTTCGGTCGAAAACTTATGTTTTGGCAAGTTTTTAACTGTCGGTCAGCCACGGAAACTCCATGCCTTTTACCCTTCTCTTTGTACTCGCCACCTCTCTCGTCGCCTGCAACAAAGACGCCGACAACGACGAAGACGGCTTCCCCGCATCGGTCGACTGCAATGACGAAGACGCAAGCATCCACCCAGACGCGGACGAGGTCTGCGACGGCGTAGACAACAACTGCGATGCGGTCACCGATGTTGACGCGATCGACGCGGTGGAGTTCTATGGTGACGCCGACGGCGACGGATTCGGCGGCGACGCCCTGACCTACATGGCCTGCGACGCGCCAGACGGCTTTATGGCCGAGAACGATGACTGCGACGACACCAACGCAGAAGTGAACCCCAACGGCGCAGAGATTTGCGACGGCTTGGACAACGACTGTGATGGCGCCCTGGACGATGCCGACGACAGTGTGGACCTGAGCACCGTCACCGACTGGTATCCAGACGCGGACAGCGATGGCTACGGCGACGACAGCGACCCCGTCCAGTCCTGCAGCGCGCCACAAGACCACGTGATCGACGGCGGTGACTGCGACGACAGCGACCCGCTGCTCAATCCAGAGACCATCTGGTACGCCGACGTTGATGGCGACGGGTTCGGCTCGAACGACTTCACCACGATTCAGTGCGAAGCGCCGAACAACCACACGGCTGATGCCGCTGACTGCGACGACTTGGACCCCAACATCAACCCCGATGCTCAGGAAGTGTGCGACGGCGCCATTGACAACGACTGCGACGGCCTGATCGACGACGACGACGACAGCTTGGACTCGGGGACCCGCACCCTCTGGTACCCGGACGTGGACTTAGACGGCTACGGCGACAGCGTCGACGCCGGGGCGCTCTACTGTAACGGACCCAGCGGAACAGCCAACAACGGTGAAGACTGCGACGACGCGAACGCGACGGTGAGCCCAGCTGAAATCGAAATCTGTGACGACGGCCTGGACAATGACTGCAGCGGAGATGCGCCCGAGTGCGGTCTCACTGGCGACAACAGCGTCACCACGGCGGACTTTTCAATGTCCGGCGAGAGCTCATACGACTACCTGGGTCGTAGAGTGGCCGTCGCAGATGTCAATGGCGATGGCGTAGATGATGTATTTGCCGGGGCCTACGGCAACGACGATTCTGGCACCAGCTCCGGGAAGGTCTACGGCGCCTATGGACCGCTCAGTGGTGCCAAGACCTACGCAGACGCCGACTGGAGCAACGAGGGCGACAGCTCCAGTGACTACTACGGCTACGACGTTGAAAACGCTGGTGACCTGAACGCCGACGGATACGACGACCTCATCGTCGGAGCGTATGGTGAAGACGACAACGGCAGCTCCTCCGGAACCGTCTACCTCTATTTGGGCAGCGCAAGCGGTCTCTCCACAGACGCCGCCGTAGAGCTCACCGGCGCCAACGCGGGTGACTACCTCGGGTACACCGTGACGGGCCTGGGCGATGTCAGTGGTGATACGGGAGACGACTTTGCAGTCGGCGCATACGGAAACGACGACAGCGCCAGCAACGCCGGCGCTGTGTACATCTGGTTCGGCGTGCCGACAGCAAGCCAAACGGCTGACGATGCGGATGTCTCGGTCTACGGCGATAACAGCTACGACTATCTTGGCTACCTCGGTACCGTGACCGCCGCTGACTACGACGGAGACGGCGTCAACGACATCATGACGGCCGCCTACGCCGCTGACACCAATGGAACGAGCTCCGGCACGGTCTACGTCAACTACGGGCCCTTCACTTCAGGGACCTCGATCGTCGCGGGGGACAGCGACGTCATGGTTTCTGGCTCTGCCAGCTATGACTATCTCGGATACGGCAGCGCTTCTGGTGACCTGAACGACGACGGCTACGACGACTTGGCGCTGGGCGCCTACGGCAACGACAGCGGGGGCTCAGGCGCCGGTCAAGCCTACGTCTTCTTCGGAAGCGCCTCTGGTTGGTCCGGAAGCGCAATGACCAGTCCAGACGTCACGGTGACCGGTGGCACATCCAGCGACTACATGGGCCGCTCCCTCACCCTGGCTGACTTTAACGGCGACAGCAACACAGACCTGATGGTCGGTGCTGGCGGGAACGACGACAACGGCAGCACCGCCGGCAAGGTCTATATTTTTTCCGGGCCTCTCACCTCCGGCTCCAGCTTGGTTCCTGCGGACTCCGCAACCCAGATCGGCGGTGAGTCGGGCGACTACTGCGGCTACTACGACGTGGGCGCAGGCGACTTTGATGGAGACGGAGCCACCGACTACCTGGCCCCTTGCTACTACGGCGCCTCGAACCTCGGTTCTATCTACGTGTTCATCGGCGGCGGCATTTAGCCCACCGGCACCCCACCCGGAAACAGGTCCGAGCCCACAAGCTCGGGCCAGTTTTGCTCTGCCTCCCCAACGCAGACTGACCTTGGCTGGGGAGCCAGTACTGGAACCGTCCAGAGAGCCAATATCCGTCAATCGGCATATACTCATAGACCGATATGCCGACGCTCCAAAACACCACCGCCCGCTGCAAAGCCTTGTCGGATGCCACCCGCGTTCGCCTGATGGCTCTCGTTCGTGCCCACACTCTTTCGGTCAGCGAGATCGCCGACGTGACGCAGCTGCCCCAGCCGCGCATCAGCTCGCATCTCAAGGTCCTGCGCGAGGTGGACCTGGTCGTCCCCAGACGCATTGGGGGCTCAGCCTTCTACCAGCCCACGGACACCTGCCAAGTGGTCAACGCGGTGCTGGCTTCGGCCAAAGACCCCCTGTTGGAACAAGACCGCCTGCGCGCCATAGACGTGGTCCACAAGCGGAGCGCGTCCGGCACCTGGGGCGATGGGGTCGCCGGCCGAATGGCTCGCTCCTACTCTCCAGGACGAACCTGGGAATCCCTTGCCCGCGGCTTGGCAGTACTCGCTGAGCCAGGGCGGGTATTGGACGTGGCGTCTGGAGACGGTGCCGTAGCCGAGATCCTGGCCCCTTTGGCCAGCCACGTCGTGTGCCTGGATGCCAGCCCAAAGGTTGTGGACTCCGGCCGAGAGCGCCTGGGCCACATCCCCAACCTGCGCTTCGTCTTGGGTGACATGCACCAGCTGCCTTTCCCCGACCAGAGCTTCGACACGGTCCTGCTGATGGGCGCCCTGCCCCACACTTCTATGCCCCGCCAAGCACTGGTCGAAGCCGCCCGCGTACTGGTCTTTGGAGGCCGCATGGCGCTCTCGACACTGCGCACGCACCCCCACCACGCCGCCGCCCAGACCTTCGACCACCAACACTTCGGATGGGAAGTTGAAGAGCTTTCGGCCACTTTAAGCGAGCTTGGCATGAGCCCAAGATTCTGCGCCGTCACCAGCCAAGAAAAACGAGCGCCCCACTACGAAGTCATCACGGCGGCGGCAGAGAAGCGCCCGTGAGCCGCTCCATCCCCACAACGCCCCACAACGCCAGCTCGGCCGGCACGCGACATGCTGCACTGACCCAAGCCCTAAGCGAGCGCATCGTCCTCATCGACGGCGCCATGGGCACCATGATCCAGCGCCACACCTTGGACGAGGCCGCCTTTAGAGGCAGCCAGTTTGCCAACCACAGCAGCTCTCTGCGTGGCGCCAACGACCTGCTCTGCCTGACCCAGCCGCAGATCATCCGGGACATCCACGCCGAATACCTGGACGCCGGCGCCGAGATCCTGGAGACCAACACCTTCAACGCCAACCGTATCGCGCTGGCGGACTACGGACTCGAAGACCAGAGCTACGCCATCAACCGAGCGGCTGCCGCTCTGGCCCGAGAGGCGGCAGATGAATCTGAGCGCCTGACCGGCAAGACCCGCTGGGTAGGCGGTGCCTTGGGCCCGACCAACCGCACCTGCTCCCTGAGCCCCGACGTGAACCGCCCGGGCTACCGAAACACCAACTTCCAAGAGCTGGCACAGGCCTACGCCGAAGCCACCGAGGGTCTGTTGGACGGAGGTGCCGATATTTTGGTCGTCGAGACCATCTTCGACACCTTGAACGCCAAAGCTGCATTGTTTGGCATTGAGCAGGTGCTCGCCAAGCGCGGCATCCGCATGCCTCTCATGATCTCCGGCACCATCACCGATGCGAGCGGTCGCACCCTCTCGGGTCAGACCCCCGAGGCCTTTTACGCCTCCCTGCGACACGCGGACCCCATCTCCATCGGCTTGAACTGCGCCCTGGGTGCGCCAGAGATGCGCCAGCACATTCAAGCCCTCTCCCGCATCTCCGACCTGCCCATCTCGGCCTACCCCAACGCCGGCCTTCCCAACGAGCTTGGCGACTACGACGACACACCCGGGTCCATGGCCGAACACCTGCACGCATGGGCGCAGCAGGGCATCGTCAACCTGGTCGGTGGCTGCTGCGGCTCCAGCCCGGACCACATACGCGCCATTGCCGACGCCATCCAGGGTCTCAAGCCACGCCAGCTCCAGCCCAGCGCCACCACCACCCTGCTCTCCGGCCTGGAACCGCGCGAGATTCGCCCCGACTCCAACTTTGTCAACATCGGCGAGCGCTGCAACGTCACCGGCTCCCGCCGCTTCCAGCGCTTGATCAAAGACGGCGAGCTGGAGACTGCGCTTCGAGTCGCCAGGCACCAAGTCGAGTCCGGTGCCCAGATCCTGGACATCAACATGGACGAGGGTCTGCTGGACAGCGCAGGCCACATGACGGAGTTTCTGAACCTCATCGCATCCGAGCCAGATATCAGCCGGGTCCCCATCATGGTGGACTCCTCCAAGTGGAGCGTGCTCCAGGCTGGCTTGGAGTGCATCCAGGGCAAGGGCATCGTCAACTCCATCTCTCTCAAGGAGGGTGTTGAACCCTTCTTGGAGCAGGCCCGCTTGGTGCGCAGCTACGGCGCCGCGGTGGTGGTCATGGCCTTTGACGAGACCGGCCAAGCCGAGACCGCTGAGCGCAAGGTGGACATCCTCTCTCGGGCCTTTGCCCTGCTCACCGGACCAGACATCGGCTTTCCGCCCCAAGACATCATCTTCGACCCCAATGTCTTTGCGGTGGCCACCGGAATCGAGGAGCACGCCGCATACGGAGTCGCTTTCATCGACGCGACGCGGGAACTGAAGCGACGCTTCCCCCTGACCCATGTCTCCGGCGGCGTGAGCAACCTGTCCTTCTCCTTCCGGGGACTGCCGGAAGTGCGCGAGGCCATGCACTCCGTCTTTCTCTTCCACGCCATCCAAGCCGGCATGGACATGGGCATCGTCAACCCCGCCCAGATCTCGGTCTACGGCGACATCGACCCAGAGCTGCGCCAGCGCTGCGAGGACGTCATACTAAACTCCCGGGCCGACGCTGGGGACCGTCTGCTCGAGATTGCCGACCAGTTCCGAGGGGGGCCAACCAAGCGGGTAGAGGACCTGAGCTGGCGAGAAGCTCCGGTCGCTGAGCGCATGGCCCACAGCCTGATCCGCGGCATCGACCGCTTCATCGACACCGACACCAAACAGGCCTACGAAGCCTTGGGCAGCCCACTGGCGGTCATCGAAGGGCCCCTGATGGCCGGCATGAACCAGGTCGGCGACCTGTTCGGCGCCGGACAGATGTTCCTGCCCCAAGTCGTCAAGTCCGCCCGCGTCATGAAAAAGGCTGTGGCATGGCTCACCCCCTACTTAGAGGCCGAGCGAGCCACCGGCATCGGTACCAAGGGAAAGGTCCTGCTCGCCACGGTCAAGGGCGACGTGCACGACATCGGCAAGAACATCGTCGGCGTGGTGCTCCAGTGCAACGGCTACACCGTCATCGATCTGGGTGTGATGGTGCCTGCCCAGACCATCATCGACAAAGCTGTCGAGCACCAAGTCGACATCATCGGCCTATCGGGACTCATTACCCCCAGCCTGGACGAGATGGTCTTTGTGGCCGAGGAGCTGACCGCCCAGGGCTTTACTCTGCCTCTGCTCATTGGCGGGGCCACCACCTCTGCTGTGCACACCGCGCTGCGAATCGCACCCGCCTACGAACCTGGTGTGCTCTACGTCACCGACGCTTCTCGGGCCGTCGGCGTAGCGTCTAAGCTGCTCTCCGAGACGGACCGCGCCGAGCTCTTAAAGCACACCGCCTCCGAGCACATCCGACTCCGCATCCTGCGAGAAAAGCAAGCCCGGGACAAGAAGCGGGCCCCCTTGGCCAAGGCCCGGGTAAACCGCCTCCAGCTTGATCTGGACCACGTCCCGAGCGCTCCAAAGCAACTGGGCCCACAAATCTTAGACCTGGACCTGGACGCACTCTCAGAGCTCATCGACTGGGGCCCCTTCTTCCGCACCTGGGAGATGGCAGGGCCCTATCCGGCCATCCTCAAAGACCCCATTGTGGGTGAACAGGCGAGCATTCTCTTCCAGGATGCCAAGCGCATGATGGCCAAAATCCGCAGCCAAAAATGGCTGCAGGCCAAGGCCGTCTTTGAGCTGATACCCGCCAATCAAGACGGCGATGACATTGTGCTGTGGCGCAGCGACGCCCGTCAGGAACAGCGCGCCCGACTGCCCATGCTGCGCCAGCAAAACGCCAAGCGCCACGGCCAAAACCTCTGCCTGGCCGACTTTGTCGCCCCCATTGGAACGCCCGACTGGATGGGCGCTTTCGCAGTGACCGCAGGTCTGGGAATCCAGCCCCACCTGGACCGCTTCGCCGCCGATCACGACGACTACCAAGCCCTGCTTCTCAAGTCCCTGGCTGACCGTTTGGCCGAAGCCGCCGCCGAGTGGCTGCACCGCCACGTGCGCACCCAAGCGTGGGGCTATGCGGCCCAGGAAGCGCTCAAGACGTCCGCCCTTGTCGACGAAAAGTACCAAGGCATTCGGCCGGCTCCGGGCTACCCGGCCTGTCCCGACCACCAAGCCAAGCGCGCACTCTTCGAGCTGCTGCGTCCCACCGACCGGGTCGGAATGGAGCTCACAGACGGCATGGCCATGCTCCCAGCGGCATCCGTCAGCGGCTGGTACTTCGCCCATCCCCAGGCGAAATACTTCGGAATCGGCCACATCGGGGCTGACCAGGTTCAGGACTACGCCGACCGCATGGAATGGAGTCTTCAACAGGCGCAACGGTATCTCTCGCCGCTCATCCGCTGAGATCTTGCAGGAACCCTACAGACGCAGCTTGTCATCGCCAAGTTCAGGGTCCAAGCTTCGTCCACACTCTCGGAGCTCCACCATGACCTCGACTATCTTGCTTGCCCTCCTCCTCCCCGCTTGTGGCAGCGCTGGCACCGTTGTGCTCGACGACACTGGGAATTTAGAAGAGGAAGTCGAGGAAGAGGAAGAGGAAGAGGAAGTCGGCCCCATTGAATACTCGGTCGAGATTCAAGGATTCAACGAAAACTTGGGCGGCGAATACTGCTCCGGCGCGTTCACCCTCACCTTGGACGAGGGCGTGCTCACCGGTGAGGGTCTCTGCGTTTCGGAGTTCGACTGGGTCAGCGACACCCAAATTCAAATTCAGGCTGAGGTGACAGACGAAGATCCCGACGGAGTCGGCAGTATCAGCTACGACGCCGGCTGGGGCGACCCCCTCGAGGCCGAGGGTGATCTGGTCGGCGAAGTGGGGCAAGAAGACTTGGCGCTGGACTTCACCGTCGAAGTAGACTTTG
>CAJQPC010000269.1 GCA_905480105.1 uncultured bacterium | reverse complement strand
ACTGGTGTGGTGCTGGACTCGGCGCTGACACCTCGGGGGCGCAACGCCTCCTCTAATGGCGGCAAAGGCCGCGGGAGGCGATGATGGGCGTCGATAAGAGCCAACGAATTGGTGTGTTGATGGGCGGACTGTCTGCTGAGCACGACGTGTCAATCAAGTCTGGCACGGCGGTCCTGGCCGCCCTGCTGGAGAAGGGCTGGGATGCGGTCGCCGTGAAGGTGGATGCAGAGCTACCGATGACCCTGCGCCGAGAACGCATCGACGTGGCATGGCTGGCCTTGCATGGACAGTTTGGTGAAGACGGATGCGTTCAGGGAATGCTGGAGTTGATGCGCATTCCCTACACGGGAAGTGGAGTGCTGGCGTCTGCGACGGCCATGGACAAAATCAGCACCAAGCGTCTGCTCCAGGACAGCGGCATCCCGATGCCTCAAGACCGTGTCTGGCGTGGCGGAGATGACTTTCCTCGAGCGGTGCGCTTCCCGGTTGTCGCCAAGTTCCCAGAGGGCGGTTCAACCCTTGGACTGTGCATCTGTCAGGATGCACCCGACCTGAAGGAGGCGCTTCAAGAGCTGAGCCAGTTGGGGGCGCAGGTGCTGCTGGAGCAGTTTGTTGCCGGAATGGAGATCACGGTCGCGGTGCTGGACGGCCACGCCTTCCCAAGTGTGGGCATCGTGCCGGTGAGCGGAACCTTTGATTACGAAGCCAAGTACAGCAAAGGCAAGACCGTCTATCAGGTACCCGCACGGGTTTCCCCCGATGTAGACCGTGCCGCGCGCCAGTACGCCCTTCAGGCCTACAAGATTTTGGGTCTGCATGGGGTGGCGCGTGCCGACTTTATTGTGGACGCCGAAGGGGTGCCTTGGTTCTTGGAGATCAACACGTTGCCGGGCATGACGTCGACAAGCTTGTCGCCTATGGCGGCGTCTTTAGAAGGGATGGACTTCCCGTCCCTTGTCGAGGCCATATTGGCTGGCGCTCGCTGTGAGAAGCAGCCAGCCATAGACGACAAGGATCCTTGATGAACGACTTAGGGGTATTTACTTGTCAAGACCACACGGCTCTTGGTAAGAATTTAGAACAAAGCTGACGGTGTGCGGAAAATGAGCAGGTTGGAGCGGATGTTAGAGACCCTTCAGCGCCCTTCGTGGGTGGACGGGGTCGTGCGCCGAGGGCGCGTGGCGTTTGCAGCTTTGCTCATTGGTGGTGGCCTGGTTCTTGGATTCAGTCACTATGAATCCTTCGCACGGCTTCAGAGCGTACAGGTTGAGGGCGCAGACCATGCGGGTCAAGCAGCCATTCGACACCTCGCTGATCTCAGCTTGGGCGAGTCGCTGTTCTTGATCGACACGCAGCGATCCTTGGACCAGGTGGCCGCTCACCCTTGGGTCAAACACGTAGAACTCTCCCGCAAGCTCTCGGGCGACGTCCTAATCAGCGTGGAAGAGCACCAGTCGGCGCTTCTTTTGGCCACCCACAAGGGCCTGTACCGGGTCTCTCCCACTGGTCAGATCTTTGTGCGAGCACGGGGTGGGGGACTGGATCAGGTATTGCTGACCGGCCTGAGCCCCGAACTACTGGACCAACAGGGTCCGCTCTCTCAGCGCATCATTTCCGATTCATTGGCAGTGCTTGTTCGGGTGGATTCCAGTTCTGCGATTTCGCGGGATGATCTGTCGGAACTGCACTTTGATCCATTGCTTGGATTTTCCCTGCTGATGCGTAATGGCACCGAGATCCGAATAGGTTACCTCCCGCCTGATCAGGCGATTACTCGGCTGGATATGATGGTGCAGCGTAGTCTGGACCTGAGCGAGCCGACCTTGGTTGACTTGGACCTGGATGGCTTGGCTCTTGCGACGCCCTTGGCCGCCTTGCGGTCTGTTCCGGGCACCCCCCCTTCTTGATTTCCCCTCCTGAGCTTCTGCTCAACAAATCCCTCCTCTCTCCCCCTCCTGGAGCCCCTACCTATGAACATCGAGCTCATCGAAAACGAGCTGTCCGACGGCGCGAAGATCAAGGTGATTGGCGTGGGGGGCGGCGGTAACAACGCAATCAACACGATGATCACTTCCGGCATGACCGGCGTTGAATTCATTGCTGTGAACACCGACAGCCAAGACCTGCGTCGCAGTTTGGCCACCCGCCGCTTCCAAATGGGTGGTCAACTCACCCGCGGACTGGGTGCCGGTGCGAACCCCGAGGTGGGCCGCGAGGCTGCCTTGGAGGACCGTGACCGTCTCTCCGAGCTGGTCGTTGGCGCAGACATGGTCTTCGTGACCGCAGGCATGGGCGGCGGCACGGGTACCGGTTCCGCACCGGTCTTGGCCCAGTTGGCCAAAGAAGCTGGCGCACTCACTGTAGGCGTGGTCACTCGTCCCTTCTGGTTCGAGGGCAAGAAGCGCCGTCGTCAGGCCGAGGAGGGCATTGAGACCCTCAAGGGTGTCGTGGATACCTTGATCACCATCCCCAACCAGCGCCTGATCGCCATGGCCAACGAGCGCACCACCATGAAGGAGGCCTTCCACTTGGCCGACCAAGTGTTGCTGCAGGCCGTGAAGGGTGTCTCGGATCTGATCAACAACGAAGGGATCGTCAACGTTGACTTCGCCGACGTACGCACCACGATGGCTGCCAAGGGCGTTGCCCTGATGGGCGTGGGTACGGCATCCGGTGAGCACAAGACCGTGGACGCCGCTCAGCGGGCCATCTCCAGCCCGCTGCTGGATGACGTGAGCATCTCCGGAGCCACCTCCGTGCTGATGAACATCACCGGTAATTCGAACCTGACCATGTACGAGATCAACGAGGCGTCCACCCTGATTCAGGAGGAGTGCCACGAGGACGTGAACCTTATCTGGGGTTGGGTCATTGACGACACCATGGAAGACGAGACCCGCGTGACTGTCATCGCCACTGGCTTTGAAGAGGCACGCCAGTCTGCGCTTCCGAGCGTTGAGCGGCGTGTGGCAGCCCAGGTTGCTGGTGGCGGACGCCAGAGCAGGGGAAGCGGCCGTAAGCAGCTCTCCAGCGGCTTTGATCTGAACCACGACGACTACGACATCCCTACCTTCTACAGGAACGCAGACTGAGCGTTCTTGCCGAGCCTTCGGGCTTTTGGGACCGTCAACGCCTCGCCCTTTCGGGTGGGGCGTTGTTGTTTTTGGGCTCCATCCGCCCTGGTTCTGGCATGCCAGGGTGTAAGAAAAAAGGACCCAGGTTGGCACGCTTCTTTCGGAGTCTTAGTGAGGACCGGTAGACGCTGCTGTGGCAGCCCGGTAAAGTTGCCTATCCTTCGGAGGTCTATCCATGCTCGCATCCCTGCTTCTCGTCTCTCTCGCTGTCGCTGAAGAGGGCGGCCTGTCGGACGCTGAGACCAACTACACAGGTGCCATTATCCTGGAGGGCAAGATCGACGCGAGCGTCGCGAGCTACGGCCCAGGCGAGACTTACGGAGATGGCTGGGCCGGAGACATTGGCCAGACTGAGTATGCGTATTGGTCGGGCAACACCCTCTACATGGGTGCCGAGGATGGTGACGGAAACGTGATCGACGGCATCGTTGAGTTCTTCTGGTTTGAGAGCTCCGTGGATCGCGGCGCCGATTTTTATGTCGCCGTCATCAAAGTCCGCTCGACCCCCAATCAGAGCAACAGCTACTACCTGTTGACGGGCGACGACAACCCTGTTCAGCAGGTGTGGGCCAAGGGTGCGGTTGGAGACAGCCAGGCATTCCGTTGGGACTGGAGCCTGCCTTTCGAGAGCTACGGACTGGACTCCTATGGTCAAGCTACCCTGCGCAACAGCTACGGGGTCGGCGCATCGGCAGAGGGCTCGGCCATGTACGCCGAGACGTATGAAAAGGACGAGACCACAAAGGTCGAAGGGAAGGTCCAAGCCAAGGGCAATGTCTCCAGCGAGTACAACGTCAAGACCGAGTTCACCACTGAGCTCTGGCACTGGGAAACCAAGGTCCTTGGTCGCCCGGGCGAGATGAAGTGGAGCACCGAGCTCACCAACGACCACCAGGCCGAGGAGAGCGCGTACTACGAGTACTTCTTGGTCATGCAGGCCGAAGAGGGCACCGCCTTCACCATCGACAGCCTTGAGATCAGTGGCGGTTTCGACGAATGGACTTGGGGCTACTGGAATGAGTTCTCCGTCTCTGTGAACGACATCGAGCTTTCCCGCCCCGCCTACACCCCCGACGAGCCCGACGACACAGGGGACACCGACACCGGTGAGGTTGATACCGGTGACACAGACACGGGTGGGTTTGACACGGACACGGGCGGAAGCGACCCTTCCGCCGGCGGCCCCGGTGGCGGCCCATCCAACCCCTTCGCTGATCCAGGCGAGGACAGTGGCGGTTTCTTTGGCTGTAGCAGCGTTGCAGGCGGCTCCTTCGCCGGCTTTGGCCTGCTCTTGGCCGGCTTGGCCTTGGTCTTCCGTCGTCGCGACTGATGTTTGGCGCCTGCATGAACGCAGTGCGCTGAACAGGGGCGGTCCTTCGGGGCCGCCTTTGTTGCTCTGCGTCGCCTTAGAGCCCCAACCCCGCCTGCTTCTCTGCCAGCTCAACCACCACCTGGGACTCCACGCCATAGGTTCCCGCGACCACAAGGCCTTGGTCGTATGCCTCCCAGGCCTTTCGTAGCAGGATGGTGCCCTTCTCTTCCAGCACTGCACGGTACATCGCGACCTGCTGCGCATCGAGCTTGCGGGGAGCGGGGGCCACGATCAGCTCCTGATGAAGGGCCAAGTAGGCATCGCCCAGAGAGAGCAAGCCCTTCAGAATCCACTCGGGTTCCTCTAAGCGGACGACCTGGGCCAACATGGCCTCGGCATCGGAGATCTGAACAGCCCGCTCAACAAGGTGCTTGGCTTGGCGCCTGGAGGACCCTTCCAGTGGGCTCTGATCCCGCTCCAACAACAGGGCGTCTTGGAGGGTGTAGAGGGCCTTGGCCTGCATCCAAGTAATGTCGCTGCCTTGGCTGGCTTGCAGCGCCGCTCGGATGGCTCGCTCGCCCTTGCCCTGCTTTCCAGTTCGAACGTCGGCGATGCCCCGGGCAAGCTGGATGGTCCACAGATCGCTGCCCATGAGCCCAGTGGTTGGGACGAGCTTGTATTGCGCCAAGGCCTCGTCCCAACGGCCCAACTCCTCCAAGCAGATCCCCCTTCGAAAGCCGGCGTCGTCGTGGTACTCCCCGCTGAGATCTTCGGTGATAAGCTGGTCGTATGCGCTCAGCGCGACCTCAAACTCCCCGGCGAACTCGTAGGCGACACCCATCTGGTAGAGCACCCCAGGCCGGCGGTCCCCCTGTGCCCGAAGCCAAGCAAAGCGTTCGATGGCGCCCTGGACATCGCCGTCCATACGTCGGTCCATGGCCTCTTGGAAGACCACGTCGGGGTCCTGGCTGGCAAACACCTGTCCCAGCGCCGGCGGGGGAAGCAGAGGCTGCACATCAAAGGCAGTGGCCGACGGGGTGTGCAGGCAGGCCAGGGCGAGCGTCAACAACATTGTCTCTCCAGGGTCCCGGCTCTGACCACAGGGTGCACACCAAAGTTCCAAGCATGAGTTGTCCCCCGCGCGACCTGCCCGAGGGTATCGAGGCGTTGCGGGGGACGGGGCACCACTATCGGCCGTACGGCTGGAGCGGTCCTCCTCTCCAGAAAAGAAGAGGGGACGAGTCCACGGTCAAACGGCTTCCCTTCCATGAGGGCATGCACAAGACCGCAGGGGATCGTTCCCAAGGGAACAAGTACGGAGGAACTGCAATCCAAACCTTGACTCGAGCCAAGCAGGAACCCAACTTAGTTTAGCCGGGAGGCTCTCAGGGTTGCAAGCTTCTTGGGATGTAGAACCAGAGGGCAGCAGCGGCATCCGAACCACCGACAAGGAGTTACACCGCGCCCATGTTGATCTGGGAGACATTGGTCCTGGCCGCCTATGGCCTGTGCGCGGGGGCACTGTCCCTGTTTGGACTGCACCGCTTGCACCTCTCTCAGCTCTTTTGGCGCTCCTGGCCAGAAAAGCCACAGGCCCAGAATCCCCACGACTGGCCCAAGGTCACCGTTCAGCTGCCCGTGTTCAATGAACGTGCGGTGGTCGAGCGCCTGATCGATGCTGCCTGTGCCTTGGACTACCCAAAGGGGAGGCTGGAGATCCAGGTCTTGGATGACAGCACCGACGACACGACGAAACGGGCCGCGCGCGCGGTTGAACGCTGGACCGCACAGGGGATCGACATCACCCTGTTCCACCGCAAGGACAGAACAGGCTACAAAGCCGGCGCTCTCCAGAAGGGCATGGAACAGGCAAAAGGAAGCTTGATTGCAGTGTTCGACGCGGACTTTGTGCCGCAGGTTAGTTTCCTGCGCGATGCTGTCCCGCACTTCTCGGAAGGTGTGGGCATGGTCCAGGCCCGCTGGGGTCACATCAACGAGACGGACAGCCTGCTCACCAAGTTGCAAGGCATGATGCTGGACGGCCACTTTGTTGTGGAGCACACAGCCCGTCACCGCAGCGGACGCTGGTTCAACTTCAATGGCACCGCAGGCATCTGGCATCATCAAGCGATCACCGACGCAGGGGGCTGGCAGCACGACACCCTCACCGAGGATCTGGACCTGAGCTATCGGGCCCAGCTCGTTGGTTGGCGCTTCATCTATCTGCCCGACCTGGTGGTTCCCGCGGAACTGCCGCCAACTTTGCGGGCTTTCAAGAGCCAGCAGCACCGCTGGGCCAAAGGTTCCATAGAGACTCTGCTCAAGCTGGGCCCGCGGGTGCTCCGGGCGGACATCCCTTGGCGGGTGAAGCTCGAGGCCCTGGTGCACCTGAGCAACAATCTGGCCTACCCGATGGTGGTGCTGCTCACCGTGCTCACGCCCATCGCCGTCTTTGTGCGTGGCCGCCAGTTCACCGGGTGGTTTGTCGCCGACGTTTTCTTCTTCGCTGCGGCAACGGTGGGCGTGGCGGTGTTCTATGCCAGCTCTCAGCGTGCGGTGTACTCAAACTGGCGAAGGCGCCTCTGGCGTTTGCCGGCGGTGATGGGTTTGGGCATCGGCATGGCCGTGAACCAGAGTCGGGCCGTCTTTGAGGCGTTGATGGGGCAGCAGTCCCCATTCGTTCGTACCCCGAAAGCTGGTGATGAGGGTGAGCTCTCGTACGTCATGCCGGGGCACTGGACGGCTTGGATCGAGGTCCTCTTGGCGCTGTACCACCTAGCCGGTTTGGTGCTCGCGGTGTCCTCTGGCTACTGGCCGAGCGTACCGATTCAGCTGCTATTCTGCATAGGCTTTGGCGGGGTGGCCTTTAGGACGCTGCGTCCGGCGCCCACTGCGGCAGCTGCACGAAGGGCCGCCTGACGTGAAGCGTACCGGGGGTGAGCTTGGGGGGAACAGAGGTGGCTGAGATGCCGTGGGCTTGAAGGAGCTCGGGACGCGCGCAGCCCATTACTGAAAGTCGATAGTGCTTGGCCAACCTTGCCAACATGAAAGCACGTTGGATGCCTGCGCCCTGTGGGACGTCGCCCTGCAGCAGCGACTGCCAGGGAAAGGGGGTCTGGCGCATCAGCTCCGCAAAGGCGCGTTCCCCAGAGCCTTGGCCCATGCCTTCTGGGCAGGCGGCGTTGAGAATGAGTTCAGCGCCCGGCAACAAGGGAGGGGATGGGGACAAGGCCAAGTAGGTGGCTGCTCGGGAGGCCTGATAGAAGTTGCTGGCCTTTGATGGCGGCACATCCAGAACGACGCGTGAATACCGGGTGGAGTGGGCGTGCCAGGGATCAAGGAGTTGGGCTGCGTGCTCAAAGGCTGCTTGCGTGGGACCACTGACCCAGCGCCGGTCTGGAAGCTGTTGTAGGGCAAAACTCTGTCGGTCCAGTGCGCGGCCCATGGCGTCGATGGCGCCTCGGAATGGATTGTCCTGGAGCTTGCCCACCTGAACCTTGGGGTCACACACCATCTGGCGAGCATGCAGGGCCCCCAATGTGTCCCGGCCACCGCAGCCCACCACCACAGCCTTGTGTCCTCCGCTAAAACCCGCGTACTGGTGCATTTCAACCGCCCCCACCGCGATGAGGTGCTCGGCTTGAAGCACAGCGGGATGGACGTGAAAGGGGATCCCCAGGAGCGTCCCGTGATCGACACACCCGTCGGGTGTGTGTTGCAGCAGCGGACCCGGCCAGGCTGCTTGCAGCCCGTCCAACTCACCCAAGGTCAGTGTGCGATGGAGTCCCAAGCCCACCAGCACTTTGGCGCTGGGGCCAAGCACCTTTGCCAGGGCACGCAGGGCGGCCGGCGTGTCCACAGTCCGAGTAGCGTCCGGAACGCAGATTAGGGTGTTGGACCAACCTCGGACCGTCTCGCAGAGCGCCGCAGGGTCCAGGCCCACACACAAGCCAGAATCACCGTGGGGTACTCGATCCACACCACCCATTTTGGCTCCGACCAGGGGGTTTCAGGATAGCCCGCGAGCACCAAGTAGGAGAGCAGGCTGGTGCTGGCGAGCAAGGCCCACTCCCAACGGCCCAAGACCATAGCTGGGACGAATGCCCAAAGAACATACCAAGGGTGAACCACTGGACTCAGGAAGAGTAACGCGACCGAGACTGCAAGCAGAAAGGCTGCCGGGTCCCGAAATCGCCAGGCAGCGATGGCGCACCAGGCTGCTCCCACGCAAGTCAGAACCAGGCGCGTGGGCTCCCCAATGATCGCTTCGACCATGGGGAAGAGCCACGCGTTGAAGGCCCAGGCCTCGTAGTAGGTACCAAAGCCCCGGGTCAGCATCGAGCCGGCCGAGAGAAATGGGGTCGATAGGGCCAGACCGATCAACAGCGCCAATCCGGCGCCCAAGGCGGAACGGGCCGGAGCGGCCCGTAGCTGGGGGATCCAAAGGGCTGCTGGGAGTAGCTTGATGCTGGCCCCAAGACCCGCAGTAAGACTTCCGAATCCAGGCTTGGCACCCAGGGCCCAGACGCAAAAAAACAAGGCAAGTCCCTCTAAGTGGCCGCTGCCGGCGCTCTCCAAGATGGGGAGCGGATGCAGGGCATAGAGCACCACTGCCCAGACCGGCGTGCCTCGCGTTCGGCTGCACCGCCAGAGCATTAGAACGGTCCCTAAATCTGCGCCGCCGGAGAGCAGCTTCCAAGAGATTGGGTGCTCCGAGATGGCCGCCAAGACTCGAAAAAGGAACAACGCTCCAGGGGGGTAGATGGTGCTCACTGACTTGTGGTTGACTTGGTCCCAAGTTTCGTTCTGCAACGGAATGAGCTCGCGCGCATCGGGGGCGAACATGAAGGGGTCCAGACCGGCCAACTGGACCCGTCCTTCCCACAGGTAGCGCCAGACGTCGTCCGAGAAGCTGGCCTGGGATGCCAGCAGGAGCAGTCGCAGCACCAATGCGAGGACCAAGACCCAGCCAGAGAGTGCATGACCTCGTTGGCGGAAGGCGGTCCAACAAGCCAAGGCGGCCCACAAGATTAAGAGCACGACGGCCAAGGTGGCCGAGGAGCGCAAAGGCCCCAGACACAGCAGGCCCCCTGCGCACAGAAGTGCGCCCAGCATCGGGGCGAGCCCGGGCAAAGCCTTGACATGCCAAGACAGCACGCATAGCCTCCTAAGGGAACCTGTATAGGGTCATAGCGCGCGAGCCGGTTGGGTCGCGTCTCGGTCCGGCCCCGCTCCCCACTCAACTGGAGCTTCCATGCGCATCTCCTCCCGGCTTGCCTGTGTGCTTTTTGCACTGCCGCTGCTATTGGCTGCCAAGTGTCGGAACACGGAAACCGAGATCGATCCTGGGGAAAAAACCCCCATCGTCAGCCCTGCCAGAGAGCAACTGCAGATCGTGAGCATCGACCCCGCGGTCTCTGAATCGAGTACGTCCTTCACCGCCACTGTCTACGGCAGCTCCTTTATGCAGGGCGCCCGAGTGCGTTTTGGGGAGGACGTCGAGGCCACTCGAGTTCAGGTTGTCGACGCGAACCGCCTGACGGTGACCGTGCCGCCCATGGCAGCGGGAAGCTGGGATGTCTGGGTATTCAATCCCGACGGTGCAAGTGCCAGCCTTAGGTCGGGACTTCAGGTCCAGGGAGAGGGGACTGAAAGCAGTGATCCGCTGGCGGCCTGCGATGGCGCGATGGTGTACTTCGAACTCGATGCACACCGTCTTGGTCCCGAGGCCAAGCAGGCTCTCAATGGCATGGTGGCCTGCTTGCAAAAAGCACCTGGAAAAATATGGTTGAACGGTCACTGTGACGAGAGAGGGACCACAGATCACAACTTGGCTTTGGGACAGCGTCGCGCTGAACAGGTGCGGGGTCACTTGGTCTCTCAGGGGGTCTCCCCAGCACGCCTACAGCCACGCTCTTTTGGCGAGGAGCAGCCCGTGGCTCTCGGGTCCAGCGAGGCAGACTGGTCCATGAACCGACGGGTAGAGCTGGTGGTAGAGCGATGATTTTCTTAGCTTTGGCATGTGTCTTGGATCGCACGGGTCAGTCCGCAACCTCGGCCTATGAGCGGGAGATGGCTCTCCAAACCACCTACTCTCAGGCGCTGGAACAGGAGGCTGATACGGTCCGGCTAAGGGTTGACCAGCTCGAGGAGATCAACCGCTACCGCGGGAAACAGGAGGCCGAGAAGCTGGAGAACCTGGACCAGGTCCAGGAAGAACTCCAGCGACTGCGCGGTGCATTGGAGGACGAGCGCTTCAAGGCCGAGCGAGCCGCGGATGACCGCGTTGCCCTGGACGAAGACACGGCGTTTCGCCTGGAGTATCTCGAGCTACGCATCACCGCCTTGGAAGGTGCTCTGGGTCTGGAGCCCCCTCAGCCGCCCGACCAAGGGCCCGGGATCACGGTGGATTCGAGTGGGGAGGTACAGCTTGTTCCAGATGGCCCTGTCGAAGTCGAGTTGGGGGCGCCTCCGGCAGAGCTGATCAAGCGCGCGGAGGAGGCCCTTGCAAAGGACCAACCGGCCCTGGCACGGGCCCTGTTGGTTCGGATGCTCAAGGAGGCTCCCTCCGACCCATTGACTCCCAAGGCCCGCTACCGATTGGCCGAGAGCTGGCTCAATGAGGGTCAGTATCAACGAGCGATTCTGGCCTTCGAAGAGGTGGTCTCCAAGCACCCGGACACCGATTGGGCCCCCTGGGCGATGGTGCGCCAAGGCGAATGCTTTGCGCAGCTGGCACAGAAGGAGGAAGCGAGGCTTTTCTGGCAAGATGTCGTGGATCGCTACCCTGAGTCTCAAGCCGCCAACGACGCCAAGAGCTTGCTCTTGGATGGGGGGCGTTGACAGGGCCAAGCGGCAGTCCTATATGGGCTGAACAAAACCGCTTCCTTCGGGGCGGCCCTTCGGGGCGGCCCTTTTTTTGTGGCGGCTGTGTACCCTCCATTGGCCTTTTGGCTCAGGAACGCGGCATGAATAGCCAGGTCCTACAGCAGCGTGAGATCTTCAAACTCCTCGAACCAATCGTGGAAGAAGAGGGTTTTGAGCTGGTTGCTGTAGAGCTGACTCAGGTGGGCACTCGTCTCACCTTGCGGATCTCCGCAGACCGTGTCGGTGGCATCATGATCGAGCACCTCGGACAGCTCACTCGGGCCCTTGGCCCGATGCTGGACGTGGAAGAGCCCATCTCTGGCTCATACCAGCTCGAAGTGTCATCTCCTGGGATTGACCGGCCGCTGCAGCGCAAGAGCGATTTTCTCCGCTTCTTGGGCTACCGTGCTTCGATCCGTCTGGAGGAGGGGCCTGTAAGGCGTCGCTTCAAGGGCGTGATGCGGGCCATGGAAGAGGGCACTCTTAAGATCGAGGTCGATGGTGAACTCCATGAGATTGACTTCGACCTGATTGAGAAGGCCAACCTTGTGTTGGATCCCGACGAATACCAGTTGCTTGGCACCGATCCGCCCCCGCGGATCCGCCCAGACGAGGAGATTGACAATGATCAGTGATCTCGCACGCCTCATCGAGGCTGTCCATCGTGAGAAGAACCTGCCCCGCGACGTGGTCGTTGAGGTGGTTGAGTCGGCGATGGAGGCGGCAGCACGCAAGGCCTACGGCGGCGAGCACGACCTTGAGGCTCAGTACAACGAAGAGCTGGGCGAGGTTGAGCTCTTCGAGTTCCGCACGGTGGTTGAAGAGCTGGGAGAGGATGCCCCTGCAGAGGAGGCCGACTCCCAGATCGAATTTGACGACGCTCGTGAGCTGGATCCTGACTGCGAGGTCGGCGACAGCCTCGGGTTGCGCATCGATATTGACGAGTTGGGTCGCATCGCCGCTCAGACTGCCAAGCAGGTCATCATCCAAAAGATTCGCGACGCTGAGCGCGAGATGACCTTTCAAGAGTTCCGCGACCGCAAGGGTGAGCTCATCACGGGTATCGTGCGCCGCTTTGAGAAGGGCAACATCATTGTTGACCTTGGCCGAGCCGAAGCCATCCTGCCTCGGCGGGAGCAGGTTCTCACCGAGACCTACCGCCAAGGTGAGCGCATTCAGGCCTATGTTCTGGATATCACTCGGGCCTCCCGCAGTGCCCAGGTGGTCCTCTCCAGGACACATCCTGGTTTGCTCATGAAGCTCTTCGAACTCGAAGTTCCAGAGATTTACGAAGGGATTGTGCGCATCGAAGCTTGTGCTCGTGAGCCAGGTCATCGCGCCAAGATTGCCGTCAGCTCGGTGGACCCTGATGTCGATCCCGTCGGCGCTTGCGTGGGCCTGAAGGGCTCGCGTGTTCAAGCTGTCGTGGCGGAGCTACGCGGTGAAGCGGTGGACATCATCCCCTTCCATCCGGACCCTGCGCGCTTCATTGTGCACGCAATCGCTCCGGCCAATGTTTCGCGCGTGTACATCGACGAGCACACCCACAGCATGGAGCTCATCGTCCCCGACGACCAGCTCTCCAAGGCCATTGGCCGTCGTGGGCAGAACGTTCGGCTGGCAGCACAGCTCACCGGCTGGCGTATTGATATTTTCTCGGAGTCTCGCCATGGCGAGCTCAACGATCAGGCCTTCAGCGAGCTTACTCGGATCGAGGGATTGGACGAGGAGACGGTGGAGCTGCTCATCCGTCATGGTTTCCGCAGCGCCAAGGATCTCTCGGACGCAGAAGCTTTCGAGGTCGCATCCGTCTTGGATGTGGACGAGGATGCGGCCGCATCGATCATCGACAAGGCCGACGGTGTGCTCGAGCAACTGATCGTCGAAGAGTCTGAGCGTCTTGCTCAGGCCGAAGAAGTGGTCGAGGAACTGCCTCCCGAGGCGGACGACGAGGACTGAGCGCATGAGCAGCGTCGTTGAGAGGCGCTGCGTGGTCACACGGAAGCGTGGTGACCGCAACGGCTTGATCCGTCTGGTGCGTGGGCCAGACGGGCAGGTCTTTTGCGACTACCGTGGGAAGTTGGCTGGCCGCGGTGCTTGGGTCACGCCCTCCTCGGAGGTTCTCTCTAAGCTGGAAAAGTCACCAGGTATTTTGCATCGCCCTCTTCAGGGAAAGTGCAGGACCGAGGGGCTGCTAAACCAGGTTCGAGCGGCAAACTGGAAGGCTGTTCTTGGAACTCTGGGCCTGGCTGCGAAGGCGGGACTGATGGTCGGCGGCAAGGACGGCGTGCGTGCTGCTCTTGCCTCCCAGAACACCCGTGCGCTCCTACTCGCGGAGGATGCTTCACCGCGCTTGGTGAAGGATCTGACGGTTCGAGCCGGAGATCGTTTGGTCTTTGAATTGCCATTGACGACCGAAACCCTGGGTGCTCAAATCGGTAAAGGTCCGCGAGCAGCGCTGGTTGTCAGCAGTGGCCGACCCGCTCGTGCGTTGCTAGACGAGTTGCACCGGCTGGGTGCCCTGCGTTAAGGGGCGCACCCGATTTGGGTGTTGTGTGAGTAGACGGTCCTCGTTTGCCCGATGTGCACCCAAGATCGCCGTCATCGCCTGGCGATGATTAGACCGAGCATCCTCCCCAGAATTGGGGGGGGATCGAAAAGGAATGGCATGGCGTCCAGCAAGGATCTCCTCGATCGCATCTCAAAGTCGCCGCGACGTACGGTCACCCGTCGTCGTAGCCCCGAGGAGAAGAGCGGAACAGAAAGTACCCCGACGGACTCGGAGACCCGAGTCAAGTCCGGTCGCAAGACCGTGATTCGTCGTCGGCGTGCCGAACCTACGCCGGCGCCCTCGCCGGCTGCCAGCCTGTCTCGGGCTGCGAGCACCTCTGGCGCTTCGCCTGCGACCACGATTCGTCGCCTTCCTGCTGCGGAAGTTGAGACGGCCCAGCCCACGCCTGCTCCCAAGATGGAGACTTTGGCGCCTGAGCCCAAGGTGGAGCCTGCCGTCCAGAGCCCGGCCCCCACGCCGGAAACTGTTTCTCAGCGCACGGATGTCAAAGCTGCCGAGCCGGTCGCAGAGAAGGCTCCCGAGCCAGTCGCAGCGAAGGTTGCCAAGCCAGTTGCGGTGAAGGCTCTCGAGCCAGATCCGGCTCCTGTTGCTGTGGCTCCGCCCAAGGCCGAAGCCAAGGCCACGCCTGAACCCGCCAAGGCCCCTGAGCCAAAGGCGGACCCAACTCCGAAGCCCAGCGCAGAGGAGAAGGCCAAGGCCGATGAAAAGCGGGCCAACGTGAAGGTGGAGGCGGCCAAGCCAGCCACCCCTGAGCCCGTGCGCAGTCGTCCCCGGCTGCCAGGCTTGGGTTCTGCGGTTGTTCGTCCCCCCGAGGACTACGACCCCACCAATCCTCAGGCCTTCCGCGACCGTGTCAACCGGGATCGCGCTGCCGGCGTGACCACCCGTGGCCAGGTCGGTGGCGCAAACGCTGGCGACCGCTGGAGTAGGCCCGCAGCGGGAGCCGCTGCCCCTGCTGGTGCCGCTGGTGCCGCTGGTGCCCCAGCAGGAAACCGCAAAGACCGCCGTGGTGGTGGCGGTGTCACTGAACGCCGCATGGAGCGCGTGCAACAGCGCCGCCCGAAGAAGCGGAAACGTAATTCTGCACCCAAGGCGCCTTCACCGAAGCCCAAGGCTCAGAAGCGTAAGGTTCAGGTCGACAACACCATCTCGGTGCGGCAACTCGCTCACGAGATGGGGGAAAAGTCCGGCTCGATCATCAAGGTTCTGATGGGACTGGATTTGATGGCGACCATCAATGACCAGCTGGATTTTGAGACTGCGCAGCTGGTCTCGCAGGAGTTCGAGTACGATTGTGTGAACGTCGGCTTCCAAGAAGACGCCCACATGATCGAGGTCTCGAACGACACGGAAGACGAGAACGCAGTGGGCCGTCCCGCTGTGGTCACCATCATGGGCCACGTCGACCATGGCAAGACCACGCTGTTGGACACCATCCGCAAGGCCAATGTGGCTTCCGGCGAGGCGGGTGGAATTACCCAGCACATCGGTGCATATCAGGTGGCCCACAAGGGCCTTCCGATCACCTTCATCGACACCCCGGGTCACTCCGCATTTACCGAGATGCGTGCTCGTGGTGCGCAGGCGACCGACATTGTCATCTTGGTTGTCGCGGCGGACGACGGCATCATGCCGCAGACCATCGAGTCGATCAATCACACGAAGGCCGCTGGCTGTCCCATCGTTGTGGCCCTGAATAAGTGTGACAAGCCCGGTGTGACCCCCGACGACATCAAGCAGCGTTTGATGGAGCACGGGTTGGTCCCAGAGGAGTACGGCGGAGAGGTTCAGATGATTCCCGTCTCAGGTCTGACCGGGATGGGTGTAGATGAGCTGCTCGAGGCCGTCACCCTCCAAGCTGAACTGATGGAGCTCCGCGCCAATCCTGAGCGTCACGCCGAGGGTGTGGTTCTTGAGGCACGCCTCGAGAAGGGTCGTGGTGCCGTCGCGACCATCTTGGTCCAGCACGGTACCTTGAAGCCCAAGCAGCCCATTGTCCTTGGCACGGTTTCTGGTCGCGTTCGCGCCATGACCGATCACAAGGGCAAGAAGCTCAAGAGTGCTGGGCCTTCCACTCCCGTGGAGGTCATTGGGTTGGAGGGCGTGCCGCGTGCTGGTGACTTGTTCACGGTCGTGAAGACCGACAAGGCTGCCAAGAGCTTGGCCGAGCATCGCGCAGATGCAGAACGCGCTGCCGAGTTGGGAATGAGCAAGCGCCTCACCCTGCAGGAGCTCTTCCGCCGCCGGGAGGAGGGGGAACTCAAGAAGCTCAACCTCATCGTGCGTGGTGACGTCCAGGGTTCTTTGGAGGCACTCAAGGGCTCCATCCAGAACGTCGAGGTCGAAGGAACGGACATTAATATCCTGCAGGCTGCGGTCGGTGCGATTTCTGAGTCCGACATCACCTTGGCTGCCACTTACGACGCAATCGTTGTTGGCTTTAACGTTCGTCCTGACCCCAAGGCGCGACGCGCCGCGGAGAATAAGCAGGTCGAGGTCCGCCATTACCGCGTCATCTACGAACTCTTGGACGACCTTAAAAATGCTCTTGTGGGCATGCTCGAGCCAGTGTTCGAAGAGAGCGTCAAGGGTCACGCTCAGGTTCGCGACACCTTCAACATCCCCAAGGTTGGAACCATCGCTGGTTGCTACGTGGTGGATGGAACCATTGGCCGCGGTCACCATGGACGTTTGGTTCGTGACGGTTTGGTCGTATGGGAAGGGAAGCTGGCCAGCCTCAAGCGCTTCAAGGACGACGCGAAGGAAGTCAACACAGGGTACGAGTGTGGCCTGGGGTTGGAGAACTTCAACGACATCAAGATCGGCGACGAGCTTGAGACCTACGTCATGGAAGAAGTCGCGCGCCGGCATTGATGCTGGAGCCCACGTAAATGCGGGTCGCGATTCTACGTATGGTCCTGGGGATACCTGGGGCTACCTCGCTTAAGGACAAGCGAAGCGTGGTGTCGCGGGTCCGTGATCGCTGTCGCAATCAGTTTGGGGTCTCCGTAGCGGAGGTAGAACTGCTGGATGTCCACGACCGCGCAGTGCTGGGGATGGCCTTGGTGTCCAACGACTCCCGCCTTCTTCAGTCGCGGATGGACCAGCTGCTTGAGTTTGTGGAGGAACTCCATGTGGCCCAGATCTTAGACCACAAGCTGGTGATTCAGTCCTTCTCTTGACATGGCAAGACAGGAGAACTCGCGGGTGTTAGAGTCGGAGCATGCGAGATCTGCCCCCCATGCGTCGCGAGAACAGCATCTGGTTGACCCGAGCTCAGCTCGGTGCGGCGTTGGTCATGGTGTCGGCCGTTTGCACTGCCAGTTTCTTTGTGGGCTTAATCGCTGGAGAAGGGCAAGCGACGGTCGCTGCGAGTCCTGAGCCGGCTGCGGCAGAGTTTAGGGGGTTGCTGGGGCCGGAGCTTCAGCGAGATAGCCTCACGGAGCTGCTGGCTCGGGTCGAGGTTATGCCATCAGCTCAGGCAGCTGCTTTGGCGTTTCCCAAGCAGTTGGTGGCCCCGGTGGTGGATGTAAGTCCTCCAGATGAGTTGGTGCAGGCTCCGATTGAGCCGGCACAGGTTTTGCCTGAGCCCGAGGTTCGGCCCATTGCCCCTTTGGAGCCGATCGAGCAGCCTGCAAGCGCCGGTTGGGCGATCGAAATCAGCTCCCACGTCGACCCCCAGGAGGCCGCCGAGGTGGTCTCCCGTCTGAAGGAGGATGGCTTTGATGCACAAATCATCGCAGTTCTCTACGGGGGACAGACCCGCCATAGGGTTCGGGTTGGGCCGAGCGCAAGTCAGCGCAGTGCCGAAGAGCTTCGGCGGGAGTTGGCTTCTTCTCTGGGACGCTCCGTGGAACTGGTCGAGGTACGCTGATGCGCCGGGTAGAGAAGCCTTGGGGCCATGAAGAAATCTGGGCTGAGACGGATGACTACTTGGGCAAGCTGCTGTTCATCCGTGCAGGCCATCGCCTGAGCCTTCAGCATCACCAGATCAAGGACGAGACAATTCGCGTCTCGGAGGGCCGTCTTGAGGTCCTGCTCGAAGACAATGCTGGCGAGCTGGTGACCTGGATTCTGGAGCCTGGTGATTCTCTGCGAGTTCAGCCCAATCGCAAGCACCGGTTCAAGGGGATCACGGATTGCTACGTCTACGAGGTCAGCACGGCCTATCCAGACGATGTAGTCCGGCATCAAGATGACTACGGGCGGCAGGGTGGTTGACCCTGGCCCAAGGATCCAAGACAATAGGAACATGCGCAAGCGAGGTTGAGCGATGTTGTTGGCAGTGCTGACGCTCTTCTCGGGAGTTTCATACGCCCAAGCGGGCGAGGTGACTCTCTCCGGTGATTCTGGTTCGGCTTCGGACTTTCCGGATCGTTACATCATTCAGGAAGGAGATACCCTCTGGGACATCTCCAGGGCTTTCATGGGGGACCCGTACTACTGGCCCCAGCTCTGGTCCTTGAACGAGTACATCACCAATCCCCATTGGATCTACCCGGGGAACGAGATTGTGTTTTCCATGGGCTCGGATTTAGAGCCTCCAAGCATGTCTTTCGGCAGTATAGAGGCGGAGGGCTATACGGTGCCAGACTCCGAGATCGAGCCGGAGACTCTGGCCTGCGGCCCAGATCTTCGCTTTGAGAAGAGCTACCCTAGCCAGGGCTACTCGACCCCATCCTTCTTGGCGCAGACAGCTGACGTCGAGTTTTTGGGCTCTGTAGAGGCGGCCAAGACCGGCAGCAGTCTCCTTGGCGCTGGGGACATGGTCTACCTGAAACTCGATGACCCTGGCGCTGTCGCATGCGGTGATTTGGTCACGCTCTTCACGCAGGGAGACGATGTTCGCCACCCCGAATCGCGCCGCGTGCGCTACGGGAACATTTGGCACGTCGGCGCGATCGCTCGAATTGTCAATGTGGATGACCAAGATCGTGTGACCGCGGAAATTCGCAACAGCTACACCGCGGTGCACCGTGGGGACTTTGTGGGGCCGGCTTTCCCCATCGATGGTGAGTTCCCTGTGGACGCACCCAAGGGAGATCTGGAGGGCACCATCATTGCCCGAACTGGTCAGGACATGTACCGCTTAGCAGCAGTGGGTGAGACGGTTTTCATCGACTTGGGTAAAGACGATGGCCTGCGCGAGGGAAGCAGTTTCTATGTTGTTCATCACCGAGACGAGATGGTCTCGATGCTGGAAGAGCGAGACGACATTCCGGACCAGGTTGTGGGGCGAGTGGTTCTGACACGCGTGGATGATGCGACCAGTACGGGAGTAGTCGTTGACGCCTCCTCCCCAATCCGCGTGGGCGATCAGGTGGCTACGACGGTGCAGTAGCCCCCTGTTCCGAGGCTCGTTAGTCGATGGAGTCGCCGCCCTCCCGTTCGCTCGGGAGAGCACCATGTCTATTGTTCCTGGTCCTTGGGCTGCCGCGTCGCGGTGGTCAGGGAACCTTGATATTCGACCTATTTTGAAGCGCTTGGGGCAGACGCCCTTTGAGTGCGCGACCCCCTCGGAGCTTGCTGCCGCTGGGCTAAATCCAAGACGTATCGGCCAAGTCTGCGCCCACCAGGGCGTTCGCAGCGACTGTGCTTGGTTTCACGTTGGCCAACCCAGCTACCCAAGTGCCCTGCTACGGCTTCCCAAACCACCGCCCGTGGTGTGGGTCCAGGGAGATCTGGAGCTGCTAAGCCGAAAATCGCTTTCGGTTGTCGGATCAAGGCGGTGCACGCCCTATGGAAGAGGTATTGCGTCGGCCTTGGGAAGGGGGTGTGCCCACCGGCAAGCGGTGTTGGTCTCTGGTGGTGCCCATGGCATCGATACGGCTGCCCACAGAGGGGCATTGGACTCTGGTGGACCCACCGTGGCTGTTTTGGCGCAGGGCCTGGAGCGTGACCCTGGGGGCGATGCAGGAGCGCTGCTCGCTCGGATCCGAAGAGAGGACGGCCTGCTACTCACCGAAAGGCTGCCGCAGGAGCCTGCCACTCGGTGGGCATTTCCCAGACGCAATCGGCTCATCGCTGCCTTGGGCCACGCGACCGTGGTGGTCGAAGCAGGGTTGCGCTCTGGCGCCCTGTACACCGCCCAGGCTGCACTTGAGCTTGGGCGGGATGTGTACGCGGTTCCTGGACGGATAGACACCCCGGCTTCTCAAGGAAGCAATGCACTGTTGTTGGAGGGTGCAATCCCACTGGTTCGCAGTGCTCAAGTGCTTTCAGGCTTGGAGCGGGAGCAAGGCTTGGTTCAGCGCCTCAGCGTTGCCCTGCCCGGCTCACCGGCCGAGCTGAGCCGTCGGAGTCGTCTTCCAATTCGGCAAGTGATGGCCCTTTTGAGCACTTGGGAGTTGACTCAGCAGGTACGTCGGCTACCATCTGGAGACTATGAGTTGGTCCCCTAATGCTGAGGATTGCGGGGAGTGGTGTTTCCGCTCTTTGCGCCTGACCCCACAAGCTCAGGCATACCTGGAGCTGGTTTATTCATTGGGGTACTTCAGCGCGGACTCCAAGGAGGAGCTCATTGAGCTCCTCTCACCCACCTGTGAGAGCTTGCGTGCGGAAGAACTTGTCGTAGACCGTGCCCGAATTCGCGCCCGTGTGGCCGAGTATTTGTTCACATTACACGACACACTCTCTCCGGAACAGCAAGCACTGATGGAGGGTGAGTGGCCTGTGCTCTTCGGCTGATCGCTCTGTTGCTGCTCCCTACAGATCAGGCAACAGAGCGTAAGCCCTAAGGCTCAAGTATTGGTGCTCGGGCGACGCACGGAGCGTCGTACGCGGGGGCTACTGGACTTGACCTCGCCCATCTCCTCTTTGGCCATGGCCTCAGTTGCAGTCGCGCCGGCCTTTTTTGCGGGTACGCGCTTCTTCGGGGCGGCCTTCTTCTTCGCGGCCGGCTTCTTTGCGGCTGCTTTCTTCTTTGCTGCCGGCTTTTTTGCGGCTGCTTTCTTCTTTGCCGCCGCTTTCTTCTTGGGGGCCGCCCGCTTTTTCTTGCCGCCGCCTGCGTCCCGCTTGGCCTGGAGCATCGGCAGAACTGCTGCTAGCTCCATCTGCTCCGGATCCTTGTCCTTGGGCAGGGTCACGTTCACTTCGCCATCGGTGACGTAGGGGCCGTAGCGGCCCTTCTTGACCACCACCTTACGGCCCTCAGCATCCTCTCCCAACTCTTTGAGCACCGAGGCGCTTGTGCGGCCGCGGCGTGCCGGCTCTGCAAGTAGTTTGAGTGCCTGGTCTTCGTTGATCTCTAAGAGGTGGATGTCGGCTGGGATCGTTCGGCTCTGGCCGTTTGCCTTGATGTAGGGACCGTAGCGCCCGTTGTAGGCCAGGATTTCGTGTCCCTCGGTGTCCTTGCCGACGGTGCGGGGCAAGGACAGAAGCTGGAGAGCAGTGGGCAGATCAATTGTGTCTACCTCCATTCCCTTGAGAAGCGATGCGCGCTTCGGCTTCTTTTTACCCTCGGGCTCACCGAGCTGGACGTAGGGACCAAAGCGTCCCACTTGGACGGTCACTTTCAAGCCGGTCTCTGAGTCGTCTCCCAGCTCGCGGGGCCCATCGGGCATCTCGTTGAGAAGCTCCAAGGCTTTGGCCAGGGTGAGCTCATCGGGGGCCATCTCATCAGGCAAGCTGCGAGTCGTGCCATCGTATTCCAGGTACGGACCGTAGCGGCCCACTCGAGCGATGACATCGTTGCCATCGCTCTCACCGATTGGAATCGAGCAAATACTGCGAGGGTCGGCGCTGTCCAAAGCAGCGGCGATTAGCTCTTCGAGTCCGCTACCGCCAGACCCCCGATAGAAGGCTTCCAAAAACTCTTTTGGCTCCTTTTCACCTTCAGCGATGCGGTCCAGCCCGCCTTCTAGGTTGGCGGTGAAATCGTAGTTGACCAAGCCCTCGAAGTGCTCTTCGAGCAGGCGAGTGACTGCGAAGGCGGTCCAAGTTGGGATCAGGGCCGTGCCTTTTTTGAACACGTAGCCACGATTTTGGATGGTCTCGATAATGCTGGCGTACGTGGAAGGACGGCCAATACCGAGCTCCTCCAGGCGCTGTACCAATGCGGCCTCCGAGAGTCGGGAAGGCGGCTGCGTGGTGTGGCTGTCTGCGTCGACGGTCTTTGGCGTAGCGCTCTGCCCCTTTGTGAGTGGGGGCAACACGTTCTCGGAGTCCTGATCTTCACCGGCGACGACGTAGACTGCTCGGAAGCCGTCGAAGGTGTAGGTCTTGCCGCGGCTACGAAAGACAGCGGCAGGCTGTTCAGCCAATTGGACTTGGGTCTCGATCACCACGCGCTTGCCGGTCGCGTCAGCCATCTGACAGGCCAGGGTGCGCTTGAAGATGAGTTCGTATAGACGAGCTTCGTCCTCCCCCATCTCCTTTTTGCACTCGGCCACGCTCTTGAAGCTCTCGCCAGCGGGACGGATGGCTTCGTGAGCTTCCTGGGCGCCTTTGGACTTGGTGTTGTAGGTGCGGGGAGTCTCGGGCACGTACTGGGGCCCGTATTGCTGGGTTGCGTAGTCGCGTGCGGCCTGGATCGCCTCGGGGGAGAGGTGAACAGAATCGGTACGCATGTAGGTGATCCAGCCGTTCTCGTAGAGTCGTTGAGCGACCCCCATGGCCCGGCGCGCGGTCCATCTAAACTTTCGGTTGGCCTCTTGTTGCAGTTTCGAGGTTGTGAAGGGAGCCTGCGGTTTCTCGCGAAAATCCTTCTCCTCCACCTTGGTGACCGTGGCGGCATTGGCAAGGATCGCGGTCTGCAAGGCCTTGGCCATGTCCTCATTGAGTAGGGCGATGGTACCGGGTGCCTTGAGCTCGCCAGTGGTGGCCTCGAAGTCCTTACCGGAAGGAATCTTCCTGTCTCCGAGACTGGTCAGGTCGCCCGAGTAGGTTCCCTCTGGGGTCTCGAAGGTTCCGCTCAGGCCCCACCAAGTGGAGGACACAAAGGCCATCCGGGCCTTCTCCCGATCCACCAGCAAACGCACGGCAACAGACTGAACACGGCCTGCGGAGAGTCGAGGCTTGACCTTGCGCCAGAGAACTTTGCTCACTCGGTAGCCAAAGAGACGGTCCACGATTCGCCGGGTCTCTTGGGCGCGAACCAAGTCCATGTCGACGGCTCTGGCGTTGTTCAGGGCTTCTTCGATGGCCCGTCGGGTGATCTCATGAAAGACCAGACGGCGGATTGGAACCTTGGGCTTGAGCGCCTCGGTGAGGTGCCAAGCGATGGCCTCGCCTTCGCGATCCTCATCTGTCGCTAACAGCAGTTCAGGGGCATCCTTGAGCATGGCTTTGAGTTTCTTGACCTGCTCCTTTCCGCGCTGGGTGAGAACGTAGACAGGCTCAAAGTCCTTGTCTACGTTCACTGCTAAGTCGGACCAGTGATGACCCTTGTACTTCTTAGGGAGTTCCGCGCTGCCTTGCGGCAGGTCGCGGATGTGTCCCACGGAGGCCTCTACCTGGTATTCGTCGCCTAAGAAGCGAGCGATGGTTCGGGCTTTGGCTGGGGACTCGACAATGACCAGAGGTTTTGACACGGGCATCAATCCGGGGCTGGAGCACGGGTATAGAGCAAGCTCGTGGATCCGGCAAGGGGGCTATGCTGTGGACATGGCTGCCGAGATCAACCGCTTCCTAAGCTTTCAGCGCGTTGAACGCGGTGCAAGCCCTCACACTCTGAGGGCTTATGGGAAGGACTTGGGCGGATTAGAGAGCAGCCTATTGGCCCGGGGCCAAGGCCTCCTCTCCGCCAAGTCCAGTGATCTGAGGATGTACTTGGCTGAGCGTAGTTTCAAGGCGCCCTCAGCTGCGAGTCAGCGAAGGGCAATGAGTGCGATCCGAAGCTTCTATCGTTGGGCGATCGAAATGGGATTGTGCCGAAGCTCGCCCGCGGAGCACCTGAGCTTGCCCAAGCTGCCTGAGCGTTTGCCCCGGCATTTGAGTTCGGAACAGGCGTCGGCGATGGTGGAAAACCCCATCCAGGACGGGTGGCACCGGCTGCGGAATCAGGCGATCTTAGAGCTGCTTTATGGCTCGGGCTTGCGGGTGGCGGAGCTGGCCGCCTTGGATCTGAAGGATCTCTTGCTCGAGCGAGGTCTGGTTCGGGTCCGTCACGGCAAAGGGGACAAAGAGCGACAGGTACCGATGGGGGCTGCTTCCGAGCGGGCTGTGGATGTGTGGCTGGCACGGCGCGGAAAGCAGGCTGGGCCGTTGTTTCTGAATCGCCACGGGCGGCGCCTTTCGGTGCGCTGGATCCATAGGGTGTCTCAGCAGTCTGGCCTAAAAGCAGGCCTTGCAGGTGTTCACCCCCACGCCCTTCGGCACTCCTGTGCAACCCACATGTTGGATGGCGGGGCCGACCTTCGCTCCATCCAAGAGCAGCTTGGGCACGCCTCTTTGGGCACCACTCAGCGCTACGCCCATGTCTCTGCGGAGCACCTATTGGCCGTGCACGCTCAGGCTCACCCCCATGGTGAGCAGCAAGATGATGATGAGGTCGGGTAGCCGCGTGGGCCTGGATGGCGTAGATTCCAGGCTATGGCTGGTTTAAACGACGAAGAGCGTAAAGAGCTGTTGCGAATCCAGAGCTTGCTGGAGGTGGGAGACCACGCCACACTCTTTTCCATGGGCAAGGGGGTCTCCAAGGCGAGCTTGCGAAAGTCCTACTACGAGCTCTCCCGGCGCTTCCATCCAGATCGTTTTTACCGGAAGGATCTGGGGAATGACACGGAGCTCATCGAGGAGGTCTTTGCGGGTATCAACTTGGCTTACCAACAGGCCGGAAATCGCCTGGAGCTTGGAGTCGAGACCCCGCCGAGTCAAGTTCCAGCGGCGACGGGGACACCCAAGTCGGGCGCCGAGGCGGAAAAGGGGCACAGCGTCAGCTGGAACAAGAAAGAATCTACGTCCCCAGCCCAGGAATCGAGCCCCCGAGCCGTCCAGCCCAAGCGTCGGAAAAGGCCCAAAAAGGCTCCAGTCTCCGGGGTGCCTTCGGCGAGCGAACAATTAAAGCAGCGCATGTTGGATCGGCTGAGAAAGGCCAAGGGCCACTTCCGATCCGGCCAAGCCGCCATGGAAGGGGAAAACTGGAGCAAGGCGTCCAGTAGCTTCTACCTGGCTTCCCAGTTCGATCCTCGCAACGCGAAGTACAAGGCAGCCTTCGAGGATGCCAATGCCAATGCCAAGCAAGCTCGGGTGCAGCACATCGTTGCGCTGGGAGAGAACGCAGAGCAATTTGGCTCAGTCCGTGAGGCTGTGGCCCACTATGCTCGTGCCGTTGAGCTTGCTCCCGATCATGCTCAGCCCTACTTCAAGCTTGGTAAGGCGCTTCGTCGAATCGATGAGAAAGACCGGGGCGCCATTGACCACCTACGTACCGCTGTCGCCCGTGCGCCACGGATCCTGGACTATCGGTTAGAGCTTGCCCAGGCCTACGAGGCCAACGGGCTGAATCGCAACGCAAACCGCGAGTTTTTAGCAGCTCAGCGAATCGACGGCTCCAACGACCAGGCCAAGGCTGGAGTCAAACGCACTCGTTAAGCGTCGATAAGCCTACGTTTCGCAACGCTCCTGCCACGATGCGGCCCTGGATTGGCCCTCTGGCTTAAGCGCTTGGGCGCAACAGGAGACGTGCATGCCTGGAACAGTGGTCGTTGGCGCCCAGTGGGGCGACGAAGGCAAGGGCAAGATCGTGGATCGTTTGGCTTCTATCGCGGAGCTGGTCGTTCGCTTTCAAGGTGGCAACAACGCTGGGCACACCCTTGTGGTGGAAGGGGAAAAGGTCGTCTTACACCTTGTTCCATCCGGCATTCTGAACGCCTCCGCGCTCTGTGTGATCGGCAACGGGGTGGTCTTGGATCCGCTGGTGCTTCAGGGGGAGTTGGACAAGCTGGACAAGTCTGGTCGCCGGATCGGGCCGGCTCGCCTGCTGATCTCTAGCGGGGCCCATGTCATCCTGCCGTGGCACCGCGTATTGGACGGGTTGCGCGAGGCTGCGCTCGGGGAGGGGGCCATCGGTACCACCCGAAAAGGCATCGGTCCGGCTTATGAGGACAAGGTTGCCCGCCGAGGGCTCTCCGCCGGCGAACTCTGTGACCCGGAGCGGATCCGGCTGCATGTGCAGACTTGGCTACCTGAGAAGAACCGAATGATCGTGGAGTGGTACGGGGGTGAGCCCTTGGACCTGGAGTCGGTCACTGAGGAACTCGTGGCTGCTGGGCAGGCGCTCACTCCTTTCATTGGAGACGCAGTCAGCCGTGTCCATGAGGTCTTGGAGCGTGGCGGTGAGGTGCTCTTCGAGGGCGCTCAGGGCACTTTCCTGGACATTGACCACGGTACCTATCCGTATGTGACCTCTTCGAACACGGTGGCCGGTGCTGCCTGTGCGGGAGCTGGCGTCGGTCCCAAGGACCTGAACCGGGTGATCGGTGTGCTCAAGGCGTACACGACCCGCGTCGGTGCAGGACCCTTTCCTTCCGAGGTTGACGGGCCCGTTGGTGAGCGACTGCGCGCCGTTGGACGCGAATTTGGAGCCACCACTGGGCGACCCCGCCGGTGCGGCTGGTTCGATGGTGCTTTGGCCAAGCACAGCGCACGTCTCAATGGTCTGACGGAGATCGCGTTGACCAAACTCGACGTATTGTCTGGAATGGAGGAGCTGAAGATCTGCGTAGCGTACGAAGGTGAGAGCGGCGTTCCTGCTGGCGGCCAGGCCATGGATCAAGTCGTCCCGGTCTACGAGAGCATGCCAGGCTGGTCGGAGGATCTACGAGGGGTGACGAATTGGACGGATCTTCCATTAAGCGCGCAGGCCTATGTTCTGCGTCTGGAGGAGCTTGTCGGCGTTCCGGTGCGCACAGTTTCCACCGGTCCAGGCCGCGAGGAGACCTTCGAACGTTGACCACCAGCTGCCTAGTTGTTAACTGTCGTCGCGGCTGGGCCGCTAGCTCAGTAGGTAGAGCACCGGCCTTTTAAGCCGAGGGTCACAGGTTCGAGTCCTGTGCGGCCCACCACCCTCTTTGACCCCATCGTCTAGTCTGGTCCAGGACACCGGGTTTTCATCCCGGCAACACGGGTTCGAATCCCGTTGGGGTCACTTCTAAGCCCTCCCTTCGGGGAGGGCTTTCTTGTTTCCACCCTGGGAACTCGCTTCGGCCATGGGACGGGTGCATTCGGCGCTTCGGTGGTGCCCGGAGTCTGAGCTACTCGGTCGATCTCAGAGCATCTGGCACCGCTTTGACGCAACCAGCTTTTTCGACTGCGTTAGCTCCTGAATAGCCCAGGAGAACTCATGGCCCGTCACCTCTTGTCCCTTGCCGAACAGACCCCCGAAGAGCTCCGCAATCTCTTGGACCTGGCCCGCCAGATCAAGTTGAATCCTCGTGCCTTTTCGCAAGCCTGCGCCGGCCAGACCCTGGCCATGATTTTCCAGAAGCCGTCGTTGCGCACCCGGGTCAGCTTTCAAACGGGAATCTACCAGCTCGGCGGACAGGGGATCTACCTTGGCCCGACCGACATCCAACTGCATCGTGGCGAGTCCATCCCCGACACTGCCAAGGTGCTTTCCCGCTACGTAGACGGCATCATGGCGCGCGTCTTTGACCACGCCCACTTGGAGCAGATGGCGGAGTTTGGAGACATCCCCATCATCAACGGCCTCTCGGATTTGCTGCACCCGTGCCAAGTGCTGGCCGACCTGCTTACGATCGAGGAGAAGAAGGGTGGCTTGAAGGGACTGAAGCTGGCCTATGTTGGCGACGGCAACAACATGGCCCACTCTCTGTTGTACGGCGGCGCCCAGTTCGGCATGACCGTCTCCATCTCCCATCCCCGAGGCTACGCACCCGATGCCGAGGTCGTGACGCGCGCCCGTGAGATCGCCGCTTCCACGGGGGGCGCTGTCCAAATCACGGAAGATCCTGCCGAGGGAGTAGCCGATGCAGATGCCGTCTACACAGACGTCTGGGCCAGCATGGGTCAGGAGGCAGAGGCCAAGGAGCGTAACGACCGTTTCAAGGGGTTTGAGGTCAACGGTGAGCTCATGTCGAACGCCCGTCCTGACAGCATCTTCCTGCATTGCCTGCCGGCGCACCGTGGCGAAGAAGTTTCGGCCGAGGTCATTGACGGCCCGCGCTCCGTGGTCTTTGACGAGGCAGAAAACCGGCTGCATGCTCAGAAGGCTGTGATGGTGCGCCTGATGGGCCACTGAGAGAGGAGGCACTGTCCCTTCAGGCTCGAGGTGGCTATGATGGGGACAGCACGGAGGCCCACATGGAGCGCGTCAGCGTCTACGAAGTCGGTCCCAGGGATGGGCTCCAAAACGAGGCGACTACCCTGTCTACGCAAACCAAGCTCTCGTTCATCGAGCGCTTGGTTGAGGCTGGGGTCCGGGACATTGAGGTCTCGAGCTTTGTGCGGCCTCGTTGGATCCCCCAGCTTGCGGATGCCGACCATGTCGTCGCAGGGCTGCCACGGGTCGACGGTGTGACCTACTGGGGCTTGGTGCCCAACAAGCGGGGCTTGGACCGTGCGGTCAGCGTGGAGATGGAGGCGATTGCAACCTTCATGTCCACCAGCGAGACCCACAACCTCAAAAATGTGAACCGCAGTACAAGAGAGTCCCTGCTTGCCCTACGCGAGGTCATCGCGGACGCACTTGAGCAGGGAATGCGGGTTCGCAGCTATCTGAGCACCGTGTTTGGCTGTCCTTACCAGGGCAAGGTTGACCCCCGGTGCACTGTGGACTTGGCCGGCGAGCTTCTCGCTGCTGGTGCCGAGCGCATCTCTTTGGGCGATACCACTGGCATGGGCAATCCGCGGCAGGTTCAAACCATCCTGCGGATGCTCCAGGACGATGGCATCTCCCCTGACCAGATAACCCTGCACATGCACGACACCCGCG
>CAJQPC010000268.1 GCA_905480105.1 uncultured bacterium | reverse complement strand
GGAATGGGGGGCGGGCACGACGAGCGTGAGCAGACCTTGAACCAGCTCCTCGTGGAGATGGATGGTTTCGAGAGCAATGAGGGCGTGATCATCATGGCGGCCACCAACCGTCCAGATGTCTTGGATCCCGCACTGCTTCGTCCCGGTCGCTTCGATCGACGGGTGACCGTGGATCCACCCGATGTGGGAGGCCGCGAGGCCATCCTCTATGTACACACCCGGAAGACCCCGTTGTCCGATGACGTTGACCTGGCACTGGTGGCTCGGGCCACCCCAGGAATGTCCGGAGCTGACCTGGAGAACCTGGTGAACGAGGCCGCGTTGATGGCGGCCCGCCAAAATAAGAAAAAGCTGGAAATGGAGGACTTTGAGGAGGCCCGAGACAAGATCTGGATGGGCCCTGCGCGCAAATCAAAGGTGGTCTCCGAAGAGGAGCGACGCACCACCGCCTACCACGAGGCCGGGCACGCCATTCTCGCGGTGCTCCTGCCTCGCCAGCGCACCCGGAATCTGCACAAGGTGACCATCATGCCCAGAGGGCGTGCCGGTGGAATCACCTTCACGCTGCCCGACGAGACCAACTACATGACCAAGGATGCGTTCCGCGCCCAGATTGTCATGGCGATGGGCGGCCGCGCGGCAGAGCAGCTGGTCTTTAAGCAGGTCAACACAGGCGCTGGCGGTGATCTACAGCAGGCCACCAAGACGGCACGCAGCATGGTGACCCGCTTTGGGATGTCGGACAAGATTGGTCCAGTGTCCCTTGGCAGCGGTGGCGGTGAGGTCTTCCTGGGCCGAGACTTTGGTCGCAAGGCCGAGTACTCGGAGGCGACCGCTCAGCTCATCGACGCTGAAGTTCGCTCGATGCTGGAAGAGGGGTTGAACTGGGCGCAGCGCATTTTGGTGGCCAACATACACATCTTGCACCGCACCGCGCAGCTCTTGCTGGAGCAAGAGACCGTGGACGGCAAGGAGTTCATGGACATGGTCGACAGCCTGGATCCGGTCCTGCCCGAGGGAATCGGCCTGAGTCCTGGTCTGATTCCCAGCTGAGCCCCTCGAAGTGTCTGCAACAAGCCCAGCCCGGGAGTAGCATCCCAAAATGGACGTGCAGCTTGTTGGCATCCTGAACTTGAGCCCCGATTCTTTCTCGGATGGGGGTCTGTACGCAGGTGCCGGGCAGTCTCTGCAAGCTCGTGTGGATAGGGCGTGCCGCTTGGTAGAGGAAGGTGCCAGCTGGGTGGATATTGGGGGCGAGAGCACCCGTCCGGGTGCACGCCCTGTCAGCGTCACTGAAGAGCTGGACCGGGTGATTCCTGTCTTGGAAGGTGTCGTCGCTCAGGGCATTCGGGTCAGCGTGGACACCCGCAAAGCTGAAGTTGCTCGAGCCGCTCTGGATGCGGGAGCTCAGGTCATCAACGATGTGTCCGGTTTTGAGGATGTCGAGATGGTTCAGGCAGTCGCTGTTGCGGGTGCCGGGGCGGTCGTGATGCACATGCGGGGAGTGCCGCAGACCATGCAGCAGAACACCAAATACGGGGACATGTTGGGGGAGGTGCGGGACACTCTGTCGACGCGTATCGACCGGCTGCGTCAGGCCGGAGTGCGCCAAATCTGGGCGGATCCGGGCATCGGCTTTGGAAAGTCTGCGCGCCAGTGTGCCGAGCTCATCGCGCGTCTGGCGGAACTTCAGGGCTTGGGAGTTCCCCTCTATGTCGGGGCTTCTCGCAAGAGCTTTATCTCGGGCGTGGCTGGCCCGATGCCTACCCATGAGCGGCTTCCTGGCAGCTTAGCGGCCGCCGGAGCGGCCGTCTTGGCTGGCGCACAGGTCCTTCGCGTTCACGACGTGGCCGAGACGCGTCAGTTTCTCCGTGTCTTCGCAGCGTGCAGGGGGGCAGTTTGAGCGCCCTCCATTGGCTCCAAGGCACCATCATCTGGGACATGCAGTGGCGTGATGCCATCGACATTTTGGTGATCTGGTGGATCGCCTATCGCACGTACTTGGTGCTCCGCGGAACGCGTGCCCTGCAGTCCATGATTGGGCTGCTGGGTCTGGGTTTTCTTTATGTACTCAGCCAGCGGGCGCAGCTCTATGCGGTGGCCTGGATGCTGGACAAGTTGTTTGTCTACATTGTTCTCGCGGTGTTGATTCTCTTTCAGACTGACATTCGCCGTGGCTTGGCCCGTGCGGGAGGTGAGTTGTTCTCTGGAGTGGGCGGCCGAGAACAGACTCAGTTCTCTGAGGAGCTTGTGCAGGCTGTGTTTTCGCTGGCCAGTCGCCGTATTGGTGCGCTGATCGTTCTGGAACGCGACGCCTCCCTCAATGAGCTGGCCTTGAGCGCTCACCGCATAGATGCAGTGGTCAGCCAGGATTTGTTGGTCTCCATATTTCATCCCACCTCCCCCCTGCATGACGGCGCGGTAGTGCTTCAGAAGGGGCGCATGGCAGCCGCCAAGGTCTTCCTGCCCCTCTCGCTGACCCAGGACATCGCACGCTATTTCGGCACCCGGCATCGGGCTGCACTTGGGCTGAGCGAGGAGACCGATGCTGTGGTGTTGGTGGTCTCAGAAGAGCGCGGAACAGTCAGCTTGGTGCATAACGGTGCCTTGACACCCGTTCCGGACACCAATGCCTTGCGTGAACAACTCCAAGCAATCTTTCAGCCGGCCACCCGCGCCCGCGTCTGGTCTTGGGGGAAGGCATGAAGGAGCGTAGCTTTGCTGCCGTGGTCAGAGGATGGTTCTTGGACCACCTTGGGTGGAAGGTGTTTACAGGGGTGTTGGCGGTCTTGGCCTGGGCATGGATCCAGGGCGGTAGAGTGGTTCCAAGCAGCGCCTGGGTGAACGTGGAGTACGTGCTGCCAGAGGGGCTCGTGCTGACTCAAAAGCCCACCTACCGAATTCGCGTGACGGTGTCCGGAACTCAAAACCTGACCCGCGATCTGCGCCGCGGCGACCTGTCCGTTTCGGTGGACCTAGCAGACCTTGGGCCCGGTGTTCAGACCGTGGATTTTGTGGACGCATCCATCACAGGGCTGGACCCAGGTTTGTCCATTGTGGCGCTCAAACCAAACTCTTTACAGGTTGAGCTCGAACCTCAGGCAGAGCGGCCCGTGCGCCTGCAAGCCAGCGTGGTCGGGGAGGCGGCCGATGGCTTTCGCCTGGCCAAGGTCACTCTTGAGCCAGAAGAGGTGACCGTAGTCGGACCGACTTCGGTCGTGGAGAAGTTGGACAAGGTGATGACCCGCGCCTTGGTGATCGATGGATTGAGTCAGGACACCGAAAGGGAGATCTCACTGGACTTGCCGTCGCCTCTACGACTCAAGGAATCAGGCACCATCCGGGCCAACCTTCGTATTCAGGCGGTTAATAGCACCCGAACTTTCACCGATGTACCCGTGGTGTGCAGAGACCCTGGTTGGCGCCCCGTGCAGGACAACGTCAGCGTAGTACTTGAGGGACCGGTTCTGGAGCTGTCTGCTCTGGAGGTCGACGCTCTGACTGTGATGGTCGTGCTACCCGGAGATCTGGAGCGAGCGGCCTTGTCTGTGGGGGTGGCTCAGGCCCCCGAGGCTCGCTTGGAGATTGTGCATCCTGGTGGAGACACCCTGCAGCTCGCTACATTGGAGCCTGCAAAAATCGATGTGGAGCCGATAGCCCAATGAAGTTGTTTGGAACCGATGGCATTCGCGGCAAATGGGGCGAAGCGCCCCTCACCGAGGGTACTCTTCGCGGACTTGGAGCGGCGCTACGAGCGCTCTACGGGGCGGGTCCTGTGCTCTTCGTGCGGGACACCCGTCAGAGCGGACCGGAACTTACCCAGGCGCTGGCGGCCGGTCTCGGCGGCGAGGTCATAGACTTAGGCGTGCTGCCTACTCCAGCGCTCAGCGCCATCCTGGCAGACGGTACGGGAGTAGGCGGGCTGGTCATTACCGCAAGCCACAATCCCTGGCATGACAACGGCGTAAAGGTGCTTCTGCCCGGCGGTAGAAAGCCAAGCGTAGAGCAGGAAATGCTGCTCGAAGAGCAGGAGTCTGCCCCCGCATCGAACTTGGTCACAGAGCTGCGAATGTGTACCGTGAGCACCGGCTTAGATGACTACTTGGGCATGCTTCAGGGCAAGCTCCCAGGCCTCTGTTTGCGGGACTTAAAAATAGCTGTGGACTGCGCCAACGGTGCTGCCTACCAGGCTGCTCCCCAGATACTAGAGCGCCTTGGGGCCAAGGTCCATGCGATCAATGTGGAGCCAGACGGAAAGAACATCAACTTGGACTGCGGAGCGGTGCATCCCGAGCAGCTGGCGAAGGTTGTTGTGGAGCAAGGATGCGATCTGGGCATTTGCCTGGATGGGGACGCCGATCGGTGTGTCCTGATCGATCGCAACGGCCGTATCTTAGACGGGGACGCCATCCTTTGGCTGCTGCGCGAAGCTCAGGGTGTGGTGGGCACTGTGATGAGCAACGCGGCATTAGAGCGCCGATTAGGCGAACAAGGTATTCCCTTCATTCGAGCAGGCGTGGGGGACCGCCAGGTAGCGGAGGTGTTGCGGACCAAGAACTGGGGACTCGGAGGAGAGCCCTCTGGGCACATTCTGGTCGGCGGGGGCTTTCCCAGCGGTGACGGCATGCTGACTGCGCTGAAGTGTTTGGAGCGCAGCCACGACATCACCATGGAGCTTGCGGATTGGGCGCCGGACCCCTCCAAGTTGGTCAACGTTCGGGTCAGTTCTAAGCCCGACTTGGCGCTCATCCCTGGCTTGGCCCAGCGTGAGGACCAAGCCTTGTCCGATGGAGCCACAAGGGTCCTGCTCCGCTATTCCGGCACCGAGCCGAAGCTTCGGGTCTTGGTAGAGGCGCTGGATCAGGGCTCAGCAGAACGCTTGGCGCACAGCCTGGCCGATTTCGTGGTTGCTGCGATTGCGCGCATCTGAGGATCTCGCACCCCCAGACATCTGAGTGAGTGTAAGGGGGCCGCTTATACGAAGGCGCCGCTGAAGTTGCCCTGTGTGCGGATCTCTGTGGCGGACCCCCATCCATCTGGGTGAAGGAGCATTCGGCTGCTTGCGCAGTCGGCAAAAGTCGGTGACTCAGTTGTCATGAAGACCTACTTGAATGATGCCCAGGCCACCAGGGACTTGGGGCGGCAGATCGCTGGACTGGCCTATCCGGGGTTGGTCCTGGCGCTCCAAGGGGAGCTTGGAGCCGGAAAGACAACACTGGCTCAGGGCGTCGGGGATGGCCTGAACGTCCAGGACAGGGTGCGAAGCCCGACATTCATCATTCTTTCCCTCTACGAGAAGGGGCGACTGCCCATGGTGCACGCAGACCTGTACCGGCTCGGGGATGCCAGTGAGCTCGTTGAGCTGGGCTTGGATGAGTTCCTCAGCATGGGGGTGACGCTCATCGAGTGGTCCGAGCGTTTCCCTGAAATCTTGCCCAAGGACCACTTGGTGGTGGTGCTGGCGGATCAAGAACAAGGCCGTCTGGCCGATATTCGGGGGACCGGCACCAAGGCACAGGACTTCGTTCGGAGCCTGCAGGCGCTGCGCGGGTGAGGGCCTCGTTGCCAGGACTCATCGGGCTGCTCTGCACAGTGGGCAGCGTGCTTTTGGTGGGGGGGGCCCAAGGTCCGCTTCCCCCTCCGTTGGTGGTGCCTCACCAGGTGCAGAGGCTCCCAGAGACGGAACTTGCGCGGTCCGGTGTCCTGGACCTGAACCGAGCCAACGCCAAAGCTCTGCAGGCCCTGCCAGGAGTGGGGCCTGCCACCTCTGCTTCCATTGTCGCGGACCGCAACAAGCGAGGAGCCTTTGGCAGCGTTGAAGCGCTCCAGCGGGTCAAGGGAATCGGCCCGGCGAAGCTCAAGGCGATACGGCCCTTTGTATACGTGTCGGTCCAAGGAGATGCCGATGACCGCGGTGGCTTGAGCGTCCCTGGCGGTTATGCCCGCCAGCTTGACGAGTAGCTCGTGTCGGAATCTCCCATCTATTTGGACCACAACGCCACTAGCCCCCCGCACCCATTGGTGTTGGAGGCGGCGCTACCGCTGATCACGAATCACTGGGGAAACACCGGGTCTGCACACAGCTTGGCCCGTGCACCTCATGCAGTGGTGGAGCACGCCCGAGGCCAGTTGGCTGCTTGGGCAGGAGCCCGGCCAAAGGATGTGGTGTTCTGTTCGGGAGCCACCGAGGCGAACAACTTGGTGGTTCTTGGAGCCGAGGGGCGCGTGCTTTGCAGCGCCACAGAACACCCAAGCGTTCTGGAGGCGGTGCAGCTTCGAGGCGGTACCGTGATTCCAGTGGACTGCCATGGACGCTTGGATCTGGCGTGCTTGGAGGAGGAGTTGTCCCAAGGGGCAGGCCTGCTCAGTGTTCTTGCGGCGAACAACGAGACCGGGGTGTTGCAAGACACATCCGCCATTTATGAATTGACTCGGGCTGCCGGAGTCCCGCTTCACTTGGATTGCGCCCAGCTTATCGGGCGCCACGCCGCTCCAGAGTGCTGGGATTATATGACGGTCACGGGCCACAAGGCCGGCGGATTGAAGGGGGCCGGCGCCCTGCTTCGCCGCCAAGGTCAAGCTCTGAGTGCACGCTCCCATGGTGGGGGGCAGGAGCGCGGTTTTAGGGCGGGCACCCTCAATCCAGCGCCAATCGCCTCCTTGGGCGTGGTGGCGACCTTGGTCCATTCCCCACAGGTCAGGATTCAACGGGACCGATTAGAGGCAGCCTGCGTGGCATTAGGCGCTCATGTCAGCGGCAGCGGCGCACCACGCCTCTGGAACACCTGCAATGTTGTCTTTGATGGCATCCAGTCCGACATGCTGGTTGTCGGCTTGGATTTAGCGGGCGTATGTGCTTCTGCAGGCTCAGCTTGCGCCTCTGGGGCTGCCAAAGCCAGCGGGGTGTTGTTGGCCATGGGCATCCAGGAATCGGCCCTTCGCTTGAGCTTAGGATGGTCCACTACCGCACAGGACATCTCCCGCGCGATAGAGGCTATTCAGGTCGTCGTGGCGCGCCAGCGCGCGCTTGGGAGTGAGTCATGGCAAGGGTAGTCGCAGCGATGAGCGGGGGAGTGGATTCCAGCGTGGTGGCCGCGCTCCTTCACGAGCAGGGCCACGAGGTCATTGGCGTGCACATGAAGCTGCATGACGCACCGGACCCAGACAAGGCTGGCCACTGCTGTGGACTGGATGACGCCTTGGATGCCCGCTCTGTTGCAGATCGCTTGGGAATCGCATTCCATGTCCTGGACCTGCGCGTGGCCTTTCAAAAGGCCGTGATGGACGACCTCACCAAGACCTACTTGGCGGGTGCTACACCGAACCCCTGCATTCAGTGCAACGGGGTGCTCAAATTCCGTGTGCTACTCAACCGCGCCCTGGCCTTGGGGGCAGAGAGTCTGGCGACGGGTCACTATGCGCGCATCACGCCCGGACCGGGCTTGGCCCGTGCGGTGGATCACGACAAAGACCAGAGCTATTTCCTGTTTCCCATGAGTCATGAGGCGCTCTCGCGCACTCTGTTCCCCTTGGGTGACATGACCAAGGCACAGGTCCGTGCGCACGCACATCGTCTGGGTTTGGTCACAGCGAACAAGGCCGAGAGTCAGGAGATTTGCTTCATTCCAGACCAAGACCACGGGCGCTTCATCGCGGACCAGCACCCTGGGTTAGACGGCAGTGGGGACATCGTGGACAGTAGCGGCCGGGTTTTGGGCAAGCACAAGGGCTACTGGCGATATACCGTCGGTCAGCGACGTGGTCTGGGCGTGGCTGCACCCTTCAAGCTCTATGTCGAGCGGGTCGAGCCAGACACCAAGCGTGTGGTTGTGGGTGGGGCCAAGGGCCTTTGGCATGAGGGACTGGTGGCAAGTCGGTGGACTTGGATGTCTCGTCCGGCGCCAGGAGAGCCAGTCATGGCCCGAATTCGACACAATGGACACCTGGTGTCTGCGCGCATCGACGACGGTGAAAAGCTGGTCAGCGTGCGCTTCGATGAGCCCGTTTGGGCGGTAGCACCCGGCCAAGCAGTGGTGTTGTACCAAGGGGACCAAGTCCTGGGTGGCGGTTGGATTCGCCGCGCAGTGGGGGACCAGTAGATGGGTATTGAGCAGCTCGAAGAGCGCCTTGGGGTTCAGTTTCTGGACCAATCACTTCTGGAGCAGGCCCTGAGCCACCGCTCAGCAGCCGAGGAAGGGGTCGCACCAGCTCACAATGAGCGCCTGGAGTTTCTGGGTGATGCCGTGGTCCAGCTCTGCATCACTGAGCTGCTGTACCGCCGTTTTGGTCAGGCAGCCGAAGGCGACATGTCTCGGATTCGATCGCGTCTTGTGAACAAGAGTTTCCTGGCCTCGCTTGGGAAGGGATTGGACCTGGGCCCCTTGCTGCTGTTGGGCAAGGGCGAGGAAAAGGATGGTCGAGAGAAAGCATCACTGCTTGCTGACGCATTCGAGGCCACCATGGGCGCGCTGTTCTTGGATCGTGGAATGAGCGTATGCCAGCGCGTAATGGCTGAGCATTTCGAAGATGCACTGTCGGGAATCGTGGACCCGGAGGGCTTTGGACGGCACCCTAAGAGTGCCCTTCAAGAGCTGACCATGGAGAAGTGGCGGCAGACGCCTGACTACAGCCTGTTAGAGACCAGCGGCCCGGCGCATCAGCGCAGCTTTGTGTTCTCGGTTTCCCTTGGGGAGCGAGAGCTGGCACGCGGGGAAGGACATTCCACCAAAGAGGCCCAGTCGCGGGCCGCTCGGGCAGCCTTGGCGCTGCTAGAAGAGGAGCTCACGTGAGCACCACAAGCAGCGAGAATCCGAACCACCGTAGCGGATACGTAGGTATCTTTGGTCGTCCGAACACGGGAAAGAGCACCCTCCTCAATCAGATATTGGGTGAGAAGGTCTCGATCATGTCCCGCAAGGCCCAGACCACCCGGAACAGGGTGGTGGGCATTCACAACACCGAGACTCTTCAGATGGTCCTGGTAGACACGCCCGGCCACCACAAGGCCACCAGCTCCCTGAACAAGGCCATCGTTCGTGAGATCGAGTCCACTCTGAATGAGGTGGATGCTGTACTGCTGATGGTGGACTTGGTGCCCGCAGTCTCTCAAGCTCAGCGTGGAAAAGACGTGCTGTCAGCGGGCGAGCAGGTGCTCCTGGAGCTCTGCAAAAAGGCCGGTGTGCCTATCGTGCTTGGTCTGAACAAGGTCGACTTGGTCGACGCGGTTTGGTCTCTCCCTGTGATCGATGCTTGGAAAGACCAAGCGGAGTTCCATGCAGTGATTCCGACCTCTGCACTGAAAGGGACTGGGGTGGATGACCTGATGGACAGCCTCTCGGGTCTGATGCCCCAGGGCCCCGCGTACTTCCCCAAGGACCAGATGCTCGATGGCACGGAGAAGTTCGTAGTCAGCGAGCTGATTCGCGAGAAGCTCTTCCACCTGCTGGACCAGGAACTGCCATACAGCATCGCCGTTCAGGTGGAGCAGTTCGACGAAGAGCAGCGGGACGGAGCCAAGCCTAGGGTTCACATCATGGCCCGCATCTTGGTCGAGCGCCCCTCTCAGAAGGGCATCGTTATCGGGAAGGGTGGTCTGATGCTCAAGCGCATCGGAACCATGGCCCGCAAGGACATCATCAAGCTTTTGGGGTGCAGTGTGCACCTGGAATTGCACGTCAGCTGCCAGCCAAAGTGGAGCGAGAACCCTCGTATTCTGCGTGAGCTTGGGCTGAGTACAAGGAAATAATGACCACTCAAACACCCAGCGTCGACAAGGTTCCAGTGATCGCACTGGTCGGCCGCCCCAATGTGGGCAAGTCCACGCTGTTCAACCGTCTTGTGGGTGAGCGCAAGGCCATCGTGCACGACACCCCCGGAGTGACGCGCGACCGTCACTACGCCATGACCGACCGGTTTGAGCGGGAGCTCATCCTGATCGACACCGGCGGTCTTGAGCCTGAGCGCAACACTGACCTGTTCCGTTCAATGCGTGAGCAGGCTCTTGCCGCGATCGAGGAGGCGGACGTCATCATCTTCGTGGTGGACGTGCGTGCTGGCGTGACCCCGATGGACTCGGAAGTGGCCCGTCTGCTCCGCACGACCAACACCCCAGTACTCTTGGCCTGCAACAAGGTCGAGGGATTTGAGCAGGAGAATGGCGCCCTGGATTTCTATTCCTTGGGGCTTCCGGAACTCTTCGCACTGAGCTCCGAGCATGGAAACGGCGTCGGTGAGTTGATGGATCGGGTCATCGAGTTGGTTCCCATGGCGCCAGACAAGCCCGTGGACGACCTGGAGCAGACGGACGAGTTGCGCATTGCCGTCGTTGGTCGGCCCAACATTGGCAAGTCCACCCTTGTCAATCGCATGATTGGCAAGGACCGGCACATTGTGGCGGATCAGCCTGGCACGACCATGGACTCGATCGACTCGGTCTGGAGCGACGGAGAGAAGACTTGGCGTTTCGTGGACACCGCGGGCATTCGCCGAAAGAGCAAGATTTCGAGGGATTTCGAGGGTTTTGCGGTCTCTCAGGCCATCCGAAGCGTGGAGCGGTGTCACATCACGCTGTTGATGATCGACGGCGAGGAAGGCATCACGGAGCAGGATGCCCGCTTGGCGCGGGTGGTCATCGACCGTGGACGCTGCCTGGTGATTCTGGTCAACAAGTGGGACAAGGTCCGTGAGGATCCGGACCGCAACGTCAAGGTTGTAGAGGACGAGTTTGACCGGCTCATGCCCCACACCAAATGGGCCCCCGTGCTCTACATCTCCGCCCTGACTGGAAAGGGTTGCCACCGCATTCTGGAGAACGTGGAGCGGATCTATGAGCAGTTCAACAAGCGCCTGAGCACCTCCGAGTGCAACCGCTTCCTGGAACTCGCTGTCACCAACCATTCGGTGCCCCAGCGCTACAATCGCCCGGTGCGGCTGAACTACATGACTCAGGTTCGTGTGCGTCCACCCACCTTCGTCATCTTCTCCAACACGCCGGACGGGGTAGAAGAGAACTACAAGCGGTACCTTCAGAATCGCCTGCGTGAGCAGTACGGGTTTGAGGGCACACCGCTGCGCCTGCAGATCAAGCGCAAGCGTCGTCCTGGCGAGGAGCACGAAGAAGTTTAGTGGGCCGTATCCGCATCCTCGAGGACCACTTGGTCAACCAGATCGCCGCTGGCGAGGTCGTGGAGCGTCCGTCTTCCGTGGTGAAGGAGTTGGTCGAGAACGCCTTGGATGCAGGAGCGACTCGCGTCGGTATCGAGCTCCGGGCCGGTGGTCGGGAGTTCATCCGCATTCAAGACAACGGCTCCGGCATGGACCCAGATGACGTACTGATGTGCATTGAGCGCCATGGCACGTCCAAGATTCGGGGAGAGAAGGACTTAGGCCGGGTGCACACCCTGGGCTTTAGAGGCGAGGCCCTGCCGTCCATCGCCAGCGTCGCGCGAGTAGAGATCATCTCTCGGCCCGCCCAGGCCGAGGCAGGCTTTAGGGTGGTCGTTGAGGGTGGGAGAATGCGAAAGCCCGAGCCCACCGGGGCGCCTGTGGGGACACGTGTCACGGTGCGGAGTCTCTTCTTCAATATTCCAGTTCGACGGGGTTTTTTAAGGACAGTACCCACCGAGCTGGGCCACTGCGCCGAGGCTGTACTACGAGAAGCAATGGTGCGTCCGAGCGTGGGCTTTAAGGTGGAGCACGAGGGCCGGACGGTGCTCAATGCACCAGTGGTTGGAACAAGAGCCGAGCGGGCAAAGGACCTGCTCAAGACGCACGGGGACCAGCTCTTTGGCGTGCGCTTCTCAAGTGGTGCCCTGGAAGTGGAGGGCCTGCTCAGTCCTGTGGGTGTACACAAGGCAAGCGCCAGCGGCGCGATGCACCTCTACGTGAACGGGCGCTATGTACGGGATCTCACGCTTCGCCGGGCGGTGAACCAAGCCTATAGAAACCTGGTCCCCCGAGGCCGTTATCCGGTGGTGGTGCTGGAGGTGCGCCTGCCAGTGGAGGACGTGGACGTCAACATCCATCCCGCCAAGACCGAAGTGCGCTTCCGCTTCGGCCAAGACCTCTTCGAGGCGGTGAGTGAAGGGCTTCGAGCCGCCCTGGACAAAAAGGGCCTGCAGAGCACCAAGCCTTTTGTGAAGCGTGCGCCAGTTGCGGGACAAGAGGATTTGGGCCTAATCCAAAAAGGTCCTGTTGCCGCTGCGGCTTTGATCCGGTCTACGCCCCATGACGGCCCGGAGGCACTCCCAAACCCATTGCAAGGTGCGTCCAATCCGGCCTGGGCCGCCAGGGGCGCCGCTGACCAGGCAGTCGCGGAGCCTGCTGCAAAGTGGGGGAGTGCTGGGGTGGATGCAGTCTCCTCTTCCAGTCCACGTCCCGTACCTTCCTCGGGTCTTCGGGCGCTGTGCACCCTGAGCGGCGGGCGTTTTCTCTGCGAGGACAGCACGGACCTGCTCATCTTTAGTTTATCCAGCGTTCAGAGCGCCCTGATGGTGGACGGCCTGCGCAGTGGCTCATTGACCGCGCGCCCACTGCTCACCCCGGTTCTGGTGGAGCTGCCACAGGCGGCAGCAAAGGCCTTGCTGGCGCGCCTTTCAGAGTTGCCCAGCTACCTTAGAATCGAAGATTACGGTGAGGGTAGTTTTGCCGTGATGGCACTGCCGCCGGCCGCTGCGCGTGGTGACTTGCGCGCACTGGTGCGGGGACTGGCGGATGGAGGTGACGTGGACAGCCTCTTGGTTCAGACCGCGCTGGCTGGCGCGCCCAAAGCCTTCTCACCCTTTGAACTCAAGGCGCTAACCAAGGAACTGCGGAAGCTGGATTACGGGTCTTTGGCCCTTCGCATTGCAGCAGAGGAACTGGACCGGCGGGTGCCATGAGCATTCTCGTGTTGGGCGGACCCACCGCCAGCGGGAAGACCGCTGCGGCGACTGCCGTTGCGGATGCGTTTGGAGCCATCATTGTGTCTGCGGATGCAATGCAGGTCTACCGTGGAATGGACATCGGAACGGCCAAGCCCTCGAAGGCAGAGCTGGCCCGGTGGCCACACCACTTGGTGGACATTCGAGACCCAGGTCAGGCCTACAACGCAGCTGATTTTGCTCAGGACTGCGATGCCCTGATTGCACAGCACAGCCGTGTCGTAGTGGCTGGAGGAACAGGCTTTTACATCCGCGCATTGTTGACCGGCTTGGCGCCTGCGCCTCCAAGCGAGCCAGCCCTACGCGCCGAGTTTGAGCTGCTGGAGGACCCCCACGCCTTGTTGCAGGAACAAGACCCGGTATTGGCCGAGCGCCTACACCCCAACGACCGGGTTCGCGTGTTGCGCGGCCTGGAGGTCTTCCGCATGACCGGAAAGCGGCTCTCAGAGATCCACGCTGAGCACGATCTCAGCGTTCCGCGCCATCCTGCCGTGCGCATCATGCTGGACCGCCAAGATCTGAAAGAGCGCATCGATATGCGGGTCATTGGGATGATGGAGGCGGGCTATATCGAAGAGGTCCAGGGCCTGCTGGATGCGGGGGTGAGTGCGGACCTAAAGCCCATGAAATCGCTGGGATACAAGTGGCTTAGCGCCCAACTCCTCGATGCGCTTGACCCCCGGGAAGCCCTCCGTCTCACACAGCGTGATACCCGCCGTTTTGCTCGAAAGCAGCGGACCATGTTTCGGTCTATTGGTGGCTTTGAGACAGTCGATGGGGGCGACCTGGACGGGGTCATGCATGCCGCTGAAAGAGCCTTTGGAGGGAAAAGGGATTGAATGCTCGGTCACGGTCTCTCGTTCCATCGGTGTCACAGAGAGCACAGACGGAGACAGGGCATGTCCATTTTCAGAATCACGGTCGCACCCGCCATCGCGGCATTGCTGTCAGCCGGAATCCTTATGGCCTGCGAAAACGCCAGCGTTCAGGAAGCCTTTCAGATCGATGAACAGGTAGAGCGGGTGGAGGTGTTCGTGGAGAAGGGAGACGTCGCTATCTGGACCTCTTCGGCCTCCAGGGTTCGGGTCGAACGCACCTTGGTAGGCCAGCCCGGCATGCATGTGCTGGAGACCCGAGTTGACCAGGGCACTCTGAGTCTGCTGATGTCCTGCGAGGTCCCCCTGGGTTGTGCTGTGGACTCCAGTCTCTACATTCCGGCCGATGTGCCCGTGGTCGTCGAGGTTCTCGACGGCAGTCTTCACATCGACGGTTTACCCCAGGGGTAGCCCCTCCAGCAGGCCTCGGATAGTCCTGGGCATCTGACGGAGGTCCCCAATGGACATGGTCCTGGAGTTCGAGCGTCCCCTGGTGGAGCTTAAGAAGCGCATCCAGACCCTGCAGACCATGCAGGAGGATGATGGGCTCGACTTATCAGCGTCCATCGCGCAGCTCCAAGCCCAGGCGGAGCGCCTCCAGGAACAGATTTTCTCGGACCTTTCCCGCTGGCAGCGTACGCAACTCTCGCGGCATCCCCATCGGCCCTACACGCTCGACTACGTCAATGGATTGTTCACCGGCTTTCGCGAGCTCAAGGGCGACCGGGCGGGACACGAGGATGCGGCCATCGTTTGTGGCCAAGCCTGGTTTGGGGACACGCCGGTGATGGTGATGGGCCATCAGAAAGGTCGGAATACCAAGGAGAATCTGAGACATAACTTTGGGATGGCCCGTCCCGAGGGCTACCGCAAGGCGCTGCGTCTAATGCAGTTGGCCAACCGCTTTGATCGTCCGATCTTCTGCTTCATTGACACCTCCGGTGCCTTCCCGGGTATCGACGCCGAAGCCCGCGGCCAGGCCGAGGCTATCGCGCGGAACATCATGGAGATGAGCACGCTGACCGTGCCCATCATCTGCGTCGTGATCGGTGAGGGGGGCAGCGGTGGCGCGTTGGCTGTGGGTATGGGCAACCGGGTCTTGATGATGGAAAATGCGGTCTATTCGGTGATTTCGCCCGAAGGTTGCGCTGCCATTCTATGGCGTGACCGGGCAGAAGCGCCCACCGCAGCGGAAGCGCTGCGCATCACAGCAGAGGACTGTCTTGGTTTTGGTGTGGCCGACGAGATCGTCGCGGAGCCACCAGGAGGAGCTCACAGGGACCACCAAGCCGCCATTGCCAGTTTAGGAGCAGCGCTGCGGCGGCATTTGGATGCCCTTCTGGCAATGAGTCCAGCGGAGATCAAGTCTGACCGCTACGACCGCTTCCGCAAGCTGGGTGGGCATCAGGAGCCCGCGTGAGCGCCAAAGAACAGCTTCGGGTTGCGCCCGGAGCAGCCTTGCGTGGGACGCTTCGTGTCCCGGGCGACAAGTCCATCTCGCATCGTTCCCTGATCTTCAACGGCATCGCGCACGGTCAAGCGAAAGTCAGCGGTCTTCTCGGTGCCTTGGACGTTCAGGCCACTCGGCGTTGCATGGCGCAGCTGGGGGTGCAGATCGAAACTTCCGGACAGGACATCGTTGTCACGGGCCGTGGAGGACACCTACGAGAACCTGAGGATGTCCTGGACTGCGGCAACAGTGGCACCAGCATTCGCTTGCTGACGGGTCTTCTGGCCGGACAGGACCTCTACGCGGTGCTTACCGGGGACGTTCACCTGCGAGGCCGCCCAATGGCTCGTGTCACGGTACCGCTCAGCGGGCTGGGTGCAAGATTCGACGGGCGGCATGGCGGCAAGATGGCGCCCCTCAGTGTCCGTGGGGGAGGGCTGCAAGTCGGCCGGCTGACCTCGAAGGTGGCATCGGCCCAAGTCAAGACGGCATTGATGTTGGCCTCCTTGGGGGCGGAGGGGGTGCTGGACTACCGTGAGCCTTCCCTCTCCAGGGACCACAGTGAGCGGCTGTTCAGGGCGATGGGCGCGGACTTGGAGATGGACGGACTTGGAGGGCTCAAGGTGCCCGGCGGCCAAGACCTTCAGGCGGTGGACATTCAAGTACCGGGTGACATCTCCTCGGCGGCGTTTTTCTTGGTCGCCGCTTCCATTACGCCAGGTTCCGACCTGGTGCTGCGCGGGGTCGGGCTTAATCCTACGAGGGATGGTGTGCTGCACGCCCTGTGGGCCATGGGGGCCGATATCCAGGTCTTGGACAAGTGGGTGAGTGGAGGAGAGGAGATCGGTGACCTACGGGTGCGGCATGCCGCGCTCCATGGCACGGAGATAGGCGGAGGGCTCATCCCTCGCCTCGTCGACGAGGTCCCTGTGTTGGCCATCGCAGCCGCCTTCGCCACCGGCGAGACCCGGTTCACTGATTGCGCGGAGCTTCGAGTGAAAGAGAGCGACCGGCTGGCCGCTACAGCAGCGGGCCTGAGAGCCCTGGGTGGCGATGTGGAGGAGTTGCCCGAGGGCTTGGTGGTTCAAGGTGGGTCGATCGGAGCCTTGAGCGGGGGGGAGGTGGACTCTTGCGGCGACCATAGAATTGCGATGGCCTTCTGTGTGGCTGCCTGTGCCGCTGCGGCGCCCGTCTTGGTCCACGACACGGCCAATGTGGCCACCAGCTTTCCCGAGTTTCCTGCGCTACTGGATTCAGCCCGTGCCTGAGTCCCAGACCCCTACCGGATTTGCCATTGCTATCGACGGCCCGGCCAGCTCGGGCAAGGGTACCGTCGCCCGCTTGGTGGCCAAAGAGCTAAGGTATGCCTACATCGACACCGGTTCGATGTACCGGTCGGTAGCGTTGCTGGCCCGCCGGCATGGAATCCCTTGGGAGGACGAGGAGACCCTCGCGGAGCTAGCGGAGAGCTTGGATTTCCGGTTCAGCTTTCGGGATGGCGCCTTTAAGGTGGTCGTCAATGGAGAAGACCTCTCACAACCCATTCGAACGGAGGTCGTCGGTCAGGGGGCCTCGAGCGTGGCGGTCCAGCCGATGGTGCGTGCTGCGTTGCTCGGAGTACAGCGTGGCTTGGCGCAACGGGAAGGGGTGGTTCTGGATGGTCGGGACATTGGGACCGTGGTGTTGCCAGACGCGCCGCTCAAGGTGTTCATGGACGCCAAACTGGTGGTGCGTGCGCAGCGCAGACACACGGAACTGATTGGCCGGGGCATTGAGAAGACCGTCTCTCAGGTTCAGCAAGAGCTGGCTGCTCGGGACCACCAGGATTCCAGTCGTGCCACGGCTCCGCTCAAACAGGCCGCGGACGCGGTTTACCTGGATACCACTGCGCTGACGCCAGAGACCGTGGCATGGAACATCGTCGCTCTGGCCCGTGAGAGGGGCGCAATCGACGGTTGACGGGGCTATGCCGGGCCGATAGGGTCGCGCGCCCCTGGCAAGGGAGTTCTTCCCTGCGCCAGTGTCCATCACCCCCGGTGGACGAGTCGACCGTTGTCGGCGATGAACCAAATACCCAACCTCAACCCCTTCTTTCGGCCAATCCCGGCACATTAGGGCAGGAACTAAATGACCACAATTGATCTCGACGCCAACCTCGCTGACCTTTCCAGCGATGACTTCAAGTCTTACTTTGACGATTACCTTGAGACCTCCGACATCAAGGAGCAGTCTGTCGTCAAGGGCAACGTGATCGCACTTGAAGGCGACTGGGTGACCGTGGACGTGGGCTACAAGGCCGAAGGCCGCATCCCTCTCCATCAGTTCAAGGACGAGAACGGCATCGCGACCATCGCCGTTGGCGACAAAGTCGATGTATTCCTGGGCAACATGTCCGAGGAAGACGGAGAGCTCCAGCTCTCCAAGGAAAAGGCCGACCTGATGAAGGCCTGGGACGAGGTCGCCAAGGCGGTCGAGGCCAACGAGACCGTCAACGGTGTCGTGGTTGCTCGCGTCAAGGGTGGTTTGTCCGTCAACATCGGCGTCAAGGCATTCCTGCCTGGTAGCCAGGTGGACCTGCGTCCAGTCAAGAACCTCGACAAGCTGATCGGCGAAGCCTTCGACTTCCGCATCATCAAGTTCAACAAGCGCCGCGGCAA
>CAJQPC010000267.1 GCA_905480105.1 uncultured bacterium | reverse complement strand
CCCAGTCCACGTCTGGCTCTGGCATGCCGTATCTCCGCAGCAAAGGACGTCCGAGACGACCACATGTCCCACAGCGCATCTGACAACGCAGATCGACGGACGGGTAGAGGACGTTGCTCATGCGGCCAGCTTCAGCAACAGAGTAGCGTTCTTTATGGAGCTGAGTTTGGTGCGCAGGTAGCCCATCGTGGTGTCGATCTCGGTGTGCCAAATCAGCCGCAGCGGACAGGGTATTGGCAAACTTGCGGACGATGGGTTTGAACATGACGGGCTCCTTCAGTGGGTAGTAGAAACCAGCGCGTGAAAAAACTTCGCCGGCGGCCCTGTTTTTTTTCCAGCGATGGGTCAACCCCTGCAAACAGCGCCTTTTGGCGAGATGGCGGCCTGGGCCGGCACTTCCAACGCCAGGTGTCTGAAGTTCTTCGGAACCCGGTCCAGAACAAAGAACGCCCACCGAAAACAACCGAGTCTCCCAAATTATGAGAAGTGGAGGCGGCAGGCGTGGAACCCTGTTCTCGGCGACACAAGGCTGCCGGTCAGCACCGCGATACCGCAGACCCCCTCTATAGACGACACCCCCGCCAGACCGCCCTCGCCGAAGTGAGAAGGCTGTGCGGCCGGACCGGCCATTCCCACTGCTCGAGCAAGAAAATGACCGCTGTCTTGCAGGCTGCCACCCGGGGAGTTTCCCACGAGTGACGCCTATTCTAGTAGGCTATGCAACCAACAGGAAGTGCACATGGCCAAAAATCTAAAGACCCAGCTCACCGAGCTGAGGGAACTTCACGAGTCGGGCCTCCTGACCGACGCGGACTACCAGAAACAGAAGGACGCACTGCTCGCCGCTTCCGTGGGGTCTTCCAAAGAGGCGGACGCGGCCGCCGTCAAAGAGGATTCGGCGCCCCCCCCTGCACGTCCCCAAAGCCTGGATTCGACGCCCCCACCGCCGTCTGTCTACGGAATAGCCATTGTCGTGATGAGTGCCCTGAGCTTCGTCTGCGGTGGTTTTTTGCTCTCGCTTCCAGCGCTCATCATGTCGAGGATTGGTCAGTCAAAAATCAATGCCTGGGAGAGCGCATCGGGCGCAAAGCACCCAGAGGCCGGCATGGTCAAGGCCGGCTTTTGGATCTCGGTCATCAACCTGATCTTCTTCATGCTCTTGCTCTGCTTTTACTTCATCCTCTTTGTGGTCGCCATCCTCTCAGAGCTCTGAGACGCCGGGGATGTGCCTGGGGGTCCAGCCTCGGGCACACACCCCAGCCAGGCAAAGCCCTTTGGTGGGTCACCACATCGTGCGGCCGGCTTCGCAGCCGACTCGAGGGACACGGCCGACCCTGCTCCCCCTGAACGACCCCTTGCCCCTCCGCGACTTGGCGTGGTCCCCGGCCCGAATGGCCACCGCTTGGCTCAGGCTGTGTGCCATGATGGCCCGAACTTTTAGGCCCTCTCGTCACCCCAAAACACCTGAAACACCTGTCGCAAGGCGGTCGATTTGCAACACGCCCATCGCGCTGAGAGCGGGGTGCCTTGTCATCAGCCGGGCCAGGGCCTTGGGAACCTGCTGGGCCCGACGTGGTGGGCTTTCTTCATCGAGGGCGTGACACCGCACCCTTCCTGCGCCCTGGAGCGCGCATGACCCTGCTGCGCACCCTGTGGCACGAGCATATGCCACTGCTGCTCTTGATCTTGGCGCACCTGCTCAGCGGCTACGCTCTGCAAGCCTACCTGGGCCAGCCCATCATGAACATGGCCCTGAGCTACGAGGTGGTCAACCTCTTCGTGGTGCTGTTCGCCGTCTGCTTCCTGAGCGGGCACGCCCTGTGGTCACTCCCCAAAGTGCCCGATGGAGCGTCGGCCTTTGCGTTCATCTACCACGATCTCAAGACCGTCTGGCTGACCCCTCACAGGCTCTTGGGCTACGCCATCGTGCACCTGTCCCTGCCCGTTTTTATGTCCACGTTCCAGTGCATCAAGATCGCCATTCCGGCGGTGGTGCCCTTCTCCTGGGACGTGGCCTTTCACGACTGGGACGTGGCCCTGCACGGCGGCCGAATGCCCTGGGAGTGGCTGCAGTTTATAGAAGGAGATGACCCCACCCTGTGGTTGAACGTCGCCTACAACCTGTGGTTCTTCGTTCTCTTTGGACTGGTGGTCTGGCAGGGTTTCTCCAACAACCGGGCCCTGCGCTTCCGCTTTCTCTTCTCCTTTCTGCTGATCTTCATCCTTGGCGGCAACCTGCTGGCCATGGCCTTGGCCAGCGTGGGGCCCTGCTTCTGGGGCTTAGAGCTGGGTCAGCCGGATCCCTACGGTCCCCTGATGGAGCGCCTGCACGCGACCAACGGCCGGTTCCTGTCCGCCAACGGCGTGGATGGGGCGCACCTTTGGAGCATGGACGTGCAGGAGCAGCTCTGGGCGGTCTACGACACCCACATCTTTGAGACCGTTGGCGGCATCTCGGCCATGCCCAGCATGCACGTGGCCAGCGCGGTGCTCTTTGCCTGCCTGGGTTGGGCCCACTCCAAGCCCCTGGGCGTGCTGCTCACCGCCTTTGCGGTGGTCATACAGATAGGCTCGGTGCACCTGGGCTGGCACTACGCGGTGGACGGCTACATCGGCGGGGCCCTGACCCTGGCCGTGTGGTTCGGTGTGGGCTGGGTGATGAAGAAGACGGGGTATCTGCAAGCCTAGTTTGGCGCGCTCCCTTGCTTGGCCAAGAACAGGCCTTGAACCTGGGCGTAGGCCTCGCTGCCCCAGCGCAGCTCCAGGCCGGCCAGGATCTCATCGCGCATCTGCCGACCCTTGGCCCCCAGCAAGGCCTCTACGGACACGCCGGCACGCAGCGCGATCTCATAGGCCTGCACCCGGTCCCCGCCGGTCTCCGCCAGCTGCATCAGTCGCTGCATGGCCACCAGATAGCGCTGGGCGTCCTGGTTCTGCACGGCCAGAGAGCGGGCGTTGTGGGCCAGTTCCACTGCCCGCGGGTAGAGCTTGGACTGCTCGGCGGCCATCGACAGGGCCATGGCACCTTGGAAGCTGGCCCTCCAGTGACCTTGGAGGTGGGAGCGGTGCAGAGCCTCTCGCATGCGGGTGGCCCCGTCCGAGCGCCCACCAATCAAGGCCGTCTCGGAGACGGTCACCTCCAAAGTCGCCAACTGCGGACCACAGAGAACGGACCAAGGCCACGCCAAGACAGCATCTCCCAGGGAAACGGCCCCCTGGGGATCGCTCTGACGCAGTGCGCGCACCTGACGGTCGGCCAGCCCCAACGCGGCGTACTCCCGCCCCAAAGCGTGCAGTTTTTGGAGGTGAGGGAGGGCATCCTTGCCCTGGGCCATCCATCCCTTCATCCAGGCTCGAGCGGCCGGGTCTTGCAGCGCATCAGCCTGGGCCTCCACGCCCAAGGTCACACTCCCCTCGGCCTCCAGCTCGCTCAGCCAGGTGTTGGCGACCTGGATGGCCACTTGGGTGTCCCCCTCGGCGTCTTGGGAGAGCTCGGTGAGCTGGGCGCTGGCCTGTTCGATGGCCTGGCGGAGCTGGGCTTGAAGGTCGGGAGTCATGGGGTCCAACGGCAAGGTAAAACAAGGGTCATCTTGGGCCAGGTCTCATCGAAGGCTTGGGTCTTGGGCTGGCCCAGAGCGGGCAGGTATTCGGCGGCCAGCTTGACCAAGCCGGTGGCTCTCTGTGTGCGGGTGCCCACCCAGCGCAAAGGGCCTTTGAGTATCAGGGCGCTTCCCCATGGATGGGCCTGGGCCACCGCCCCGACAATCCCCTTCAGGCGGCCGGAGGTGCACTGGTCGCGGCTGTCGAATTCCAGGAAAACCGAATCCGACTCCAGTCGAAAAATACGAATGTAGTCCGAGTCGTCCCAAGGTTTTCCCTTGATGCACTCAGGCGAGTCATCCAGCATCCCCATCGTGTCATGGGCCAAGGGGGCCCAGCGCTCGAGCACGGCGCGCAGCTCTGGGCTCAAGGCTGCTCCTCCATGCCTTCCCAGTGGAAGTAGATGTCTTGGAGGGCCTGACGGCGCGCCGAGAACGCCGCGTCCACGCCGGCGTGCAGCACGGTGGCCAGGGCCTGAATCGCCGCCACGACGGTCCCGACCTGATCTGGGCTCGCACTGTTCAAGTCCTGCTCCATTCGGTCCACAGCGCCCATCCAGTCGCCGGTACACAGACCCTGAAACTCGCCCACGATGCCTTGAGCGCGGCCGTGGTAGGCGGCGGGGTAGGCCATGCCGTTGGCCGCATGACCGTCCCGGGCGAATGCCGCACAGTCCGCACTCAGGGTGGAGCCCGATGTCGCCAGGAAGCTGCGCAGGTCGGCGATCTCCGCCAAGCCCACCTGCAGGTTGGAGGCCGCCTCTGGGCTCATGGTGGGGGCGTTGTGCTGGGCCTGGGCTTGCCCCAGGGTGGCCTGGTTCTCTTGGCGAATGCCATCGGCTTGGGCCGACCAGGCCTCGACCGCACCAGCCTCCGTTAGGTACTGGGCCTCGATGGTGGCCTGGGCCAGCA
>CAJQPC010000266.1 GCA_905480105.1 uncultured bacterium | reverse complement strand
CCGGAGAGAGCCGATTGGCCGAGTTCCAGGCCGTGGCCCAGCAACTCGGCGCGCCGCCGGTGGCCTGGAGCTGGGACCGCAGGATGCTCTCGACGAACGGTGGGGATGTGGGGCCACGCCTGGTCCAGTACTTGCCCCCGCTCCCAGCTGGCCATCCGGACTGGCTCGCGGATGCGGGAGCACGCTGCGTGGGCTGCCGGGGGGTCTTTGAGGTTTGGGGGCAGGGCGACACCATAGAGGACTGCGCGGCTGTGGCGGCCACGGTCTCAGCCGCGCACATCCGAGAGCGCGTCCAGGGGAGCTGGCGGGTCGAGTCTGCAATCCTGGGCGCCCGCAAGAGCCAGCACCCGGGAACTCTCCGCGCGCGCATGGAGACCTTTGGGGCCACGCTCGATGCCCTGGAGGGCCGGGCGGTCGACCTTCAGGACCCCGATCATCGGATCTGGCTGGTCGAGGACCGACAGTCCCTCAAGAACCTGAGCCCCCTGCCCAATCCAACACCGCGCTTTCTCCTACTCTTCCAGCTGCCCACCCGAGGGCCCGCTGTACAGGCCCGCATGGCGCAGCTCGACCTGCGCAAGCGCGCCTTCTTGAGTACGTCCACGCTGCCGGCGGACCGAGCGTTGCTGCTGTGCAACCTCGCGCTGGCAAGGGCGCCCAGCGCAGGCGCAACCGTGCTCGACCCCTACTGCGGCTCCGGCGGCATCCTGCTGGCCGCAGCCGCCCTTGGTGCCCAGACTGTGGGGTCCGATCTGGATTGGCGCATGGTCTCGGACAATCCGTGGCCCAACGGCAGTCCAGCATCCCCTGGACGCCCGCAGCGAGGCGCAGAGCGCGTTCGAATGAGAGACAACTTCGTGGAGGCCGGCCTTTCCGAACCCAAGGCTCTGCTCACCCTGGACATAGGCGCTGCTGACGCTGCAACCACCTTGCTCTTAGCCAATGGCAGCAAGCCGTATGACGCGCTGGTCTGCGACCCCCCCTACGGTCGAAGGGAGTTCCAGGGCGGCGAGGAGGCTTGGCCTGGTGAGCTGGCCTTTAAGGTGGACGCCGCAAGTCTGGGCAGCACACTGCGCACCTTGTTTCTGCGAGCCCGCCAGACGCTCACCCCTGTCGGAACCCTGGTCTTCCTGGCCCCCGTGCGCTCACCCAAAGACCCGAACAAGCCTGGTCTCGACGACTTTCGGGAGATGCTGCAGGCCGAGGGGGCCGTCCACGGTCTGCGACTCAGGCACCTGGGCGTGGAGGTCTTGCACCGCGGGCTGCACCGGGCGGTGGTTGTGATGGACCGGCAGCACAATGCGTGAACGGGCTTCTGAGTACGAATTTCCTGGGGGCACCGGTGAGCAGACGAAACAAATACGAAAGGCGCCTACACCCTCGCGTCAAAGCTTTACGTTCTGCGGCAAATCAATAGGGCGCCAATCATCCCCAACAAGCTGAGCCACGGCATCATGAGATCCAGGGGGACTAAACCAATCTGGAGCACGTTCTGAAATTCGGTCGCCGTGACGGGCGCTAGCGTTCCCTGGCCAGTCTTGATGACCCTTAATGGGACCGCTGTCGGTGGGAATGTCATGGAGTTGAGACAAGGTGTAAATTAAGTTGTGAGCGCTCGTTAATGTTTCAGTGCTGGGCACGTGAGGCCCAGCCAAACCGACACATGCAACACTGTCGTAGCAGCCTAAAAAACCAATGGCTGTATTCCCATCGTTGTTTCCGCCTCCGGTAGCTCCGCTGTAGTAGTCGTAGGGCCGTCCGTCCCAAACGGAACCATCCCATCCAATCAAGAGTTGGTAGGCGATGTCGCAATAACCAAGGCTCTGGCGCAAATAGGCTTGTATCCATTGAACCAGTTCTTGAATACTACGGTTGTAATTTTGATAACCGGCAGCATGGTGAATAGCCATACGGTACCAATCATCTTCTGCTGTGGTGCAGGTGGTCGGTCCAGCGCCCCAGTCGGCTTTCGAAACAACCCCTATATCTTTGACTTCCTGGGGTAAAATACCGGGAGTGGGTGGTTTAGGTTGCCCGTGGAACTCGTTACGTGAGGCCACGATCTCCCATTCTAAATTCAGGATTCGGTCTTGGTCGGGTGAGCGGGCGAGGATTTGGATAAGGGACTGCCCAAGGTCGAACTCAAGCAATGCGCGATTTCGAATCCGAAAGACTTCTTTGGCTGGCTGCCAGGAAATCCCATCAAAGACTTCAACCAGAACGTGCACTTCATCCACGGCTTCTACCAGGCCTGATCGACGGTGCAGAGCTCTTCAAACTTGAGCTCGGGCAGCCTAATCTTCTCAGAGAGCCGCTCCGAGATACAGGGCCAGTATGCCCACCGACGACTTGCTTCTTTGGTCCACCACCCGCGGCGTGACCACCCTAACCATGAACAACCCCCGCCGTCTGAACGGCTGGACCATGGAGATGATGGCCGCCCTAAAGGACGGGCTGAAAAAAGCGGCCAGCGACCCGACAACCCAGGTGGTGATCCTCACAGGCAGCGATCCCTATTACTGCGCAGGCGTGAACCTGGGTTCGACCCTTGAGCTCGCCCATCCGGCGCGCTTGCACCAGATGATTCAACGCCACAACCAGGGGCTCTTCGACGCTTTTTTAGAGTTTCCAAAGCCCATCTTGGCCGCTGTGAATGGGCCAGCGATTGGCGCTGCGGTGACCTCGGCGACCCTGTGCGATGGGATCTTGGTGTCTGAGAAAGCCACCTTCAACACGCCCTTCGCCAAGCTGGGCATTCCTCCAGAGGGCTGTTCGAGCGTGCTCTTTGAGAAGTTGATGGGTGACCAGGCTCAGCGCATCCTGGGGGAGGAGGGCTGGAAACCCACCGGAGAGCAGGCTGTGGAGATCGGACTGGCCGACCAACAAGCCCCCCACGAAGAGCTGCTGCAGCGAGCGCAGAGCATCGCCGAGGGCTGGATCCAGCAGGGCCACGAGCGCGCGGTGCGCGGTGGCCTGTCCCGAGAGGAGCTCAAGCGCGTCAACGCCCATGAGTCCGTAGCCCTGGCAACAGCCTTCTTGAGCCCCCCCTTCTTGATAGGCCAGTTTCAGTTTCTCTGGTCCAAGGGCAAGCGCGGCCCAGCCTTGATGTTCCTGATGCTCAGGATCACGCAGCCCATCTGGGGCCTAATGCTATAGCCCTGGGACAAGCCGACACAGGCCTCCGGCCGCCACCGGCATATTGTGACTCCATGAACATCCTGATCCTCCTCGCCGCCTGCGCCCCCAAGACACAGCCGGTCACAGCCGATGCTCCAGCACAGGCTGCTGAGCGATCCCAGATGGAAACACCTCAACATCCGGGTCCAGGCCATGGACCACCCGGTGGCAGACCGCCGATGCGCAAGCACACCACGGTGGCCTCGGCTGGGGTTCAGGGCCTTGAGCCGGCAGTGGTAGAGCCCATCACCGAGAGCCTGGCGACGTGGACGGTGGAGGGCTCCTGGCGTCTGCTCCAATCAAACGCCGTTCCCGCCCACAAGACCGGGGCCTTTCCCAACCCCGGCAACCCAAACCAAATCTCTGCCCAGAGCGTGTCGGCCAAGGTCCCGCTCGCCCCAGAAGTGGCGGCCCTACCCACCCCCGTCAAGGTGCCCGGCTGGGCGCTAAACGGCGTGCCTTTTGACCCCGGTGCTGGCGAGTTCTACCAGGGCGACCCAAGCTTGGGCTGGCAATATGAAGCCCTGAGTGGCGCAGTGCGCTTGGGGTTTGACGAAAACCACGCCCACGTTCAGCCTACCGGAATCTACCACTATCACGGGCTACCCACGCTCTTCTTAGACGCTCAGGGAGTGAGTTTCGAGGCACACTCTCCCCAAGTCGGCTGGGCGGCGGACGGCTTTCCAATCTATGCCCTGTACGGCTTTGAGGACCCGGAGAGCGCCAGCTCCAAGATCATCGAGCACAGCTCCAGCTACCGCTTACGGGAAGGCACCCGGCCCAGCGGCGATGGACAGCCCGGCGGCGCTTATGACGGCACCTTCAACGCCGACTACGAGTTTATCGACGGTGCCGGAACATTGGACGCTTGCAACGGGGTCTGGACGGTGACCCCGGAGTTCCCGGAGGGCACCTACGCCTACTTCTTGAGCGGCAGCCACCCGGTCGTACCGCGCTGTGTGGTCGGCACGCCGGACCGAAGCATGCGGCGGCCGCCTCCACCCGCCAGGCCCTGATGCCCAGGGTGAGCACCGCGCGTTTTAGGTCCACTCATACGCACAGCTGGACCCTCTCCCTATCGCCGTGTGCTCCAGCAGCACGCCGTCGGGGCTTGAGTACACAAACTGGGGAGGCGGCACTCCAGCGACAAGCGGCCCATTGACACTCCCCGCGAGCGCGACAATCCGCCTCGGAGTACAAGGCCAGCATGCCCTTCCAAGCCGATGAAACGTTCGTCACCCACGCACCGGCCAAGCCAGCCTGGCAACAGAACGCACAGGCAGGCTTAAACGACCACGCCCTCAAGTCCACCGTCCAGGTCGACTGGAGCCCCCAATGAGAACCCGCGTCTCCATCTACGGCTTAGCCATCCAGAACGGTACTGAACCAGACCCTCGCATCCTGCTCACCCAGTTGGCCCCTCAGTGCTACCGGGCCGGCTCATGGACCTTGCCCGGCGGTGGCATGGATTTTGGGGAAAGCCCGCTGCAGACCCTGGTGCGCGAAGTGCACGAGGAGAGCGCACTCCAGGCCACCGAACCCGAACTCTTCCACGTACACAGTTTCAGCGAGCAGACCAAGCGTGGCCCCTTCCAGGCTGTACAGATCGTGTACCGAATCCAGGCTCGGGGTGAGCCACGCGTCTTGGAGGTCGGGGGCTCTACCGCGGCCGTGGCCTGGGTACCTTTCTCGGAACTTTCCGACTTGCCAAAGGTGCCGGTTCTGGAAGCAGTCTTGGCGAAAATTGGGTGGTTAAATTCCCAAGCACCCTCAGGTTTTTGAGCTGCCATGGTCATGGGGACACTGGAGAGTTCCTCCTGTCTTAGGAGCACAAAAGCGTTCATATCTTCCATCGAATTGCCAACCCCGACCCTCACTGTGCCCTACGCTGCCCGGGTCCCATCGACAACTGATCTGACCAAACGCTCATCGACAAACACAGCCGTCATAAAAACAGCTGGCGGCAGAGGAATGGGGGCCCGCGCCCCAAGCTCCATCCACCCGAACACCAGCAAAAGTAGCTCTGCGCAACAGGCAAGACCTTCGCCCAGCCCTTGAGCGTCATCGTTGGCATGCCCAAACCGGCTGAGTACGACTCTGAAGCCTGCTGTATGCAGGATCGCCCCATGGATCTCATGTGTCGCAGATGCGAGCACCTCTGGTAGCGTTCACCTATGATCCTGCTCCTACTCGTCGCTTGCAAGACCGTGACCTTGACCGGCAATGCCCCGGCGGATGTGGTGGTCGACCCTGTTGTTCAAGAGGTGGTAGCGATGCCTCCGGCGCCAGTTCCCACCCCCAAGCCCATGCCGTTGCTGAACATCAACCCGGTTGATCTGCGTGTCGACCGGGTCATGGGAACCCTGGTCTACGGGCCTGGCTCCATGGTTAAGTCCGCCACTTACACCGAGTACTGGATGGACTTAGACACCGCTTTAGAGACCCTGGGCGGGATGCCGGAGTCCGAGGTGAGTGTGCGCTTTCAGGTGGTGGAGACCAAGCTGCGGAGCGTGACCCCGGAGTCGGACATGCCGAGTCCGGACGGAGGGATTCGGATCACGGAACACCATGGTTTCTTGGTGTTACCAAGCTCGGAAATGGCGCCAGCGCCCTGAGTAGCTCCGCTCCCGGAGCCCCCTATTTCCAAAAGGGAATACGATTCAGAATGGCACCCTAGGAGATGGGTGGACTACAGCCTTGCCAGTACAACGGAGAGCGCCCCATGCCTTGGCACACCCTGATTCGAAACAGTCCCGATGACCCCCATGCGGCTTTTGCGCTCGACGTGCTCACGGGGCTCAGCGAGAGCCCCAAGCAGCTCTCTTCTAAGTGGTTTTACGACGACGAGGGGAGCCTGCTCTTCCAGAAGATCATGGCGCTGGACGAGTACTACCCTACCGACAGCGAACGAGAGATCTTCGAGCGCTACGGCGAGGACATCGCGGAACGCTTCTCTGGGCAAGAGCTCGACGTGGTGGATCTGGGGGCCGGAGACGGTGCCAAGACTTCGATCTTGCTTGATCATCTCAAGAAGGCTGGGGTCGATCTTCGCTACGTGCCTGTAGACATCTCCGAGGGTGCAATGTCCTCCCTCGAGACCCGAATGAAGCAGGTCCACCCCGGACTGGAAGTCGAAGGCGTGGTCGGCGAGTACGTGCCAGCCCTGCGGTGGCTGAGCACAAACAGCGACCGCCCCCGACTGGTGCTCTTCCTGGGCTCCAACATTGGCAACTTCGACAAGCCACGCGCCCGGGCCTTTCTGCGCCGCATCTGGTCCGGGCTTCGCCCTGGTGACCACACCTTGGTCGGCTTTGATATGAAAAAGGACATCGAGGTCCTGTTGGCCGCCTACAACGACAAGAAGGGCACAACCCGGGACTTCAACCTAAACCTTCTCGAGCGCATCAACCGCGAGCTGGGCGGCGAGTTCGACTTAGAAAACTGGCGGCATTTCGGTACCTACAACGTCTTTTCCGGCGCCATGGAGAGCTACCTGGTGAGCACCAAGCAGCAGGAGGTGAAGATCGCCGCCCTGCGACAGAGCTTCAGCTTCGAGGCATGGGAGCCCATCCACACCGAGTACAGCTACAAGTACCTGCCCGAGGACATTGAGAGCCTGGCTCGCTTCACCGGCTTTGAGCTCTGCGCGCAGTACTCAGACAACAAGGCCTGGTTCATCGACTCGCTCTGGCGGGTTTCATAAGGCACCGTGGCAAGACGGCCCCCGAGCCAGGGTCGTGAAACAATCGCCCGAGTCGGTGCCCGCAGCATCCACGCTTTCGGCGTTGCCTAAGGAAGCTCTTCCACAAGCAGCGCGCTCCACGCCTCTCCTTTGAGGGTGCGGGCCTGCAGCCGACCTGATGCGCTGAATGGCTGGTCATAGACTCCTGCGTCGGGATGCACCTCGCCGCCAGGCAGCCGTGGATCGGCACCATTCACGCTGTAGTAGATCAGCGCCTCCCCCACCAAGCGCGCTTCCTCCCCGTCCAGTTCCACCGTCGGCGCAGCTGTTGTCGGGTACCAGTCGTAGCCCTGCATGGCCTGAAGAAAGGCCTCTTCTCGGCGCGGTAGGAACTCCAGGACCCGCAGCTCTTCCACCTCCCTGTGGGCCGGCGTGTAGACGGTCGCACCTTCGACCAAGCGCGCATCGCGCATGTGGTCTCCCCAGCGAGCACTCTCTGCAAGGACCCCATCTTCGGTGGCGTTCAGGAGCTCCGTCCAACGTCCCGCAACCTGGTCGCTTCCGTAAACCCCGCCCACCACCCGCAGATGGATGCGGTCTCCGAAAGCCACCCGCAGCTCCTCGTCGGCCATCAGGGCCAAGAAAACGGCTCCAGGTGTATCTGCATCGTCCAGACGCGAGACAATGTCGGTGTCGTACTCGATGAGCGTGACCTCGTTGTCCCAAGCGAAGAAGCGCCAAAGATCCTCATCTGCATGCCGGGAGGCGTACCAGTTGCGGTCATTCCAGTCGTTGTTGCCCAGCCAGAGGTTGAGCAGCACGTAGTCAAAGAGCCCGGGCACGTCCGTGCTCGCCTGGATTGCGGCCACATCCCCGGCCACAACATCGCTCTGAAGAGTCTCCCAAGCAGCCGCAGTGCCGTTTTTTGGCTCTCCCTGATTTAGCACGTCCCAGCCCTCGTCCTTGAGTCCGTAGTACTCCTCCATGAAGTGTTCGTCGGGGCGCTCTTGAAGAAGATAAAGCCCCCAATACAGCCCATTGATGAACAAGTGAGTGGACTGAGTGTGGGGAGACTTGGCCCCCGTGGCACGCTGCAGGTCGGTGGCAAGCTGCTCGCGCACATAGGCCGCCCGGTTCCGTTGCACGTCGTCAAAGTGCACCCAGGAACGGTTGTAGCGCGCGCGCAGAACCAGAGTGTCAAATTGCTCCACCGCATCCACATCGTCAAAGACACGCCCCTTGAGTTTGCTCGGTCCAAAGTCGCTTTTAAACGTCACACGGAACGACTTTTTGGGTGACTTGTCCGGCTTGCGACTGGTGCCCCCAGCAATGCGCAGGCCACACCCGGCCGTCAAGACTCGGCTTGGCTCCTCCGGCCAGAAAAGCTCTACGTGGGCGGCCCGCTCCCAGTCACTTCCGGAGTCGACCGGGTTCTCGTGAATGCCCGTTCTGCCAAACAAGTCCTGGGGGGGAACCACAATGGAGACCACCGGCAGACTGGAAAACACCTCGGGGAAGCGCTCGGCATAGCGGGGGTCTTCCATCACCTCTGGGTCCAGGGCGTAGTCAGCCGGATAGGGCCCACCGCTCCAGGACGTCCACCACTTGGATGGGTAGTCATCGGGGGGCTGCTGCTCACCCACCTGATACGGAAACACAAAGCTCCAAGTGTCCTGGACCAGGAGCGTTCCATCGGTGTCAAAGAGCCCGGCACGGAGGATGGTGGTCGCGCTGATCTCCAGCGGCCCCTCATATAGAATCCCCGTCTCCTCGGGGTCCCGACCGTCCAAGGTGTAGCGGAT
>CAJQPC010000265.1 GCA_905480105.1 uncultured bacterium | reverse complement strand
CTCAAAGGCGGCCAGGGTCAGCAGGGGCCGCATTCGCTTGCCGCCGGTCTGCAGGGAGTGCAAGCACATGGCCCGAAAGGGTGCTGGCCATGCGTCCGCAAAGAGCGTGTTCATGTGTTGCTGCAGCATCTCGCGCCGGGGCGCAGCCCAGGTTTCCAGGTCGAACATGGGGCTCCTTGCGTTGTGACGGGCCCGCATGGCGAGCCCTGACTTTTAGGGCGCCGGGGTCTCAGCCGGGGCATCGGCCGGGGCGTCTGCGCGGGCAGGGCCCTCGTCTTTCATGCGCGCAAGGCCCACGCGCACGCTCTTTTCACCGCTGTTGCCCTTGCCAGCGTCCTTGACCAAGTCCATCACGGCGACGACGCTGCCGTAGGCCAGCTCTGGATGGGCATCTACAAAGATCACGCGCTTGTCAGCTTCTCGGGCGTCCAAGCGCATTCGAAGCTGCGAGAAGAGCTCAGTTCGGTCCATGGGCGTAAGGTTCAGCGCGGTTGTGCCGTCTTCGTAGACTGCAACCACCAGTTGGTTGGGCCTGTCTGCGTCCTTGGGCTTGGGTCGGTCCTTTTGGGGACCGGGTACTTGGCTGGACATCTCGGTGATCATCTGGGGCGAAAGCACCATGAAGATGATCAGCAGGACCAGCATGACGTCGATGAGTGGGGTGACGTTGATGTCCCCCTGGACCGCTTTGCCACCGCCGAGCTTGGCACCCATTACTGACTCCCAGCTGGATTTTCGACGGCGAGTTGGACCGTGGTCATGCCACTCTCGCCCAAGGTGTCCATCACTTGGCGGACCTGACCATAGCGCAGGTTCTTGTCGCCGCGAATGAGCACACTGCGGGAGGGGTTCTTTTGGTATTCCTCGTTGACCTGGTCCACGAGATCTTCCAGCTCGATGGGACTCTTGCCCATGTAAAGCTCGCCATCGGCGTCCACGCTGACCACGACGTGCTGACCCTTGTCTTGGCCAGGTGTCGGCGACTCAGCGGTCGGCAAGACCACGTTGACGTTGTTGGACAACATGGGCGTGACCACCATGAAGATGATCAGCAGGACCAACATCACATCGATGAGTGGGGTGACATTGATGTCGTTTACAGCGCCGCTACCGCCGAGCTTGGCTCCCATGGATTACTTGCCCTTGGCGGCGAGCACCTGCTCGGTTGGGTCGTCAGAAGAACCTTCCAACAGGCGCTTCTCACACCAGTCGGTGAACTCTTGCACCGAGACGGAGATGTCATTGGAGATGACCTCCAAGCGCGCGGTGAAAAAGTTGAACAGCCAGACACCGACGATGGCAACAAAAATACCAACTGCCGTCGCCACTAAGGCCTCGGAGATACCGCCGGAGACGGCAGCCAGGCCGGTCTCCTCACCACTGGCCATTGCGCCAAAGGCGTTGATAATGCCGAAAATGGTGCCGACCAGACCCACGAAGGGTGAGGTGGACCCGACTGTGGCCAGGATGTTCATGCCCCGGCGCAGGTCCATGTCTTCCTGAGTGTTCTGACGCTCGATGGCGCGCAGAGCAGCATTGACCGTGTTGCGGTTAAAGTCGTTGGAGAGCTCGGCCAAGGCGGCCTTCATGATCTTGCCCAGGTAGGCAGACTTGTACTGCTCGTCGCTGCAGAGCTTCAGGCTCTTGGCAAGGTCATTGCTGGCCAGGGGTGCGGCGAGTGCCTCGGCCAACTCACGTGACTGATTCCGTGCCTTGTTCAGGGTGACCAAGCGCTCGATGCCGACGTAGATCGCCATGACGCCCATGATCAGCATGATTGCGAAAATAGCCAGAGTGTAGGGAGTTGCTGCTTCCCAGAGATGCTGGAGATCAAATGCCATGAGTGGGGGGTCCTGCGTCAGCGGGGGAAATTCAGGAGAGCTGGAACTGAAGCTTCAAGACGAAGGTCGCGGAGACCTTCTGTCCTTCAACCTTCATTGGATAGAAGGACCACTTGTAGGCGGCTTCTGTTGCAGCGTCGTGGAAAGGGGTGGGGCAAGTCTCGATCTTAACGTCGACAACCTTGCCCCTCTCGTCAACGAACATGCGCACATTGCAGTCACCTTCGATGCCGAGCTCTCTTGCAGCCTTGGGGTAGGAGGGTTCTACCTTCCGCTTGGCTGTGATTTGGCTCCAGTGGATGGACTTGGTGCCGGTGCCGCCGAGCTGTCCGCCCAGCACGCCGCCTTCGACACCACCGATCACACCACCGACAACACCGCCCTCGACACCGCCGACGACGCCGCCTTCCATGCCGCCTTTGGGCTTGTCTTCTTCGACGGGCTCGGGGATTTCCTCTGGGAGCTCCTCGACCTCGATCTCTTCGTCCTCCTCTTCCTCTTCCTCCTCCTCTTCTTCCTCTTCCTCTTCCTCTTCTTCAGGAGTGGAGGAAGCGGGGGGCGGAGGTGGGGGTGGGGGTGGGGGCGCGTCGTCCGAGATCTCGATGAACTCAACTTTGACGGACTCGATATCGAGCAACTCCACCTCTTGACCACCGCTCAAGGCACTAAAGCCTGTGGCAGTCATAAGCAGGAGCACGGCCAGCATTCCGGCACCGAGCTGTCGGTGACGGTTCACTTGTCTGGCGCGTCCGATGGTCTGAAACATGGCGAATCCGAGGAGAGGGGCCGGAGTATAACGCGACGACCGCAGGTGCAGTGGTTGGAGGGCTTCAGGGGAAGGTCTTTAACCGTCTATCCGTCCGTCCAGGTCGGTCATAGTGTGCGTTGGTTTGGGTTGGTTCACCGGAGCATGGCAAGGATCTCGCTGCTGATGGCTCGAGCGTGTTGTTTCTGAAGGTTGTGGCCGCCGTTTTGGAAGTGCAGCCTGGGTCCTTTTGGCATGCGGTCCGCGATCTCCCGGGAGATCTCTGGCTCTATGAGGGCATCGTCGTCCGTCCATGCCACCAGTGTCGGCACTGAAATCAGCTCGGGAAGGGTATTGAGCATGTCAAAGTCCAGTTCCAAGGCACTGATTAGTGCATTTCTTATTGGACCGTCTCCGGTGGAGTTGGGAAATCCGGCCCCCATGAAAGCTTGACGAATCCCAGGGCGCATCGCCAACCATCCCAGCTCGGATCGCAGGGCCGGCAGCACCTTTGGACTGGTCCAGCGCAGACCCTTGTGCCTACGAAGCCCCACGCTGGCCAGCAGAGCAAGAGCAGTCACCCGATCGTCTACCGCAGCCACAGCCTGAGAGATCCCACCCCCCATTGAGTGTCCCAGGAGCATCACGGATTTTAGGTCCATGCCGTCCAAGAAGCGGCGCACAAAAGCCACGCGCTCTGGAACGGTGGTCCCGCCATCCTCTGGACTGTGGCCTTGGCCAGCCAATGCCAGGCGGATCAACCTCAGCTCTGGCTCCAGGTGAGGCCCCATGTATCGAAAATCTTTGGGCGAGCCGGGGTAGCCGTGAATGGCCAGCACCGTTGGGCCTGAGGAGGGACCCTGGTCCGTGTAGTGAATCTCCAGATCTTGAAGGTTAAGCTGCAAGACGGGGGGATCACTTTTGGGCAACAACAAGGCCATGGGGTTCTTGTATTGCATCTGTGTGGATGCGCCCTTGACGGGGGCGGACAAAATTTGGTCTTAATCGCCTTGACACTGAACATCTAAGCAGTGATTCTATGGCGGACAGCCTGAACGGCTGTACAGGAGTTGCCGGATGTTGTTGACGCTACGCATTGAGAATTTGGCGATCATCGAGTCCGCCTGTGTGAGTTTCGGGCCCGGCTTGAATGTACTTTCAGGGGAGACGGGGACAGGTAAGTCGGTGTTGCTCCAGGGCTTAGCGCTGATCTTGGGGTCCAAGGGTGGAACCCACCTGGTGCGCACAGGCAGTTCGGGCGCTCAGGTCAGCGCCAGCTTTTCCGTTGGGGACAACCTGGCCCTGCAGCGCCGCTTGCGGGACTTGGGTCTGCCCCTCTCCGACACTTTGGAGATTCGGCGCACCCTGCCGCCTCAGGGATCGGGTCGCTCCTATGTGAATGACCAAGCGGTCAAGCGCACGGATCTGCAGTCCTTGGGTTCCGTCCTGGTGGAGTTCTCCGGGCAGCACGAGCAGCGGTTGCTGATGGATTGCGAGCACCACCGAACGCTTCTGGATCGGCACGGCCGCTGCGCACCGGAATTGAATCGCGTGTTGGGTGCCCACAAGGCTTTGGCGGATGCGCGCCGTGCTCTTCGGCGCTTAAAGCGCGACGCCGACCGGGTGGAGGAGCAGCAGGAATATCTGCGTTTCCAGCTTCAGGAACTCAAGGAACTCTCTCCAGAAGACGCAGAATTTGTCGGTATGGAGCAGTCATTGCTGGGGCTTCGACACGCCGAAGATCTGCGCAGTGGTGCTCGAAATGCGGAGAGGGAGCTTTACTCGGCAGAGGGGTCGGCGCTGGATCGTCTGACACGTGCGGAGTCTGCTCTGCGTGGTGTCGCTGCCTTTGACGAGCGCTTTGGGGCGCAAGCGGATCGTTTGGCCGAGGTGCTCTATTTGGTGGAAGACATCGCCCAGGAGGTGCAGGGCGTCATGCGTCAGGTCAAGTCCAACCCCCGCAGCCTGGATGAGCTGGAGCGACGTCGGCGTTTGTATGTACGTTTGGCGCGAAAGCACGGATGCGACCCCAGTGAGCTGCATCTCTGCGTAGAGCGGCTAGAGCAGGAGTTGGAGGGACTGGGGATGTTGGATGAGCGCATGGATGAGGCTGCAATGGTTGTCGAAGACGCGCGCGTCCAGGCCATGGTGCATGCTGATCAGCTCAGCGCAGCCCGTCAGCGCGCTGCTGTTCGCTTGGATGCAGCCATGGCCAAGGAGCTGGGCTCTCTGGCCATGAAGCAGTCCCGCTTCTGCACCGCACTCATCCCCGCCACGGAAGGGGAGCGGCTGCCAGATGGCCGTTATCTCGGGGCTTTGGGCGCAGAGGATGTGGTCTTTCAACTCTCGGCCAATCCAGGGGAGGAGCCTCGGGCGGTTGCCAAAGTGGCCTCGGGGGGAGAACTCTCCAGGGTACTGTTGGGGCTGAAGATCGCCCTGCGGGGGGGAGAAGGGCCTCGCAGTTGGGTCTTTGATGAGATCGATGCCGGCATCTCCGGAAAGGCGGCGGAGACTGTGGGTGCCAAGCTTCGGGAGCTCTCGGGAATGGGGCAGCTGCTGTGCATCACCCATTTGCCTCAGATCGCGCTCTTGGCAGACACCCACCTGCGCATCTCCAAACGGGTCAAGAGTGGGCGCACCCGCACCCAAATCGAGAACCTTGACCTGGACGGGCGGGTAGAAGAGCTGGCCAGGCTGGTGGGCGGCGCAGCCCTGGGCGATGGGTCACGGAGCTACGCCCGGGAGCTCTTGGCGGCCTACGATCAGGTGGCTTGATGGGCCGGATTTGGCTTGGTTTGTGGTAGCCATGAGAAGTGCTCTCCCTGTTCCTTTTGGCTTGTGTGCCTGTCACCCAGCCCTTGCCCCAGGTGGTCTGTGATCCGGACCCTGAACGGGTGCAATGGCTAGAGGGACGACGCAGCTTTTCGTCCCTGGGGGCAGCACTGAAGATGGACGCCCCCTGGATGACACTGTGTCTAGGAGAGGGCGACTTTGAGATCGACCAGGACATTTTGGAGCTGGAGTCCCTCGCTGGATCCATTCATCTCTTTGGTCAGGGCCCCGAGCTGACCCGCATCGTCGCCAGTCCAGACTTGGGCGCCCAAGGTGAGCAGCTTCTCTGGCCGGGGCATCCACCCGAGCTTGTGTTTCAAGAGCTTCAGATCGCCACGCCGCTGGAGATCTCTGCGGGGGCTCTGGCCATGGAGTCGGTGACGCTTCAGGACATCCTGGCCACTGGCGGACTGCTGCGGTTGGATGCCCAAGACTTGGTGCTCAATGACGTGCTCGTGCAGCGGTGCAGTTTTGGTTTGGGCGGTGTTGTCACTACTGAAAAGCTGGATGGCAGTCGGATCCAGATCAATCGGCTGCAGTGGCTGGACAATGTCGCCGGGGCCGGTCTGCACATCTTCT
>CAJQPC010000264.1 GCA_905480105.1 uncultured bacterium | reverse complement strand
CGTTGCCGCGGTCCTGCTCCTGCGACACCGTGAAAACCTACAACGTCTTGTCGCAGGCACTGAGCTGAAGGTGCGATAGTGTTGGGCGCCCCCCGGAGGACCCCATGCTCATCGCCCTTGCCCTGATTGCCTGTACCAAGGACGACCCAGCCATCGATGACACCGGTCCAAGGGACAGCGGTGGCTTGGATGCATGCGAAAAGCCCCCCAACTTGGTCACGTCTCCTGACCAGGACTGCTTCGGCTACCCCGACGCCACCGACTGCGACTGCGACGGGTTTTCCATGGCCGAGGACTGCGATGACCGCAACTCCTACACCTTCCCGGGCGCCGACGACATCCCCTACAACGGGGTGGACGATGACTGCGCCGGTGACGGGGACATGGTGGACTTCGACGCCGACGGCTACGACTCCGTCCAGGCGGGTGGAGACGACTGCAACGACGCCAACAAGGACATCTTTCCCGGCGCGGAAGAGGTCTGCTACAACGGCATCGACGAGAACTGCGATGGACTCGAGGACACCGATGACTGTGACGGGGACGGCTATCCAGGCATTGGCGACGACAAGACCGACTGTGATGACCGGGACCCGGACCGCAACCCTGGGGTAGAGGAGATCTGGTACGACGGCATCGACCAGAACTGCACTGGCACCGCCTCGGACTATGACGCGGACCTGGACGGCGACGACTCCAGCAGCGAACCCGACAGCGATGGCGTAGTGGGCACCGACTGCGACGACGAGGACCCCCTCACCGCAGGTGGAAATCCGGAGCTCCTCGACAACAAGGATCGAGACTGCGACGGCGTGGTCGACGTGCTGAACAGCCGCGATGCAGCGGCTTGGTGGTCTGGCACCGTTGGCGTTGAAGACGGCTTTTTGGGCTACTCAACAGCCGTGTTGGAGGACTACGATGGCGACGGATACCGCAGCGTGGCCATTGGTGGTTTTGGCCTGCCTACGGAGGGCAATGCCAACCCGGGTCGGGTCTACATCCTGGACGTGGGCGATGGGGGCGGAAAGCCCCACGAGCTCGCTACGGCAAGCATCGACGGTGTCCAGGGCGACTACCTGGGTGCGGCGATGGACAACATCGGCGATCTGGACGGTGACGGCCTCAGTGAGCTGCTGGTTAGCGCGCCTGTTACCGACTCGGTCAGCTACCTCTTCGATGGCGCCACCATCGCGGCTGGCGGAGCGCTAGGTACCGGAGATGCCATCGCATCCTTGGTTGGAAGCGGCGTGTACACCGGCTTTGACGTGGTCGCAGTGGGCGACGTGGACAATGACGGCGTCAGCGACTTGGCTGTGTCCACCGCTTGGGCCGGCGCGACCTACGGCAGCAACACCTACACTGCGGTCTTTTCTGGCGCCGACGCCATGCTCGGAGGCCGATTGACTTCGGTCAGCGCCCTTGCGGAGATCACAGGCGCCGGCAATGACGGGGGCCATTCCTTGGGCGAGGTTGATCTGGACGGCGATGGCGTTCCCGAGCTGCTCTTCCCGGACTACACCGCAACGGGTGGCAACGGGGCTCTGGCTGTGGCTTGGGGTGATGAGATGGACGGCTTTATTGGCGTGGTCGACGACATGGACTGGATTCGTGGCGCGAACGGGGACGAGATCGGTGTGACCACCGGTTGGTACGACGACATGGACGGCAACGGCTACCCCGAGATCTTGGTGCGTGCCTACGGGGCTGCTGGGAACGCGGCTACGGGCGGAGGAGGACGGATCTATCTGGTGAACTCCAACGAGATCACCCGCGGCCAGGGCAACTTGACCCGCGTGACCGACCAAGCCTTTGGCACCATCGAGGGAACCGTAGACTACGGTCACGTCCAGACTCCCGAGACCCAGGGTGACTTTGACGGCGACGGGGTCGACGACATCTTCGTGATGCACGCCGGCGACCGCGCCATCGTCAATCCGGCCTTCCTCGAAGGCGAGCCCGCGCGGGCCGCCGGCTACATCCTGCAAGCCAGCGACGTGAGTGGCGGCGGTTCCATCGCTGCGGACCTGCGCGCGGACGAGCACTTGATCGATGGATGGAAGGACGACGAGCTGACTGGTTACTCCATGCAGATCGCAGATCTGGACGGTGACGGCTTGGATGACTTTTTGCTGGGCAGCCCAGGGGCCAGCGGCTCCGGTGCGACCCGCGCTGGCAACGCCCACGTTCTGCTCAGCTACTTGGACGAGGACTACACCGGCCTGTGAGCGATCGTATGAACGCCGGAACAGACACCGAGCCCGGCGTCTTGCTCCCGAAGCTGACCCACGCGGTCTTGCTGCGGCGCTACAAGCGCTTTTTGGCGGACGTACGCCTGGATGATGGGACCGAGGTGACCGCCCACTGTCCCAACCCTGGACGCATGACCTCGTGCATGGAGCCGGGCTGGTCGGTCTGGCTCTCGCACCACCCCAGCCCCAAGCGCAAGCTCAAGTGGGGATGGGAGCTGTCCATCACTCCTGAAAACATTCCCATCTTGGTGAACACCCAGCGTCCAAACGCGGTGCTGGCTGACGCCCTGAGACGGGACCTGATTCCAGAGCTGATCGGGTACGAGAGCGTGCGTACTGAGGTTCGCTATGGCGAGGAGCGCAGCCGAATCGATGCTCTGTTGGAGAACCCCGGCCGCTGTTTTGTGGAGCTCAAGTCAGCGACCCTGTTGGTGGAGCCAGGGGTAGCGGCATTCCCGGATGCTGTGAGCGCCCGAGGGGCCAAGCACCTGCGCGAATTGACCCACATGGTCCAGAACGGAGACCGCTCGGTGCTCTTTTTCTTGGTTTCCCGCGGGGACGCTCAGATCATCCAACCTGCACGCGATGTCGACCCCAAGTACGGTCAAGAGCTGGACCGTGCCCTGGCCGCCGGGGTCGAGGTGCTGGCCTACTCCATGGAGATAAGCGACCCGCGCAAAGGCCCCGTACGCTTGACGCTAGGCCCCAAGCGCAGCTTTCGCCCCTCCACTTGAGACCCTGAACCAGGATGTGGAGCTGCCGGTACAGCTGATCGTTGGCACAGCCGACCCGCCGACCCGGATCACAGGACGATCCAAGCTGCAGACCGACTACGCTTTTCCTCCGCTCCAGGCCAATCCGGCACTGGAAACCCAAGAGCTGTCCGGCGGGCTTTGAGACGGACTAAATTCCCAAGGTGGTGGACGGAGGCGGCGGCGCCCTTCCGTATAGCGCAACCGTGCACGAGGCGGACGACCCCGAGGACCTGGCGCAGCGTCAGTCGGTAGACCAGCGCATGGGCTTTAGGCTGCTGCGCTTTGGCCCCCAGGGGATCGATCTGGAGGGCTAGGAATTGGATGGGTAGCGGGTGGATGCGACGCTGCTACCGTGCCGGGGGTTGCCGGACTGAGGTCTGCCAGCCGCCATGCTGGGCGCTTGATCCACTGCTTTTACAAAGCATCGTGCGCCCCCTCGCGCTATACCCGCGAGCATGTCCAAGCCCCCTCGAAAGTCCCCCGGCAAGCGCTCTCCCTCCAGTGGCGAGCGCGCACCTTCCAAGCGCTCCCGTGCCCGTACCAGCGGTGATCCGAGCCAGTCTGCGGCTGCAGAAGGCTGGGGCAAGCCCAAGGAAGAGGCTTTTTTGCCGCCGAAGGAGCGCTCTGGGAAGGATGACAAGCGCACGCCCAACGCCCGTTGGGGATCCTCCCAGGCTCAGGTCAAGCACGGCAAGTCCCGTGACTTTCGGCCCGATCTACGAAATGCAGAGGAGCGCTTGGCTCACATGGAGAGTGGGCGCAATGTGGACCGTCGTCCAGATCTGCGATCGCCAGAAGCGCGCGCAAGAGATGAGTCCCGCTTAGCCTACGAGAAGGCCAATCCGGAGCAGTTTCGGAACGAGCCGACCCCCTCCAGTTGGCCCAACTTCGGCCCGCCGAGCGCGAAGCGGTCTGGCTCCAACCGGCCCAGCTCCAACCGCGGCGGTCCCGAGCGCAGCAGTCCCAAGCGCGGCGGTCCCAAACACAGCGGTCCCGAGCGCGGCGGTCCCGAGCGCGGGGGTGGCGACCGGGATTTCCGCGGCGATCGCAGCAATTCGCGTGGTGGAAACGACGACCGCGGCATGAGCGGCCGCGGTGGCAGTGCCCGTCATGGTAGCGAGCGAGGCGGAAACACCCGTGGCAAGCCCGGCCACCAGGACCATCGTCGTCAAGATGCCGGTCCAGGTGGGAAACGGTCTCCAGCCGATGGTGGTTACAACGGTCGCCAGGACACCCGCCCCAAGAAGCGATGGGACGGCGAGCGCCCTGCCGGTGGGAGCAGCGGTGGCGGTGGCGAGCGTCCGCTGCGGCGACCAGGTGCGGAGCGCCCCCCAAACCGTGAGCCTCTCAGCCAGGGTGGGCCCCGTGGCGGCCAGCCTCCCGGACAGCGCGCGCCGTACCGCGAAGCGCTCCAGGGTCTGCGTACGGTGACGCCGACTTGGTGGTCGGACAAGGGCGAGGCCGTGGTGGACGGCGAACCTCCTGTTTGGGTTTGGGGTGGCATTCCCGGAGAGAGCGCTCAGGTTCAAACCCGTCGGGCGGGCCAGAACCGCGAGTACGTCGTCTTTAAGGGCACCCAGGCCCCTTCCAAGCACCGCGTCGAGCCACCCTGCGTGCGCTATGTCGCTTGTGGCGGCTGCCCCTGGCTGCACGTGGATGGTCCGGGCCAGGCCGATGCCCGCGTGAGTCTGGTTCAGCGGGCCTTTGAGGGCGAGAACATCCAAGTCCAAGTCCAGGATCTGGTCACCGTGCCCGATGGTCTGGAGAACTTCCGCCATGTCTCCAAGTTGGTCTGTGGCGTCAGCGACCAAGGGAACTACCGACTGGGAGCTCCTGGGCGTTTCAACCGCCGTATTGTCACCATTCCCTCGTGCAACATCCTGACCCCGCTCCTTCGCCAAGTCACCCTGGCGGCCACCCACGCCATGATTGACTTAGACGTTCGCCCCTACGTGCAAGGAGAGGGCGGCCTGCTCCGCTATGTGCAGGTGCGTCAGTCCCTTGAGACTGGAAATGTGTTGGTGACTTTGGTCGTCGCCTACCAGGCCCGCATCTTGGACCGCATGGCCGAAGCCATCTCCTCCAAGCTCGCTTCGGTTGTCGGCGTGCATCTGCACGTCAACGAGCGCGAGGACAACAACATCTATGACCGGGACGAGGACGGCATCGTCCCGACCGTCCGCATTTTTGGCCAGGAGACCCTCACTGAGAGGGTGGGCCAGGTCAAGGTCCAGGTGGGGCCCACGGACTTTTTCCAGACCAATCCGGCGGTCGGGCACCTGTTGGTGGACGAGATCATCGAACAGGCCAAGCTCGCCGACGGCGTTCCCGTTGTGGATCTCTACTGCGGTGTGGGGGGGACCACTTTGAATGCGGCCAAGATCACGGGCTGGGCATTGGGAATCGAAGGCAACGCGACCGCCATCGCACACGCGCGCGCAGCCGCTGGCAGCCAGATGATTCCGGCTGAGTTTGTCGCAGGCTCCGTCGATCAGGTCTTGGACGCGCAGCAAAAGCGTCTGGCTGAGCTTTGTCCTGTCGTGCTCGTCAATCCAGCCCGTCGGGGTTTGGAAGACGGGGTTGGCGCCGCCATTCGTCGCCTGCGTCCACGCCGCATCGTCTACACCAGCTGCAACCCCAAGGCCCTGGCCCGCGACGTGGCTGGTTTTGTAGAAGAGGGCTGGAGCGTGACCAGCATCAAGCCCTTCGACATGTTCCCGAACACCCAGCACGTCGAGATTGTCGCTGTCTTGCTGCCCCCCGAGGGCGAGGACATTCAGGGCAAGCGGGCACCGCGTCGGCGCACCGTGAAGAAGCGCTGAGTTCCTGAGCTGCTGCGCTACCGAGAGTCGCTAAAATGACGGTTCTGGTGGTCCCGTAGGCTGCCGGTGCGGCTTCGGTTACCATGCTGGAATGCTATCCCTCTGGTTGGCCCTTGGTGGTCTTGTTGGCGCTCAAGCGCAGTCCGAACCCACCCGTGTCTTTGTCTCTGAGCTACAGCCGGAGAACAAGGAAGCAGGAGGCTTCGCCTCTCTGATGACCGGGTACCTGGCCGGTGAGCTGGGTGCCGCCGACGAGCTCTCAGTGGTCACCGCGTACGAGGCCCCCAACTTCGGGGAGACCACGGCTGTGGACTACCTGCTCTCGTGCCCTCCGGGCGAAGCCTTGGGTTGCGCCTATGTTGTAGGGGACCGGGTGGACGCCAGCTACGCTGTGACGGGGTCTGTAGCGGCGCTGCCAGAGGGCAATGCAGTACACGTCAGCATCATCGATGTTTCCGACTCAAGGGAAGCGGTGGCCTTTGACGTGCTTCTGGCTGTGGGGGATGACCAGCGCTTTACCAAGCTGGTCAAGGACATGCTTTTGGCCGTCATCGTTGGCGAGGAAGGGGCCTTGTCAGACGAGCGGGAGTTCGGGGCCGATACTCGAGAAGCCGAAGCCAAACAGAGAGAAGATGTGGCCCGACAGCTGGCAGCCTTGGCTGGCGAGATGGGGGATGTGAGTGAGCTCTCCGCGCGTGGGGAGCGCCAGATTCAGCGGCCCGAGTACACGGTGGATGACCTGGGCAAGGAGGCCGCCAGCGATGCCACGCCGCCTTGGGAGCTGATGGGCATGACGCCCAATGAGTTCCTAAAGTTCAAGAACTCGGGCATGAGCGTGAGCCAGTGGCGCAAAGCAACCGCGGGTCGACGGGGTCAGCTTCTGATCCATGCCGGAGGCGGTGTGATGCGCGGGGGGTTGGATACCCAATATGAGGGTTGGTACGCCATCGATCCGACCACCCAGCAGAATCTGCAGGGTCAGGCTTGGCAGAGCCGCACCCTGTCTACTGGCCCGGTTGGTATGGGGTGGGTGGGCTATGGCCTGAATCCCTTTGTCGAGGTCGACGTGGGCTTTGGTCTGGCTGCTGGGCGGTACGACATCCACATCCAGCAAGAGATTGTTGGGGAGGACGTGATCCCTCGGGACGGCCAGGACTTCCCTCAGCAGAACTTGCTGCTTGGAGCGCGGGTGTTGGGGGCCTTGATGCCCAACTGGAGAGCGCGTCCGCAAGTTGGGGTGGGTTTTGTGTATGTGCTCGGAGAGGGGACGGCTCAAAACCTGTTGCCTGCCAGCGGCACAGGGCTGCCCAGCTTTGCGAGCAGCAACTACGGCATGGCGCAGATTCGGCTGGGGGTGGAGACGTCACTCTCGCCGCGCCTGGACATCTGGGTGGCCTTGCCGGTGTCCGTGCTGGTGGTGGGTGGCCAGACACAAGTCTTCGACAATGGTCAGCCGGGGTCAATTCGCAGCTACGAGGCGCCGCCGCAGGTGCCGAGCTTGACCACCGGGGTGGAGCTTGGGGTCATGGTGCGGGCTCTGGGGAAGGTGGACGAGGTTGAGCGGGACTTTGATTTGCCAGACTGAGTGGCTCGTCTTCGTTCCCCCAAACGCAACCACCCCGACCTTGAAAAAGGACGGGGTACAAGGTTGCTCCCTAAGGAGCGGTCTTAAGGCTTGGGAAAAGCCTATTTAGGGCGCCGCGGCCTACCCTGGACGGAAAGCTAGTGGTTCCAGCTACTCGTCGGTCCCTTCTCAGTGAAGATGTGGGGAAACAAGGCCTGAAGCAGGGTATCTGGAATCTTGGCGTTCTGAGGAATCAGAACCTCGTCCAAGCTGCCGTTTAGGTAGCGGGCTCGGAGCTCTGCTACGTAGGCGGCCCGGTCACCCTTCTCGTTGGGCGCAGTGACGGGAGTGTGGTCGAGAGAAGAAAGCTGCTTGTCCATACCGTGTCCTGGGTGACACCGCTCTGGAGCCGTCCAGTGGGTGCGACTTAGTGAACGGTCTGAGCCACCCGAAACTTGAGGCGTTTAATTCCTTGGCTGCGCAGCTGGCATGCCCGACTCTCCGTAACACCAAGTACTTCGCCGATTTCTTTCAATGTCAGACCGTGCAAGTAATACAGGCCGACGGCGGTTCGTTCCTTCTGAGGGAGGTGGTGCACTGCCTGAATGACCTCTTGGATGAGCTCATCGCGCACCCAGCTGTCCAGTAGATCTTCGTCATCGCCGGCAACCTTGTCGGACAATGGGGTGCTGGATTCGTTGTCCAGGGGAGCGTCCAAGCTGACGAGCTTGCGGATTTGGGCGTCGGCGGCCAGATCCTCGTAGGCGGAGACGCTGATTTCCAGGGACTTGGCCATCTCTTCCTGAGTGGGCTGACGGTCCAACTTGCGGAAGAGGCGCTCGCGTTCCACTTCGATGCGGTTGACCTTGCGGCGCACGCTGCGAGGGACCCAGTCATTCTCGCGCAGTGCGTCGACGATGGAGCCGCGGATGCGAATCTCGGCGTAGGCCTTGAAAGGTACGTTGCGAGAAGTGTCGAAGCGGTCGACAGCGTCAATCAGGCCCAGGGTGCCGACGTTGACCAGTTCGTCCAGGTCCACGCTGGCAGGAAAGCGGCGAATCATGCGGCTGGCGATGGTCCGGACCAATGGGTAGTGGTCCAGAATCAGCTGCTCACGCTTCTTGCTGGGAGGCGGGGTAGCAGAACCGATGGCATCGGGGGCTGCGTTGCTTGCCAGTGCGAGTGCTGTTGCCATTTGGAATCTCCAGGGAGCCGTGTGTTGTCTCACCCAAAGCCATTGCATTTGGTGTGCCAACTATCGACTTTCAGCTAAGTCCCTGAAATCACGTATACGGAGGGGGGAGGGGGTCAAGAACGATCCATCTTGGACCGGTTTTTTTTGAACCCCGGATACTTTTACACCCACTCTTTCTAACTCCCCCAGTCCTCTCCAAACGTCTCCTTAGAGTTATCGGACCACCTTGCTGCGCGTTTAAGCTCCGAGGTAAGAATAGTTGGTTAAAGATGCGCGAGCACCATCGCGAGGGAGGGCTCATCTTGGAGAAAGAGCGCACCAGCAGCGCAATACAGCCACGCACCATTTTTGGTCGCCTGGCGCGTTGGGTTCTAAAAAATCGTAAATCAGTGGCCATTGGCTACCTGGTTCTCACGCTGGTGGCCCTGGGCTTTGCGTCGACGCTGACCGTTGACTCCGATGTTCTCAACCTCATGCCCGACAGCGACGCGGCGAGCCAGAACCTCAAGGCGCTGAACGAGGCGGAGGGTGGCCTGAACCTGGTCTCCATCGCAGTCGCGGGTGAGCCCACCGACACCCGGGCCTTTCTTCTGGAGCTGCAAGACGAGCTGGAGCAGCACCCTGAGTTCGTGAACTATGCGGTCTACGACGTGGACGACACGCTGGCGCTGCGCCTGGGCTTGGCCCACGTGGAGAGCCAAACCCTTGTAGAGATGCGAAATCGCCTGAGCACCGCGGTGGCCAGTGGAAAGACCATGGCCAATCCCATCGTGGCCTCACGCTTGCTCAGCTTGGGTCCAATGACCGAGCAGCTCAAGCTGGCGGACGGGCGCAGGAGTCTGCTGAGCCAGGCCTCCCAACAAGAGGAAGGGCTCCCAACGCTGGAGCGCATCGTCATTCGGCCCTCTGGGCCGGCACCGGACCTACCCTTCTGCCGGGCGTTCATGAAGTTTTTGGACCAGACCTTGGCCGACTTGGACCCTGAGTCCCGCGGTGTGGAGGTGGTCTGGATCGGCGGGGCCTACAAGTACAACGTCGACGACGTTGAGGGTCTTGTGGGTGACATGAGCTGGACGGGGGCTGTCTCCGTTGTTTTGGTGCTCCTGTTGTTGCTCGGCGCTCTTCGGGACGCGCGAGTGTTGCCCATCCTGTTTACGCCGCTGCTGGTGGGCACGGCCGTTACCTTTGGTTTTGCGGCCTTGGTGATTGGCTCTCTAAACAGCTACACCGCGATTTTTGGTGCGGTTCTGGTGGGGTTGGGCATCGACTTTGCCATTCACCTCTACTCTCGCTACCGCGAGGAACGTGGCAACTCGGACTGCTTAGAAGACGCCATCATTCGTGCATGGGACCAGACCGGGCCGCCCTGTGCTGCGGCGGGCATCACTTCGGTGGGCGGCTTCTTGGGGCTGCTCCTGGCGCAGTTCAAGGGTTTTTCTCAGCTGGGCGTGCTGCTGGCTTTTGGAGTGAGTGCCTGCTTGGTGAGCGTGCTGATGCTCATGCCGGTGCTCATCGCCTGGCGTGAGAAGCAGCCCCGTGCCTGGCGCCCCCGCACCTTGCCGATCGGCGGCACGGTCAGGGCGCGCCCGCCAACCTACCGCTTTGCACCATTGGTGCTCTTGGGGTTGCTGGGCATCTCGGTCTGTTTCGGCATCATCGCCCGCAACTTAAGCATGGAGAAGGACCTGAGCGTGCTCAAGCGCGAGGGCATGGCCTACGAGGAACTCTCCGATAGGGACCGCGCGTTGGTTCAGTTGACCTACGCGGCCATCATCGCGGAGTACCCCGACAGTGATTCGCTTCGCGCGGGCGCTATAGAGCTGCGTGGTCTGCGGGATTCGGGGAAAGCAGATCAGATTGGCCGCATCATCTCGGTGCACGACATCCTCCCGGCAGAGCAGGAGCGCCGCTTTGAGTTGCTGCGGGAGATCCAGGCCCTGTCTTTGGACGAGAACTACATCTACCTGCCCGCGGCTCTGAAGCAGAACCTCTCAGCGCTGGATGGGGCCGACTTGACCCCAGTGACGGTGACTCAACTCCCTCAAGGTTTGCAGCACATGGTGGGAGCGGCTGATGGCCGCCACCGCTTGCTGGTCTTCCCGGCCGGCAATGTTTGGAACCTGGACAGGGTCTCTGAGCTCAAGAGCCAGGCCGAGAGCTTCTTTGAGGAGCGCGGCATCTCGGCTGCAGGCGAGTACCTGGTTGTGGGCTCTCTCTCCCGAATCCTGCAGCGGGACGCGCCCGTCGTGGGTGCGGGCGCGGTGCTCCTGGTTTGGCTGGGCACAGTTGGCCAAGCCCTGCCATCGCTTCTTAAGAAGGGTCAGCGGTTGACAGCCATTCGCCGCTCCTTGGGCGCCATGTTGGTACTCGGTCTTGGAATGACCTGGGGCGCCGGCGCCCTGGTGCTTGCGCGGGTCAACCTGACAGTGCTCAACTTGGTGGGCATCCCCATCCTGCTAGGGATTGGCGTGGATGTGGTCATTCACCTGCTCCATCGCTTGGCGGAAGAGGGCCCTGGACAGGTGATGAAAGCCCTGAGCACGACGGGTTGGGCCAGCGGCCTGAGCGCAGCGACGACCATCCTGTCCTTTTTGAGCCTGACCTTCGCCGCCAACCGCGGGGTGGAGTCCCTGGGCATGTTGGTTGTGGTGGGTCTGAGCGGGGTCACCTTGGCGGGCTTCTTCATCGTGCCCGCGGGCTGGATGACCACCTGGAAGTTGGGGGGGGCAACGCACCAGGACTTTGAGCAAGAGCACATCGATAGCGCTGAGTGATCTGGAGACGGAGGGCTTAGGTTTGCTGTGAGAGCGACCGGGAAGGCTCTCAGTGCCCGACATCGTTTGCATGCTCCAATCGGCACCCAAGCACGAAAATCTGCTTGCTCAGTCCCGACGCCCTCGCTTCTTCCCGACCCAGCACCAAGACCTGCCGCAGGTTCCCCTCTCGATCGAAGCAGGGAAAGCCCCGCTGACCGGTTAGGCTGGGAGCCTGACAGGATTGTTCAATGGCGTTGGTCTCCTACTTAGGCAAGGCCCGAAAGCTCGTGAACCAGCACTACCCAGAAGCGATGGTTGCGGTTCAGCCCAAGTCCAGCTGGGGCGGAAGTTTTCCGCTGCCAGGTGGCTTGGCGGACATGTATGCGAACTTCGGACCGGTGAATCTTAGCCTGAGCTACTGGCCTGCCGAGCTGAGCCTGCCCAGCTTGCGCAAGCTCTGGGCCCTGCAGGGGGGCTACGTCTACGACCCGTCCACCGGGGAGCAGTTCAAGAACTGGGATGAAAACCACACGGTCGTTGGCCGTGCGGGCGACGCGTGCGTTTACGTCTTCGATTCCCGGGACGAAAAGGTCTACCAGGTGCGCTACAAGCGCATGCGCTGGAAGCCCACCTTGGTCTTTGAGTCTATCGGCGAGTTCTGCATGGTCGTCGTGGCTCTCTCGGTGGTCTGCAAGGAACTAGGAGAGAATCTGACCGATTCCGACGGGAAGATGACGGAAGAGGCGGGAGACAAAGCTCTTCTGGAGCTCTTCGAGCTTATGGGTCGCGACATTGACCGGGCCGAGGCCATGTTGGTCCGCTTGGGCTGGATCACGCCCGACCAGGACTGACCTTTAGGTCTCCGCTTAGAGCTGACTTCCAAACCACGCACTCAAGTCCTTGAGCTGTGGAGGGGCGTCAGGATGCACGGCGACCAGTGCGTAGCCCTGGATGGCGATCTCAAACTGGCCATTGCGTCGGTACAGGTCGGCCAGCAAGTAGGTGGCCCGGGTGAGTTCGATGGGGTCGTTGGGCTCGGTGGCGAGGTAGGCCTGCAGCTCGGCCATGGCCAAGCGCTGCAGCTTGGGCTCGACTTGGGTCACGATCCAACGGAAGCGCTTGAGTGCCTCCGCTTCTTCTTTGTCCAGGGTGCCAACCTGCTCAAAGGCTTTGAGGTGCTGGTCGCGCTCTGGCGCGAAGCCGCCTCGGTGGGCGACGCGGGCCAAGTTGTGCAGAAGGACCTTGCGCTGGCGGGCGCTCAAATCGCTGCGATTTAGCTCAGCGGCCCCCTGATCTAGCAGCTCCCGGGCTTGGATAGGGCCGTCCAGGCCGAGGTAAACGCCTACTGCTTCGTCTCGCGCAGTCCAGCTGGCCTGTAGATAGAGTTGATAGAGCCGGCGGTGGTCGGCCTCTAAAATCTTGTACATCTCGCCAGCGATGAGGTAGCGGTCCCAGACCTCCAGCTTGTCGGGGTCCCCGGCAGCTCTTTGGATCTCTGCGAGCTTGCTTCCGATCTGACTGAGCTGCTGGTCGGTAGGCGAGATCTTAGCCATGTCCAGGCCGTAGACCGTGAACAGGTCCTCGGGGCAGGTGGCGATGGCGTACTCGCGGTACTGGCCCTCTGTAGAGTAGCTGACCAGGTCGCTGTCCCAGCCACCGTGGGTGTTGGCGCTCACCTTGGTGTAAACGCGCGCGGTGCCTTTGCCGGTGGGGCACGGCTCTATCTGGATGTCGAGCTGGGTGGCCAAGGCCAAGGAGGACAGCATCAGAAACATAAAGATCTCCGAACCCACAGGGGGGCGCTGTTTCCTTAGGTGCCCGAATCTAGGCGTTCCGTCAACTCTCGTGTGCGCTGGAGCACGTGGTCCAAGGGGGCAGCGGCTTGAGAGAGCTGCACCCGCAGACCGGGATCAATCTGTGGGCTCAAACTAGCCAGCTCCAGTCGTCCCAAGGCCTCCGTCAGAGGGTCTGAGAGCCCGGCGATACCTGCTCTGGCGGCGTCCAGCAGGCTTCCCCTGGCCTCGCTCTGGACCAGTTGATCGGTGGTGCTCTCCAACGCACGGGCGAGCTGCAGGCGCTCCCTGTCGTCTCGAAAGATCCCCACCGTCGCCACGGCCCGGCCGGAGGCATCATGAAGCAAGGTGGCGGAGAGCTGGACCAAAATAGATTCCCCTTGGGCGCTGCGCAGCCGAACCGCATGTTCGTTGATCCGGTGTCCCTCGGCTGCTTTCAGACGCGCCAGGACATGGCTCGCGTCTCCTGCAGCGGCGTAGAGCTGCCCAACGTGCATGTGGCCCAGGACCTTGTGCGCGGGGTAGCCCAACACCTCTTCGGCGGCTCGGGAGAAGAGCAGGATCTGGCCCTGTAGATCGACGGCGACCACGGGGTCCGGTGACGCCTCGATCAGCCTTGGCAATAGATCTGAGGCCCCGGAGGCATCGCTTGCGGAAGAACTGGGTGTCGCGAGCCAGCCGCGGAGTCGGGCTGCAAGAACAGCCGGTGACAGGGGGGTGCGCACCACATCGTTGGCACCTGCCGCCAGGGCCTGCTCGGCTTGTTCTGTGCTGGAGCACACCACAAGGAGGGTGGTGAACCTGCTCCGGTTGCGCTGCGAGCGAATCCACTCGGGGCCGCTGACTGGGCCGTCTTCAAAGCCGATCAAAAGCAGCTCAGCGTCCACCGGGCCGCTGGGCTCCCACGACACGGAGTGACCCGCACGCTGCAGGCGCTCAGCGAGCTTGGGATTGGAGACCAACAGGCGGGCCATGGACGCTACTCCGGGTGGGCCGAGCGATATGCGGCTTGGGCGGCAGCGTACACCGATCGCAGGGGTTGATCGTGCGCCAAGGCGGCTTGGGCACAGTCTTGGTGCTCAGGGCTGGCCTGCAGACGGTCTCTTCCAAGCCACCCCACTTTGATTCGGATGGGGCCAAAAGCCGTCTGTACTTCCACATGTTCCCGGCGCAGTACTTCCCGCTCCAAGACCTGCACCCGCAAGCCAAAGCTTGTGCTGTGCCGCAGCATGGCGCGGCTCACTGCGGCCCGGTCCTGGGGGCGACACAGGGCGCTGAGCAGCAGAGCCGGCCGGCCCTTCTTCATGCTGATCGACTGACTCCAGGCGTCCAGTGCTCCAGCGGCGAACAGGGCGTCCAGCAGGGCGGGCACCTCCTCTCCGCGCATGTCGTCCACCTGGGTCTGAAGCTCCAGAACGCTGGTGGGGGTGGTGTCTTGGTCAAACTCCCCCAGCACCACGCGCACGTGGTTGCTCCAGCCGCTGGGATTCCAGGTGCCGGCTCCAAATCCACAGGACTGGGGCCGCATGGTCGGCATGGGACCCGGAGTGGCCAGGGTCGCCACCAAGGCTGCGCCGGTGGGAGTGACCAGCTCTCCCCGGCGTTGGTCTTGAAAGCACGGCCAGCCCTTGAGTAGGGTGACGGTGGCTGGTGCAGGGGCCGTGATCTCTCCGTGGGCCGTGCTTACCGGGCCCCCTCCCATGGGCAGCTCGGTGCACAGAATGCGGGTGATGCCGAGTTGTTCGATGAGCACGCAGGCGGAGACGATGTCGGCGATGGAGTCAGCCGCACCGACCTCGTGGAAGGTGACTTGGTCAACGGGTAGACCGTGTACCTGTGCCTCGGCCTTGGCCAAAGCTTGAAACACGGCCAGTGCTCTGTCCTTCACGCCTTGCGGGAGTCCGGCTTGGGTGATGCGTGTTCGGATGGCGTGCCACGAGGCGGGGTTGGTCTTGGCGCTGTCCGGCTGACTTTGGCTGTGGCTGTGGCTGTGGTCGTGGCTGTGGTCGTGGCTGTGGCTATGGTCGTGGCTGGGCGGGGCGCCTGGGGCTTGCCAAGGGGCGCTAGCGTCTGCAGCCTGCTCTCCACTGAGCACCCTGAAGTGCAGACAGGAGAAGGCCCCCCGGGTCACCACTTGCGTGTGCAGCGTGAGTTCGGGCAAGGCCAGCTTGTCGATCTCCAGCTGCAGTTCGCCCAGGTCGCCTCCCGCTTGGAGCAGCGCGGCACAGAGCATGTCACCGGCTATGCCCGCTCGGGCGTCGATCCACAGGGTGCGCATCGGCATCAGCTGAGCCGGTTGATCAGCGTGGCTTGGTAGGCCGCACCAAAACCGTTGTCGATGTTCACCACGCTCACACCGGCCGCGCAGCTGTTGAGCATGCCGAGCAGGGCTGCCAGGCCGCCGAAACTGGCGCCGTAGCCCACGCTGGTCGGCACGGCGATGACGGGCCTGTCGGTCAAGCCGGCCACCACACTGGGCAGGGCACCCTCCATGCCGGCCACGACGATGACCACGCGGGCTTGGGCCAAGTCTTCTTGGTGACGCAGGATGCGATGCAGGCCGGCCACGCCCACGTCAGTGACTTTCTTGACTTGGTTGCCCAGGGCGTGGGCCACCACACTGGCCTCGCTCGCTACTGGCAGGTCTGAGGTGCCCGCGCAGATAATCAGGATGGTCCCTTGGCCGCGATCTACCCAGGGTCCAACTCGGCGCTCCAGGACCCGAGCGGTGGCGTGGTAGACAGCATCGGGCCAGCTTTCCCTCACTTTTGCAGCAGCCTGTGCGTCGATTCGGGTCACGAGTCCGGACTGGCCGGCTTGATCCAGCACGCCGATGATGGACGTGATCTGCTCGGGGGTCTTGCCCTGGCCAAAGACCACCTCTGGGATGCCTCTGCGAAGTGCGCGGCGGGTGTCCGGTGTTGCGACGGTGTCGCCATCGATGTCTACCCCGGCTCCTGAGAGTACGGCGGCGGCCTGTTCTACTTGAGTTTGGCCGCTCTGTACCTGCTCGAGCAGGGCCTTGAGTTGTTGTTGGTCCATGGTCTCCTTCCGGGGCATGGCGCCCGTCCTGTTCGGCAGGTATCTTCCATGACAATGATTCGCATGCGCACACTGGCTCTACATTTATCACTTGGGCTGATCTGTCTGGGGCTGATCTCGCGACCAGCGGTCGCCGAGGCCCCGGATCTCTACACGGCCGGGTTGGCGCGAATCGAGGGGTTGTACCTGCATCGAGCGGATGTGCAGCCCTTGGACTTGCTGGTGGCGGCGGGAGAGGAACTGGAAGACGAAATCGAATGGCTGCTGGCCGAACAGGAAGGTGATTTCCTGATTCTGCAGGCCGGAGATGGGCGCGAACTGGGTCGGGTGACGGCTTGGGACTGGGAGAGTTTGGCCAACGGTCTGCGGGAGATCGAGAGTCTGATGCGGCAAGCCGAGCTTCCTCTCGATGATGTCGAGCTGGATGTTTTGCTGTTGGCAGGGGCGGCCCAGGCCCTGGATCAGCACTCTCGCGTGCTGTACGGGGAGCGTCTGCAGGCCTTTGACCAGCGTCTACGGGGCACCTACTTCGGTATTGGTGCGCGGGTTCGCACCCAGAATGGAGAGGTGGTGCTCAGCCAAGTCTTCGTGGACAATCCAGCCCACAAAGCCGGTCTGCGCAGCGGCGATACGCTGATCACCGTGGATGGGCAGGCCCTGGTTGGGATGGGGGTCAGGGATATCACTGAGATGCTCATTGGCGAGCAGGGCACCCAGGTGATGGTGCAGGTTCGGCGCACACTGCTTGAGAATCCGGAAGGACAGGTGCTGGACTTTGTGATCACACGGGACGAAGTACGGGAGCCCAACGTCTCCTGGAAGGTTCTGGTGGGCGGCTTTGGCTACATCCGAATCGATCACTTCTCTGAGCTCACTGAGGCCTACCTGCTGCAAGGCATAGATGAGCTCGAAGCTCAGGGGGCCCTGAACCGCGGCCTGGTCTTGGACCTGCGGGACAACACGGGCGGCTCCATGCTGCAGTCGGCCAAGTCTGCCGACGCCTTTGTGTCCGCGGGTGATCTGGTTCGCACTGTGGGTGCGGACGGAGGGAAGGTGCGCGGCCTAATCGAGCATCTTTGGGCGGACGAAGACGGCAGCGAGCCTCAGATCCCGGTCGTGATTCTGCAGAATCACCGCACGGCATCCGGCTCGGAGATCCTGGCTGGGTCCCTACGCGAGTTGGATCGGGCCGTGCTGTTGGGGACCCGCAGCTACGGCAAAGGGACAGTGCAGAAGGTCTACACCCTGCGCCCAGACGTGCGCCTAAAGCTCACGGTGGCCCAGTACCTTCTCTCGGGTGGCCTGAGCATCCACGATGAGCACGGCGTTGCCGCAGACCTGCCCATCGGCGTGGTGCGCTTTGAGCCCAATGGTGTGCGCTACCTGAACGACTTTAAGGAGCCCGACGGCCCCGAACCTCTGCTCTTCGTTGAGGAGCAGCCCGGCTGGCGCCAGGTCGGGGAGACCCCAGAGCGTAGCGAGCTGTGGGAAGAGCTCGCTGTGCGTGTCCTGGCCCAGTCCGCGGGAGACATGAATCGCTCACGGGTCTTGGACGCTGCCGGCCAGGTTCGGGAGCTGATGCGGGTAGAGGAGGAAGCCCGCCTGGTCGCTACCTTCGCCGTGCGGGACATCGACTGGCGCGCGGCTCCGGAACTCGGAGGTGCCCCAGAATTGGAGGTGCAGGTCTTTACCCGGGAGCCCGTGCGCGCTGGTGATGCAGCTGAGCTGGTTGCCCGGGTCACCAACACAGGCGATGAGCCCTTGCATCGCGTGATGGTGCGCCTGGAGTCCAGCGACGCCACCTGGACCCGCTACGTGCTGCCGGTAGGCTTTTTAGCTCCTGGGCAGAGCCGTGAGGGGTTGGCGCAGGTCCTGATCCCTTTTGCAGCAGTGGGGCGGGAGAGTTCGGTGAGTGTGGTTGTGCAGAGCGACGGCCGCCCCGAAGTAGATCAAGGAATCACCATCCTGGGCTACGAGGGCCTTCCTTGGCCCGAGGTGAGCGTACGCGTTCACCACATTTCCGATGCTCAGGGCGAGCGCGCCGAGCTGCGGCTGTCCAATCACGCGGATCATCCTCTGCAGGGGATTCGAGCACGCTTTGAGGTAGCACCCAGCTCCGGCATTCAGCTCACCCAGTACGAGAGCGTAGTGCCCAGTATGGCTGGCGACGGTGTGGTCACCCTCCAGCTCGGTATCGATACCAGCCGCGTGGATCCGGCACTGCAGAGCATTCCAGTTCAGCTCATTATCGAGACCCAGCGCTTTGGCGAGATCGCCTCGATGGCCCTGGAGCTACCTTTGGACGGTCGCTCGGTGCACCTGCGTGCCCCCCAGGTTGATGTGCGCACGCCCCTCAACGCGGAAGAAGGCCCGTACAGCCTGACGGTCGCAGCCAAAGACGAGCGCGGAGTAGATCATGTGGTGGTCTGGCACCAGGGCAGAAAGCTCTCTTGGCAGGCAGGCGTAGGGCGCCACTGGGAGCAGAGTGTGCTCTTTGAGCTGGAGCCCGGCCGAAACACCCTGGTGGTTTTGGCCGAAGACGATCAAGGCCTAAGGACTTGGCGCAAGCTCTATGTGCGCGGCATCCCGGTTCCCGTCAAAGGGGAGCTTCAGCGATAGGTGGTCGAGCGAGGGGGGCTTGGGATTGGATGCCGTAGACCGTGACACCCGAATCCTTAAGGGGCAAGTACGACCGCTTGGGCTACGTCCGCGGCGTTGATCGCCACGACCAGAACGCTCTCTCCGTCGCTCTGGGCCATTACGGTCAGCTCCTTGGCCACCCAGGGTAGGCCTATTTCGGCCGTGTCGAAGCCGGCGCTTAGGCTACCCCAGGCAAATCCCGCGCCTCCCAAACTGTCGGTCCAGACCACGTAGACTGTGCCGGTACTGGGGTTCACGTCCCAGGAAGCCTGGACGGGTGTCTCGGTGGGCGTGATGCTGGCAGAAGTGACGCCGTCACTCAACAGCACGGTACCCAAGTTCTGGTCAACGTAGAGCTCGATAAGGATACTTTCCGGGGCATCCCAATCCAAGTCTAGTAGGCTCACGGCGGGCTCTCGGGACAGCTCCACCCACGTGATCGTTGGGAGGGTCGTGTCCCAAGACATGACGACGTACTCGCCGGTCCCAGCGTCTGTGAGTCCGAGTAAGCCCGTCCCACTCCCGTCCAAGTAGAGCTCGCAGTTCTCGGCTGGTTGGGTGGTCTGATAGTCGGCCAGGGAGACCGTCGACGAGGTCAGGTCGTCCACCTTGATGTACTGGATTCCGTCATTCGCGCAGCCGACGGCGTGCACGCTCCCATCGGTGTTCTGGGCAACAGCAGTGTCGTTGAAGGAGCCAGTCAAGCCGGCCGCTTGCGCGCTCCATTGGTTGGGAGAGGTACTGGAGTCCTTCTTGAGCAGGAGCGAGCGGCTGGCGCTGGTCAGCAGGCCCGTCGAGCCCACGATGGTCCCGTCGGAGATAATAAAGTCTAGACCCTCGTCCAGGGCTGAGGTGGACAGCCATCCGCGGGTAGTCAGGGCGCCGGTCTCTGGGGTGTCGTCGTACTCCAGAACGATGGCTGCGTTGCTGAGAGACAAGCTGCCCGAGTCGGTTGCCGAAGTGGCCAGGAAGCTCACGTAGCCGGCGCTACCATCGGAGACGGAGGACAGGTCGCGGGCGTTGGCCAGGACGAGATCTATAGCGGTGACATCAAAGCCAGTAGCGCTGTCGTTGCAGTCCAGATCACGGCTATCCGCTGGGTCTTCGAGTGCGCCAGGAAAGGCCTGGGAGTCTGTATCGTCACAGTCCAAGGGTTCGGTCAGAGCGTCGAGTTGGTAGGCGCCATCGCCATCCTGATCGTAGTCTCCCAGCTCGTCGACCTCGTCGCAGTTGGAGTTGATCCCGTCGTACCAGGAGTCTTCGGCGCCGGGGTAGATCTCTGGATTCCCATCGTCGCAGTCATCGGGAACAGGAGAGAGGTCCAGATCCGCGTCGTAGTCATTCGCTCCATCGCAGTTTGCATCTACGCCGTCGTACCAGACCTCTTCGGCACTGCCGTTGATGCCGCCATCGGTGTCGTCGCAGTCCGGGCCCTCGGGCACCCGGTTCTCGCCGTCTTGGTCTGCGTCAAAGTCGCTGTCCTGGGCGCAGTCCTGATCGATGTTGTCGTACCAGATCTCGGCCGCGCTGGGGTTGATCTCCGGGTTGGTGTCGTTGCAGTCCTCGCCACCATTGCCGTCGAAGCCATCGCCATCCGCGTCATAGTCCTGCTCGTCCCCGCAGTCTTGATTCACGCCGTCGTACCAAAGTTCGGTCGCTCCGGGGTAGCTGTTGGCGTTCCCGTCGTCGCAGTCCCCATCGGCAATGGAGAAGCCGTCTCCGTCGTCGTCGAGTTGATCTAAGCGGGCATCTACGTCAGCTTCTGAGATCCAGGTACAGGCCAAGGTGAGCAGCAGCAAGGGAGCCTCCGGTCCTGTAGGGTAGCACTGAGCGGCTCAGGGTGCCTGCAGGTGCACGAGGTACTCGATGTTGCCACTCTTCGCACCCTGGATGGGGCTCTCAATACGGCCAAGATATGCAAAGCCCAGAGCCTTGGCTGTCTGCAGAACGTCAGCGACCGCCTTCTCTCGCAAGGCCTCGGACTTGACCACCCCACCCTTGGCTAAGCCTGCGGCGCCGACCTCGAATTGTGGCTTGATGAGCAGCACGCAGTCTGCCCGGGGGGCGGTAATACGTGTGATGGCCGGCAGGATTTTGCCCAAGCCGATGAAGCTTAGATCTCCGACCACCAGCTGGATGGGGTCTGGGAGCGACTCTAGGGTGCGCGCGTTGGTGCGCTCCATGACCACAACCCGGGGGGCCTCGCGTATGGACCAAGCCAGCTGTCCGTAGCCCACGTCAATGGCGTAGACCTTAGCGGCGTCTCCCTGCAGCAAGCAGTCCGTGAACCCTCCAGTCGAGGCCCCCAGATCCGCGCAGATCCGTCCAGCAACCTGGACCGATTCAAAGGCTTGGAGGGCGCCTTGTAGCTTTATTCCCCCGCGGCTCACGAAGGGCATCAGGTCACCTTTGATGCGCAGGTTCACGTCTTCGCGAATCTGGGCACCGCACTTTGTGACCGGCACATCGTCGACCAGAACGCGCCCGGCGACGATCAGGCCTTGGGCCTGTTGTCGAGAGGGCACCAGACCACGGGCCAGCACCAGCTGATCCAAGCGGCGCTTGGGCGCCTTGGCCATCAGATCTCGCGCTCTACCGTGAACAGGGCCAGCGCCTCCAGTGCGTCCGCCTGGGGCACAGCCTCCAAGGCCCCGCGGGCCTGTGCGGCGAGCTTGCGGGCTTCGGTTCTGGTCGCGTCTAAACCGATCAGCTTGACGAAGCTCGGCGGGCCCTCGCTGCCCGCGTCTTCCTCGGCGTCCAGGACATCGTCCGCCAACTGGAAAGCCAAGCCCACGGTTTCCGCGAAGCGGGTCAACGCCTGAAGCTGCATCGGCTTGGCCCCGCCGGCCATGGCTCCCATGCGCACGGCGCAGCGTATCAATCCACCGGTCTTGCCCTGGTGCAAGCGGGTCAGGGTCTCCACGTCGGTCACAGGACCACCGGCGCCCAAGTCGCTGGCTTGGCCACCGACCATGCCCAAGTAGCCGCTGGAAGTTGCCAACTCGCGCACCTGAGCGATGGCGAGCTCCGGCGGCAAGTCGGAGTCACTGAGGAGGCGGAAAGCCTCTGTCATCAGGGCATCCCCCACCAGCAACGCCATGTCTTCTCCGTAGAGCACATGGGTGGTGGGTTGTCCTCGGCGCTCGGAGTCGTCGTCCATGCAGGGCATGTCGTCGTGCACCAGAGAGTAGGTGTGCACCAGCTCAATGGCCAAGGCGGCTGGGATCGCTTGCTTGGGGTCGCCTGGGTTCACCGCCTCAAAG
>CAJQPC010000263.1 GCA_905480105.1 uncultured bacterium | reverse complement strand
TCGTGGTGCACCGCAAACCCGGCGGAGCCCCTTAGGTCTCCAGGGCGGTAGAGCAGATCAATGGCCTCGCCAGGGGAGACCTGTACTTGTGGGGTGGAGTCACCCATGGAATGAGACTGCCAGCGGTACCCCACCTTCCAGATCACGCCCGCTTCGTCCTCTACCGTCAGCACTCGGGACGGCGCGCCCCAGCATGAATCGACGTTGCCGATGTTGTTCTGCGAGGACTGCTCTCGCAACACGGTGCCCAAGATTCGGTAGGCGCCGTCTTCGTCCGCAGTGACGGCTTGGTCTGCTCCCAGGCACACGACAGAGGTGCCGACGTGGCTAAAGTTGCTCCCGGCCCAGTCGAGCAAGGCAGCCGGTCCAATCATGCAGCCGCTTAGGCCGATGCTCAGACCTGCGATGGCGAAGGGAATGCGAAGTTGTCTCATGCTCACTCCTACTGTGGCGTGAGGTTGACACATGCTCCCCAAAAAAATCCAAAAATAGTTTGGGATTACCTGCTGGCGTGGTCGGTCTGGACCATCTCGGAACAAGGCTCGCCGCACTCAGGGACCGGGATCTCGGTGCACTCTTGCTCCTCCGGACATGCCTCTGCACAGCGCTTCTCTTCAGCATCTTCGTCGGTGAAACACCAAGCATGCCAGGGACGTACTGGAGGGCTGATGAGGGTTCCTGGGCGCTCAAAGCTCTGCATTTTTGGGGCACTCATCTCGGTGATGGGCGCGTCTTCGGACACGGTGCTGACCCACTTGGTGGCTTTGAAGTTGGAGAGCGAGGTTAGGCTGACCTGGTAGGACCCTGCGGCCATGCCGTGCAGGATTGCGGGGGTCGCTGGTTGCAGCATTCCGACCCGCACACCGTTGACCTCCAGCTCCATCGGGGAGCTGGTGCGGTTGTAGACCACCAGCTTGCCAGTACCATCCGCGGCCTCCTTAGGGGTGACCTGGCTCGCAAAGCTCTCGGCATCCACGTACAGCTCGCGAAAGTCCTCCAGCATGCCCGTGGTCAGGGCCGGGTTGTCCTGGTACAGGTTCCGGTTCTCCTGGGCAAAGGCCGGAGTCAAGAGCGTGAACAGGGCAAACAGCACGGGGTGCTCCGTTTTTCGGATGAGCCGCTTCTTATGAATGGGCCGTGTCTTTGAAATCAACAGTGTGCGCTTGGGCAGGCCTTGTAAATCTGCTTCCCGAGGCTGGCCGGATATATCATGGCCCACGGCCCTCAGGCCAGGGAGAGCAAAGTGGCAGAACTGTTGGTCCAGCACATCACTCAGCTGAACACCATGGTGTCTGGCTCGGCGCCCATTACAGACGGCGCGGTGGCCTTTGAGGGAGGCGAGGTGGTCTATGTCGGGCCCAGCGATGGGGCGCCACATGCTGCCTCGGTGGTCAATGGAGCCGGCATGGTCGGCTTGCCCGGTCTTGTGGATTGTCACACCCACACGCTCTACGCGGGTTCCCGCTCCAATGAGTTTGAGCGGCGTCTTGCCGGCGAGGACTACACGGCCATTCTTCAAGCCGGCGGTGGCATCTTGAGCACGGTGCGGGCGACACGCCTGGCCTCGGATGGGGAACTGGGCGAGCTCCTGACTGCGCGACTGGGGGCCATGCGTGCGCTGGGAGTGACCAGCGTGGAGATCAAAACCGGCTACGGTCTGGACCTGGAGACCGAGCTGCGCTGTCTGCGCCTGATGGCCCTTCAGAGCTGGCCGGTGCGTGTGCTGCCCACTTGGCTTGGGGCGCACGCGTTGCCGCCGGAGTTCAAAGGCCGGCGCCAAGACTACGTGGAGTACTTGGTGTCCAAGGTGCTGCCCCAGGTGGCACCCTTCGCTGAGATGGCGGATGTCTATTGTGATGTTGGGGCCTTTGATCTACAGGACACCGAGCGAATCCTTAGGGCGGCGAAGACGGCTGGTCTGGGCCTGCGAATTCACGCGGAGCAAGTGGTCCACACGGGGGCGGCGGCCCTGGCTGCAGAGCTGGGAGCGAGCTCGGCGGACCACCTGGAGCGCCTGGATCAAGCAGGCATTGATGCAATGGCCAAGGCTGGAACCGTCGCGGTCTTGCTTCCTGGGGCGATGCTGTATCTGCGGGACGTGCCGCCACCTGTATCGGCCCTGCGGGCGGCGGGGGTCCCACTGGCGGTGGCCACGGACTTTAATCCTGGAAGCTCGCCAGTACGGGACTTGTGGACTGCTGCATCTCTGGCCTGTGTGAGTATGGGCTTGAGTGTTCAGGAGGCCCTGGCTGGAATCACGCGGGTCGCCGGACAGGCCCTGGGTCGACCCGAGTTGGGGTGGCTCGGAGCTGGAAGCGCTGCTGACCTTGCGCTCTATCGGACCCCGCCAGGCGAGCCCGCAGACGCGGCAAGCTTGGTGCAGTTCATGGGATCGCACCCCGCGCAGGTGCTGGTGCAAGACGGTCAGCTCACGCTGGGAAGCTAAAGGCGTTCAAGGTGCCTTAGGAGGAAGCCGAGAACCTGGGCGGTCCCGAAAGCCTAATGGACGATTTCCAAGATCAAGGATCAGGGTTCGGCTGATGAGCACGGTGTCTTTGACGTCCGAGGCACTGGTAGACGCCATGTGGAGTCCAAGGGGTAATCGGGCCCGTGTGGTGCATGCCTTGGTGGTGCCCTCGCTGGTCATTCAGACCAGACTACAAGTCCAGGACGTCTTCATCGCCCCAGGGCAATCCGGTGCTCATCTCGTCGGTCTTGTAGGCTGTTCTGTCCCTGTCCTTTGGGGTGCGGTCAGGCGTGTGGCGCTCGCAGGCAAAAAGGCGTCGCAGGAGTCCGTCTAAACCGTGGCGACGCATACCAAGGGGGGCGACTGCTGACCGATTACGGCTGAGACGCCTGCACGGCGGCCCGGAAGAAACACACCTCGCGCATCTGGGCGCCAATCGGTTAGGGTAGGGCAAGCGAGAAAGAGGAGCTTTCCATGGTCCTGCCAGCAATCGCCGCAATTGGCATGCCCGGCACAACCGAGCTGATCATCATCTTGGTCATCGTTGTGATTGTCTTTGGTGTGGGCAAGCTGCCTGCAGTGCTCAAAAGCCTGGGGGCCGGTGTCAAGGAATTCCGAGATGCATCGACCGGTGATGGAGAGTCCGCCAAGGACGCTGCTGCCAAAGATGCCGCCAAGGACGTTGAGAAGAACCTTTAGGGTTTCTCCAGCTCACTGAATAGACGCCCGCGCAAGATTGCAGCGGGCTTTTTTCGTTTTTGGGGCGAACCGGAGCTCTCATCCAGGGCCTGCTGGGCTTCGATGCGAACCCGCTCGGAGAGGTTGGAGGTCCCGGCGATGAAACGGAGGTCCTGGCGCATGAGAGTTCGCATCAGGCGCTCGGCTACGGGGTGGGGAGTGCGGGGGTTGCACGCGAGCGCTTTACGCACGGCGTAGCGCTGGGCCCACCTGGGGTGGTCTGCGATGCACTGCAGGCACTTGGGATTGGCCGGACGTTGGGCGGCCATGCGTACCACGTCGGCTTCGACGATTCGCCCGTTCTGTAGGAGTAAGCTAACAACTGCCGGGTTTCGATCGCGCAGCAAGCGGTCCAAAGTATCTCGGTTTGCGTTCGTGAAGCGTGTGTTCCGAGCGGCGGCTTTGCGCCGGCCCAGGGAGATCTCCAAGTAGGGGTTCTCCGGTCCCGACTCCTCTGCCAAAGGGCCGCGAGGGTCGTGGGGCGAAGACAAAAAGAGAACGCTGACTTGGGGAAGATCGACAGCCAAGGCGATGGCATGGAGATCTTCAATGCGCTCATAGGCCAACTCGCGAAAGAGCTGCGAGTTGAGAGCCAGCTCCATGGAGACCCGGCGGTAGCGGGTTTGACCGGATCGACCCTTGGCGTGCAACAGCGCGAGGGTTGCAATCAGGCTTGCGTCGTCCACGCCGTCAAAGAAGGTTCGCAGAACGTGTGGAAGCAGGCTGCGGTCCGACTGGGCGTTGACCCGCATGCACAGGTCTTCGGCCAGGGTGTGGGCAGGCCCCTGAGCTTGGCTCAGCAGAGTGCGGGCGCTCGCAATGGCCTCGTCGAGAGAAGACATGTTGGGTATTGTAGAGGGCATGCAACAACCTGGTGCACCCAAAGCGATGATGGCCCTTGTAGCCGTACTCCTCTTCGCCCTGATTGGCGGCGGTATTTGGTGGCAACTGCGGGAAGAGCCTGAGCCTGAGCCTGAGACGGCGGATGGGGACACGGGGCTGAGCATTGAGGCACAGGAGCGGCTGGCCTTTGAGATCGGCTACCTAAAGCAGGAAGCGTCGGCGGAAGAGGAAGAGGGGGAATGATGGAACGCGCCTTTTTAGGGCTGTGGGCCGGAATCTCCGGGCTGTTGATTCTTAGTGTGCAAGGTGCCTTGTTGGGGGTGACCGCAGAACTGCATGAGCCGGAGATCGAGGTGGTCGCCGAGGTCATCGCGATTCCGCCCAAGCCCGCGGGCGCCTTGAGTGAGGAAGGTGGAGATCAAGGCACCACATACACGGATGCGGCCTGTCGAAAGCACGAGGGGGACTACCGAAACGCCTGCTTTCATGGTCTGGCCCTACAGCGGGCCGAGCGTGACCCAGATGGTGCCTTACAGGCCTGTGGGGAACTGCCCAAGGGGGAGGACCGCTGGGAGTGCTTTAGCGATGTGGCGGAGATTCACTCCAAGGTGGACCGCGATTGGAGCGAGGGTACTTGCCCGACGATTCCGGCCCGAAAGTGGCGGGATCAGTGCTGGTTTGGCATTGCCCTGGCCTGGTCGACAACAGACGCGGACTACGCCCGTGGCACCTGCGATCAGGCCGGGCAGTTCAAAAACTTCTGCCGTCACGATGTGAACGGCGAGTACAGCCAGGTGGACCCGCAGGGGGCCTTGGACTGGTGCCACCAGGTGAAGGACTTTCCGAAGAAGTGGTGCTACCACGGGCTGGGCAAGTACCTGGGGCGCACGGATCCAGCGAGCAGTCGCGCCATTTGTGAACAGGTTTCTCCAGACAATGGATGGAAGAACCAGTGCTATCACGGCCTGGGCTGGGCCCTGGCAGAGCAGGATGTAGACAGCGCCCTGTTGGGCTGTAGAGAGTCTCCGGAATTGGTCCAGGACAGCTGCTACATGGGGGTGAGCGCCAACTCTCGGCGCTTTGATGCTGCGCGATCCCTGGAGATCTGTGACCTGGTGAGGGACCGGAGGGACTTCAAGAGCTGCGTGTCTTTTGCTCGGGGCGCGATTTAGAGACTCCCGGCAACGGGAAGCGGGTAGTCAAAGCGAGCTGCGGCTGACGGTCACCACGGTCACCTTGCGCTTGCCGGCTTGCTTTGCTGTGAACAGGGCCTTGCGGGTCAGGCTGTAGGGTAAATCTGCGTCCACACGAACCTGTATCCGATCGCCGGGCAGCTGCTGGAGTCCGCGGTAGAGCTCTTTGATCAGGGTGTCTTCCTGTTCCAGGTAGTAGCGGGTGCCGGCGATACGCTGGTCTTGCAGGTAGATACCGTGGGCTGTCAGATCTACCGCCAAGGTGCGTTGCATCGGCTGCTCGGAGGTGCTCATGGGCAGCTCAAAGCTGGCATCGCCAGGACGTACAGGGGTGTCTGTGGAATAGGACTTGAGCAGAAAGACCAGCAAGATGGTGAGCATGTCGACCATGGGGGCCAGTGCTGCCACGCCCAAGGAGGTGTTGGCCTGTGGCTTGGCGAGCAGTCGCCTCATGGTTGGGTCGGCTCTACAGGGGCGGGCTCCGTAGGGGGCTCCTCGGAAGGCAGCACACCAAGGGCAACCTTGGGAAAAAGCTCGCCTTCCGCGTCGCGTCTCATGGCGTCCATCAGGTTGACGACCTGGCCGTTGTTTAGGCTGTCAGCAGGCAAGAGGGTGGCTTGAGACCGCTCGGGATCCAATCCTTTGTAGCGCCGAAGGGCGTTCTGTAGGGCCGCCAGGTCGACCCCCCCGCTCCCAGGTGGGATGTGCTCAGAGCGGGCCTCGGTCTCACCTGTTTTTGCTCCCACGTCGCTGCGCCGTACTTGGGCACTGATATCAAAGGCGGTGTCTGGGTGGACTACCACCGTCAGTCCCTCCACAATGCCTGGAGGCTCAGGAGGCAGATCGCTGTTGTTGCCCGCGAGAAGCAGGTCGATACCGGCGAGCTTCTGGACGCTGGTGGTCAGCAGCAGGAATGGCATGAGCAGCAGCATCAGAGCGACAACACTGAGCAGGGCTGGACGGGAATCGGAGGTCCCGTTGCTAGGCTTCGGCGTCAGTCGTCGGATGGCTGAGCTCCGCTCCGGCGCCGAATGCCCAGTACGAGCTTGCCTGCCATTGCTTCGACCTCGGCCACGCGCTCTCTGGCCATCCCCTCTAGCCATGCGTGTAGGGCCAGGGAAGGAATACCCACCAGCAGACCGAATGCAGTGGTCGCCATCGCTGTCGAGATACCTTCGGAGAGCTTGACTGCGCGCTCTCCAGCAGAGGCATCGCCCAGGGCTGAGAAGGCCAGGATGAGTCCATAGACAGTGCCCAGCAGCCCCAACATGGTGGAGATGTTTCCGGCAGCGGCCAGGTAGCTGACGCGGCGAGAGATCTTGGCTTCGGCTTCTACTGCGGCGGCGGACATGGCGTCCCAGGCCAGTGCTGGGTCCTGCTCTCTTTGTCCCGCGCTTAGCACGAGGCCCAGAGGGGAGTGGCCCAGGTCCGGGGCGTCGTCGCCTTGGACGAGAGACTCCCCAAGGCCACGGGGGACTCGCCAGGTCAGTAGGAGTACAGCGCGCTCGATGGCCACGGCCAGGGCAAAGCCCAGCAGGATCAAGATGGCGTACATAAAACCCTGGCCTGGGCCAGAGAACGCGTCCAAGAGATAGTCAAACATGGTGTACCTCTTGTTGCACCTGCTGGGCCCGCGTGCAAGCTTCCATGCATGATCATTCTATTCAGTCTCTTTGCGTGTACGGGCGGCGAGCCAACCTGGACCTCGGCAGAGCAGTGCGAGGCGGCGTCGGGAGCGAGTGCCGATAGCTGTTACGCGACCGTGGCCCAGGCCATCATCGGGGAAGACTTGGCGGGCGGAACCGCCCTGGTCGAGGCGATAGAAGACCCCCTGACCCAGGACTACGCTTGGTACACCATCACCCGCGAGGTCTTTCCCAACCGCGGTGACCTGTGCACCAAGATCAGCGATGTGAACATCGCCGAGCGCTGCAAGGTCTACGTAAAGCGCCCTCATCTCAGTCGGGGCAAGCAGGGCGGCGCGCCGCCACCGGGGGGAAATGCTGGAAGGCCTTCCGGACCTGGTGGCGCTGGCAGTGGTCCTGGCACGGGCGGACCTCCGCCCCCCACTGGTGGGCCCCCTCCTGGGGATGGACCTCCGCCCGGCGGCATGGGCGGCCCTCCTGCTGGTGGTGGGCCAATGGGCATGCGTGGTGGCCCTCCTCCTGGTGGTGGCCCTCCTCCAGATGGGCCGACGCAGGAGTAGCGAGCTTCAGTCCCGTCACGGGGTCGGCCGCCAACTCGGTTCACCCCTCGCGCTCAGCCCTGCAATGATGCTGGTGCAAAGCAACGCGGCACGGATTGGTTCCAGGCCATCGCTGGGCTTTGCGGGGTCGATGTCGGCCAGGGCCGAAAGGGTCGCTCCCAGGTTCCCCTGCAGCGGCGCGGTGCCGGACTTAGATGGAGCCCCCCCCTGTTGTCACCCTTGCGGGAGGGCCAGGTCCAGGCAGGCTGCTGGGTGTCGATTCGCCCCACCTGGGTACTGACCATGCAGTTGGGTCGGCGATGGGCGGTACATCGTAGCGGGTGGTGGGTTGGTTAGGGTCCACCTGAACGCCGTGGACGGTGATGGATGCGACTACAGCGTCAGCAGAGGCCCTGCAGTCCGCAAGTCTGAGCCTCGTTCAAGCCCTCATCGACCCCACCTGCAGATGGCTGGCTTGGAGGGTCTACAGAGAGCCTGCCGAGAGAACCTCCCCCGCATTTTCCCTCACCGCAAGAGATGGAGGAGACGCTTAGTCGTTTGCCAGATTGGGTCGGGCGGGGGAGGTCGGCTCGTCATAATGCCGGGTGCCACCGGCTGACCTATCGAGAGTACACACGGATCTTCCCTCTGGGCAAACTTTTGTTTGGAATGTCCTGTCAGCAGTTGGTTTAGGCCCGTGGACCCGTGCAAGTGGCGCGCTTTGCAGACCAGAGAGCCCAGCGCAGTGGCAGGGCAGGGATGGCGCTGCATGTACGGCGCTGCATCTGGGAGAGACACAGCATTCCGCTTCGGAAGGGATGGCCCTGAACGGGGTCGATGCCTTGAAAGGCAAGGCGCTACCGAACTGGGCATTCCGGCCCCAGTGGCTCGCGCTGGGACGGGGTGTTTTGTTCTTGAGATTGGGGATCGGGGTCCTCCCCTAGTGGAGCGTTCAGCCGCCGCTCACTCAGTCCATCACGCAAGTCTCCACCGCTTCTTTACGCCTTCTGGAATGCAGAACTGACAGGGCAAGCGAGTCCCATTAGACCCAGCCTAATCCTATGCAGTCCTACCAGGACTCTGTGAAGGAGTACTCCCAGGCCGCGAGGGGCGCTGAGCCTGTAGGCGGAGATGCTCGGCTCCAGCAAGGACAGCGTGGGTTTGACGGTGAAGGAACCTTGAGACGATTGGCGCTTGCCAGCGGTGGAATGATGTTTTCCAGTCAGACAGATCTCCTGATCGAGGTTGCCTCAGAGCGCCAAGAGCGGGGTGTGCATTGGCCACGATTGGTCTTGTTGGCTGTATTGAGCGTCGTGCTGGAATTGGCGATTCGCTGTGTCAGGCACCCGAAGCTGGGGTAGGCTGGGGCATTGATGGAGGTCGCATGCTCTGGTTGCTGCTCGGATGCTCGGACTACAACCTCGAGCCGTCGAACGATGGTTCCAGTGGAGTCGAGCAGGAAGGAGAGGTATTACCTGGAGATCTGGAGACCGACCCCAAAGCCATCAACTTGGGCACACTCTGCGAAGGAGCCCAAGGAGAACGGGTGCTCAGCCTGCTCAGCATGGGGCCAGGGCCCGTGACGGTCTCTGGCTTTTTGAGCGAGAACTGGCAGGTCATCGACTCGCCGGAGCTCCCCTTCACGTTGTTGGTGGGAGATTCGGTAGAGATCACGGTACAGGGCGGCGTTGGCCAGGACACCCTGCGCATCCTGAGCGACGACCCTGCGGATCCGGAGCTCGAGGTGGCCTTGGTGGCGGAGCTCGATGGCCCGCCCCAACTGGGGGTCGTGAGCCCCAAGGATGGCCAAATCCTGGACGTCGGAGAGCTGCTCACGCTCCAGTCCTGGTCCTTTGACACAGAGACCCCGGCTCAGGAACTGAAGGTCACCTGGAGCAGCGACGTGGACGGCAAACTGGGACGGGCCTTGGTGGACAGCGACGGTGTGGGAGAGCTGGAGTGGAACATCAGGGAAGCGGGACCCCACGAGCTCACGGTTCAGGTGGAGGATGCATGCGGGCAAGAGGACAGGCTGAGTTTTGGTGTTTGTCAGCAAGCTGGCTTTGAGTCCGAGAGCCTGGACCTGAGCACCTGGCACTTCGAAGGTGCTGCCAGCTGGGACACGACGAACTCCTGGGTGGAGTTGACTCCGGCGGGGACGAACATCGTGGGGAGTGCATTTCAGACCGTGCCCACGCTCGGCAACAACGTAACCCTGCGGTTTCAGTTCTACTTGGGCGGAGGTACCGGGGCAGATGGATTTGCGGTCACTGCCTTGGATATTGACCGCATGACGGACTTCCAGGCCTCGGCCGGTGGGTGTTTGGGCTACGGCGGCGATCCAAGCTGTCCCAACGCGAAAGCGGGCTTACCGGGCTGGTCCATCGAGGTCGACACCTACCAGAACGAAGAAGATCCAACCGCCGAAGACCACGTGGCCATGTCCTTTGACGGGGACGTGAACAATCCGGTGGTCTGGTCGGTCCTTCCGGAGATGGAGGACACCGGCTGGCACGCCATGGAGATCACCGTCGCCGCCCCCAGGGTCCGCGTGAGCATCGACGGCACGGTTTACATCGATCAAGATGTCTCGGGGATCACTGACTTTCCTGCTTATGTCGGCTTCTCGGCAGCTACTGGCGCACTGACCAACCAGCACCTCATCGATGCGCTGACCGTGACCGAATACCTCTGCGAGGAAGAGTAGGATCTGGCTCACTGAGTCTTAGTCGCAGGCCTGTGCTGCGGTGTAGCTGACCCGCAGATCCGCGCCGATTTCTACGTTGTCTGCAGCGCCGTTGACCGAAAGTAATTCCAGGTCGGGGTCCCAGCTCCAACTCGTGAGGCGCTGCGTACCGGCATAGACCTGGAGTGTCTCGGGGACCGGCGTGTGGGCCAAGGCCAAGAGAATTTCGGGCCTGGAGCGCTCGATGGATACCTGCGCCAAGGCTCCGAAGAAGGTGTCCCAGTCACCCGCGCAGATATTCAAGTACGCACCCATGGTGGCGGCACTGAGCTCTTGAAGCTTGGGGCTGCTTGGGCAGCTTCCGTCGCCGGCGACCGCGGAAACCACGACTTGACCACTGGGTGTCAGGGAACTCAATGTGGTCAACCAGGCACTTGAACTACCCGTGCTGGATTCAGTCCGGGACGAGATGGCCACCACGTGGAGGTGTGC
>CAJQPC010000262.1 GCA_905480105.1 uncultured bacterium | reverse complement strand
GGGGCTTGCCTGTCCCAAGGAGAGACAATGAACATCAAGAGCCTGAGCTTGGTCGTCTCGATCATCAGCGGCTTGACCCTGCTCGCCGCCTGCGGCGACAAGAGCCCACCCGCCAGCTCCGGTGATGCCGTGGAGGAGGCCCCTGCCGCCCCCGCAGTCGAGCCTGAGCCAGAACCCGAAGAGGTGGCCCCCCCTCCCCCTCCCGCGCCGCCCGCCGATAACGCGGACCTAAACATGACCATGACCCTTGCCGACGGCAGCAAGGTCAGCGGTCACGTGGTGCGCATCGAGCGGGGCGAGGACTGGCACGCGGACAACGGCTGGACCGACGAGGAGCGCAAGCTCAAGATCGAGCTCGAAGACAAGGGCCAGCTGCGGGAGGCCACCTGGGACGAGGTCGCCAGCATCGGCCTTCGCGCCGGCAAGATTCCTTCGGAAGTGGACTGCACCTACAGCTCCGAATTCTCTCCGTGGATGTACACCTGCGAGCTGCGCACCCCAACGACTGTGCGCCTGAAGGACGGGACTGCATGGCTCTCCAACACGCGCCACAAGTGGCATTTCGTGATGGAAGACGGAAGCGAAGTCGAGTTCTATCTGACCAAGCACGCAGTCCGCATGCAGGATGAACGCGTCGTGACAATCGACGATGCCCAGGGTGAGAACTACGACATGTACACCCAACTGCAAGATCAGCTGCGCCAGGAAATCAGCACCCTGCCCAAGGGCTTTACCTTCGAGTAGGTAGCTCCTGGCTGAGCATCCAGACCCCCAAGGCCATGCGAAGACGCAGCCTTGGGGGTCTTGTTGTTTGGCAGCCCGAACCTCTGGGAAGAGCATCCCAGCGACTCCATTGGCCTCAGCTTATGGGTCGCCCTTCCGCACCCGCCTGTACCAGGCGCTCCGAGAGCAAGGCCACCACACGCTGGGCCACATCTTCGTCGTGCCGACTAAAGCGGCCCGACTCGGCGTTGATGAGCTCCAGGCAGCCAAAGCACACCCCATCGGCGAGAACCGGTGCACAGAGCACCGATCGGGTCTCAAAGCCCGTCGCTTCGTCCACAGCGACATAATGCCGCTGGTCATGGCCCACGTTGCTCACTCGAAGAGCCATACCGCTGCTCACGCACATTCCCACAAAACCCACCCCGTAAGGCAGGCGCAGATCACGTAGCTTGGTCGCCTGTGGGCCTATGACCGCACAGAAAAGCAAGCCTGCACTGGGGGTGGCCTGGACCGCCGTACCGGCCTCGCTCGGCACCTCGGCACAGAGAAGCTCAATGGCAAGCTCCCAAGCATCGGTGGCCTGAGAGCTCTCTTTTAGCTGCTTCAGCGCCAAGTCAAAGTTTTCCTCATCGGCATCCAGCTCGATGGGAACTTCGACGACACACTCAACCGCCTCATGGAGTGCCTCCACATTGGGTTCCTTCGTAGAATCCGTCATGGGAAGGATGATGTAGCCAATGCCCGTGAGCACATCTCGGGCGACTACGGTGCCGTTCTGGAGCATCTCGCAGGCCAGGCGCTCAATGGTCACATTGCCATCAAGCATCGGGATGCCCTCGCCCATGGCAACGATCCAGTTGTCAGCCTGCACGGTGACCGGAGATTGGCCGCGACGCATCACGGAGAATAGGGGCACATGCGCCTCCACGAAAGGCTTCTCGCCCCTAACAGACGGACAAGCCCTTGTCGGAGCCTTCCCAGGACAACCTCATCCGCCGATTCCGAAAGTGGGCCATCTGGGCCATCGCCTTCGGAGCACTGCTTTACGTTGGAGGCAGCGTATGGGCGGGCCTGCGGGATGTTCAGAGCGAGCTGGCCAACTTCTCGTGGTGGCTGGCCATACCTGTCTTGCTGCTCACCGTGGTGAACTACGGGCTGCGCTTCGTGAAGTGGCACTACCTGTTGGGCCAGCTGCATGCCCGCGTGCCGTGGAAAGAGAACCTGCGCATTTTTATCGCAGGCTTGGCCATGGTCATCTCCCCGGCAAAGGCGGGCGAGCTGCTCAAGCCTTACCTGGTCTCCAAGCGCACCGGGGTGCCCATGGCGACCACCCTGCCAGCCTTGGTCGCTGAGCGGCTCACAGACGCCATCGCGGTCTTGGCCCTCGCGGCCATCAGCGTCGGGACCTACGCAAGCGAACTGGAGAGCCGAGAGTTCCTGGGGTTTCAGGTCTCCGCAAACGGAGTACTCGTCGTCATCGCAGCCAGCATCGTCCTGGGCTTGGCTGTGCTCTCAAGCAAGCGCCTATCCTTTGGCATTCTAGGTCTGATGGCCAAGGTGCCGCTGGCCAACCGCGTGGTGCCCAAGCTCGAAGAAATGTACCGGGCCCTGGTCACCTGCTTGGCCCCAATTCCCCTGCTCTGGACCGTGTTCTTGAGCTTGGTGGCTTGGGGCGCAGAGTGCTGGGGCTTTCAGCTTGTGCTCATCGGCCTGGGTGTAGAAGACGCAGCGCTGGGTGCTTGCACCTTCATCTACGCATTCGCGACCGTCGCGGGCGGGCCATCTCCGGGTGGACTGGGCATTGCAGACGGCGCCCTGGTGGGTATGACCACCAAGCTCATCGGCACAAACCAGGCCATCGCCGTCACCGGTGCGCTGCTCATTCGCATCGCCACTCTCTGGTTCGGAGTGGGGTTGGGTGCCATCGCCTTGATGGGCTTTGACAAGCTCCTCGACAAGGGCCTGCCTTCGGTAGGCAGCGACACCCCTGAGCAGCCAGCTCCCTCTGCGCCACGTAGCTCCCAGGGCAGCGCCCCAGAGAGCTGATCGGGATCTGCTCGCTCTCCGGCTGCTCCAGACCTGTCTTTGGACAACTCAATCTCGCGAACAGTGGGGTGGCCCAGGTTGCTGTTCAAATGCGCCACGATGCTGGATGAGCAACGGCACGTGTCCAGGGAGGCGGGCGCCGATGTGATCCGCGGTAAACGCCGTCCAGTTACCTTAGGCGTCGATTGTGTGGGCGAGAAGGCCCAAGGGAGCATGCATGTCTTTCCTCGCCGCCTGCGTTCAGCTCCAGGGCAGCTCCGACCTTGCTCGGAACGCCCAGACGACCGAGAGACTGATCCGTTTAGCCGCAGCCCGGGGCGCCACCCTGATCTGTACTCCAGAAGCCACGGACTACCTGGGGCCTCACAAGGACAAAGTGCGATTGGCAGAGGCGATCGATGGGCCACGTGCCCATGGCTGGTCCGCCCTGGCAAAGGAACTTCAAGTCACCCTGCTGATCGGCTCCTTTGCCGAGGCCACCGAAAGCCAGCGCCCAGCCAACACCAGCCTACTCTTTGGCCCAGATGGAACGCTCCTGGCCCACTACCGCAAGGTGCACCTGTTTGACGTGGACGTTCCAGGCGGCGTGCAGTTCCTGGAATCAAAGACCACAACCCCGGGGAAGGAACTGGTCAACGTGGCCTCGGCCGTGGGCCAGATCGGCCTGAGTATCTGCTACGACCTACGCTTTCCCGGCCTATACCAAGCCTTGGCCAAGGGGGGCGCTCAGCTCCTCACCGTCCCCTCCGCCTTTACGCTCATGACCGGCAAGGACCACTGGCATGTGCTGCTTCGAGCCCGGGCCATCGAGAACCAGTGCTATGTGCTCGCACCGGGTCAGTGGGGGCACCACGACGACGACGGTCTACGCGAGAGCTATGGGAGAAGCTGTATCATCGACCCATGGGGCCAAGTCTTGGCGGAGTGTCCCGACGGCGAGGGCATCTGCATGGCAGAGATCGACCTGGAGGCGCAGGCTGCCCTGCGGCAGCGCATGCCCGTGTTGGAACACCGCCGCTACTGAGTCTCTCGGATCCGCTCCAGCAGCTCGTCTAGCATTCCCAGGCTCATTCCCCAGATACGCTCGCCCTGCATATCGATCCGCGGCAACAGCATTGCCTTCCCTTTCCAATCGAACTCAAACTGCCCCCGACCCACGCCATCCAGAAGCTCTTGGAGGGGGAACCAGTTGGCCGAGGACGCCTCGGCGTTCAAGGTCAACTCGGGCTGCTCTTTCAACGCAAAGACAAAGGCCCGGACCAAGCGCTTCTTGGGACCACCCTGCACCCGCGGGCTGCTGACGGCTCCGAGCTCTCCAAGACAGCTTTTAGATTTCAGGCGCAGACCCATCTCTTCCCTGGCCTCGCGCATTGCGGCATGCAGGTGATCAACGTCCCCAGGTTCAACGTGCCCACCCGGAAAAGACATGTGGCCAGACCAGGGGTCCCCTTCCCTTTCCGCCCGTTTCATCATCAGCAGCGACCAGCCTTGTGGACCCTTGGCCAAGACCAGGGCGACCGCGGCATGGCGCACCTCACCCTGCTCAGAGCGCCGCAGCGGCGGGGGCTGGGCCATGGCTTGGCGGAGTCGGTCATACATACGTACAAACATAAGACCCTGATCTACGAGAAACACTGAAGTTGCACCAGTCGTATGCCTCCCTAGCTGTGTTAGACCCCCAGCACTGGAGCGCCCATGGCCGACGACGCAGACCTGCTAAGCGACAAACACGACGAGGAAGGCTTTGGTCCTTGGGCTTGGTCTCAGTTCAAAACTTGGGTCCCAGCCATCCTGATCGTGCTGGGCATCCGAACCTCCATCGCAGAGCCATTCCGTATCCCTTCGGGTTCGATGATCCCTACGTTGGCGATCGGCGACCACCTGCTGGTGACCAAGTTCAGCTACGCCATCAAGGCGCCGATTCCCGGAACGGACATCACGCTGGTGGAGCGTGGCATCCCGGAGCGTGGGGACATCGTGGTCTTTAAGTACCCCATGGACCCCAATATCGACTACATCAAGCGTGTGGTGGGGCTACCCGGTGACGTGATTCACGTCGTGAACAACCAGCTCTTCATCAACGATGAACCCCAAGAGCAGACGTACGTGGGCCCGGAGAACTTCCGGAACAACCGCTGCCAGTCCAACAAGGCCAAGCACTTCAAGGAGCAGTTGGGCGAGATGTCCTACGACATTTACACCGCTCCCCTCCTGTCCAGCTCATTGGCCAACTTTGGCCCCTATCAGGTGCCAAAAGGCCAAGTCTTTACCATGGGCGACAACCGGGACAACAGCAGCGACTCTCGTGCTTGGAACGGCGTTCCCATCGAGAACATCAAGGGCAAGGCCCACTTCATCTGGCTGAGCTACGATGCATGCGAGGCCGGTATTCCAGTTCTGGGCGAGTTTCGCTTTGAACGCTTCGGAAGCAGCTTGTACGAGTAGCCGACCCGGCGTATCGCTGCGTGAGCCTACTCCGGCAGCGGCACCAACATGGGCCCGTCCCAGTTCGCATCCCACACGCTGCAGCTCCAGCCTTCCGGGCACTCGGAGATGCTGGGTACCCAGTCCATGCGGTTAAACTCCAGGCGGCCAATCACCCCCTGAATGGGGTGTTCGGAAATGATGAAATCGGTGCCGACGGAGTCGCCGTTGAACATGTGAACGATCCCGTCTGGGCCCTGGGCAATGACGCGCACTCCCTCCATCGAGGCCGGGCTATCCCAGCTGAGAACCATGTCCTGGTCCGCATCGATGATGCCGTTCTCTGGGCTGCTCAAGCGCAGGTTGGTGGGACCCGTCGCGGCCTGGAGCACCAGCGTACGCGTCCCGGAGTCAGCAACCCACTCAACGCTCAACTCTCCCTCAAAATCCACCAACTCCAGGCTGGCCTGTGGGGCCTGGCATTCGCCATCGACCTTGCGGGCTGCACGCACATCGGCGGCCTCACCGTTGAAGGTGACGGTTTGCAGGTCACTCAGTTCTCCGCAGCCGCGGTCCGCTGGCACCTCCACATCCGAGAAGACAGACCAGCCAGAGCTGAGCTGCTGCAACCAGACGCGGGCACTGGATGACTCCAGTTCGCCAAGGGGGACCAGAGTGGGGGCGCAGGCGAAGAGACTTAGGAACAACATGCCCAAAGCCTACAGCGCGGCTCCCTTGGCGCTGGTGCTCCAGGCCCGGATAGCCTCTAAAAAGGGTGTTCCGTACCTGGAAAACCGCACTTCTCCCATCCCGTGCACGCCGAGCATGGCCTTGCGCGTGGTGGGTTTTAAGGACGCCATGTCTTCCAGGGTGCGGTTCGGCGCAACCACGTAGGCGGGCACATCCGCGGCCGTACAGACCTTGCGGCGCACCTCGCGCAAATAGACCAGCAAGTCGCTGGCAACCTGGGGCTCTCCGGGACGT
>CAJQPC010000261.1 GCA_905480105.1 uncultured bacterium | reverse complement strand
CTCTCCATGCGGTTGGCTTGAGCGCCCATGGGTTGGATGACCACTTGCTCCCCGGCGTCCGTTTCCAGCAGCAGCGAGCCACGGATAGACTGGCCTTGCCGGGCCACCCCAGCCCCAGCTCCGCGCACACCCCAAGCGGTGTAGCGGGTGGTACCGCTGGACAGCAGCTCCCCTTCCGCTGGACCCCGGACCAGGTCCAGGACTGGGTTCAAGGCCAGCAGAAAGCCAAGTGCACCCGCGCCCAAGGTCAGCTTAGCGTGTCCACCATCGAGCAAGAGCGCGATACCCAGCCCACACCAAAGCCCACCCCCGACCTGCCACAGCAGCCGAAACACTGGCCAGAACCACCAGGTCTCGAGCCGGAAAGGAACCAGGGCAGTGAGCAAAAAGCCCAGCATCGCCGCGCTGGAGAAGACCACAATTCCAGTGATGGCAAAGGCGCGTTTCATTCGTCCCTGTGAGCTGGCCTGAAGGGTACACCGCAGCCATGCATCCAGCTTTGCAAGCGCTGCTCCTCCTGCCCGTCCGGCTTGTTTTAGAGCCGCTCCACTGAGAGCGGCGCCCCCACGAACCGGAGCGCCCGCAGCCGCACCCGAGTTGCACCCGAAACCCCGTTGAGCTTCTTGGTCAACAGATAGGTCTGGAGTCCAGCCGTTCTCAGCGTATGCACCTGCCCCTCCTTTGCACGAATGCCAACCCGCCCGTGGATGGTTGGGTTGTGGGGCACCAGCATCGGGACCCACAGACGTCCCCGCTGCACGTGCTGAGCGACCACCTCTCCCTCCCAGCACACCGGTCCACGCACCAGGTCAGCGATTGCGGTGGCACAGAGAAGCGCCCCCACCCCCCCAAATCCGAGCAGGCTCCAGATCGCCGGGCTCCCACCCCCCATCAGACTTCCGACCGCTTGACCGCACCACAGACCTCCTCCGAGCTGCCACCCCACGCGGACCCCAGGCCAGAGCCACCACACCGAGGGCTTATGTGGCAGCAAGGCGGTCACAAGAAAACCCAGCATGGACCCGCAGGAAAAGAAAACAATAGCGAGCAACTCGAAGGACATACGGGTACTATAGAACAGTCAGCAGTCTGCAGCTGCGGACCACTCAGAGACCGGACACCAGCTTGAGAAGGGCGCCCCTGGCCCCTGACGGTCGGGGTCTAACCCAAGGTTGTCGCATGCCCAGCCAGACTCGAGCGCGCAAGCCCCAGCTTGATTCGACTGTCCCAACCATGGAGACCCCAGTCCCCGACCAGGTGGCTCAGAACGAGGTCCAGGCCTCTGGCAACGCCCACGGCAACAACGCCGCCATCTCAACTCTGTCCCAATCCACGCCGGTCCAGGGCACCCCCGACAGCAGCGGCGTGGACTCCAACGGTCTGGATGCGGCCACACAGGGCGTAGAAGGTGGCGGTGGCGTGAGTACAGCGGGCCCTCCCCCGAGCGGCGACGGAGCCAGCACTGGAGCAGGCGGCAGCGGCAGCGCGGATGCCATCGCTATCTTCGAGCAGGAGATCAACCAGGGTGGCGCAGCCCGAGCCACCGAGATGTATCGAAACGCCCCAGCTGGTCAACGCGGCGCTGTAGAGACGGCGATGCGCAATTGCTTGGGTGAAGAGGCAACCACCGCCATCCTGGAGCAGGAGAGCGCGTCCGGGGCAGGCGTCCTTCCCCCCGCGGTTCAGCAAGCCCCTGGCTCGGGCGGGGAAACAGACGGCGAGAAGAAAGAAGGTGAGGAAGAAGCCAAAGAGGAGGGAGGCGCAGATCAATCCTTGGGCAGCGACGGGACCTCGGGGGCCGACATCTTAGCCGAGGTGGGCGGTCCTGAAACGGGCACCCAGGAGGGCCAAGCCGCGGCAGGCATGCTGGATTCCCTACCCACCACCGACCTGGCCCTGGTTCACCAAGAGCTCATCGAGCACCAACGGTGGGGCGGTGCCCAGAACAATGTGGGGACCCCAGGCTCGGCTGAGCGCGCATCCTTTGTCGCAGAAAAGGCTGGAGAGGGCGCGATCTCCGGGGGCCTGACCGGAATGGGCATGGGCTTTGCGGCAGGTGCTATCGGAAAGCTCAGCGCCCGCTTCGTTCCCATCCCTGGCGTTGGGGCCATCTTGGGCGGGGCCATGTCGGTGTACGGTTTGGCGACCCGCGACTGGGGCAAGACCGGCGAGACCATTGGAAACTTTGGTCAAGGTGACTCTGAGTACGACGTCATCGCGAACACCATTGCTTCGGTGTCCGAGGTCATTGACCTGGTCTGCAACATCATGAACGTCATCGCCGGCGTGATTGGCGTGATTTCGGCTGTGATGTGGATCATCTCCATCGTGACCCTGGGTGTGGCATCCCCCCTGGCCGGGACCTTGAGTGCCATCGCCATGGGCATTGGCGCAGCATCGGGCATCCTGGACCTAATCAACAACTTGGTGCTCCAACCCTGTGTGCTGCTCTTCCGAGCCCTTCACACTTTCAGCTCCGAGGCCGACCCGCGAGAGGTCGAGGCACAAGGGGCCGGCATCAGCGACGCATCTGGACGGGCAGCCGGCGCTCTGGGTGGCTGGGTCGGCGGAAAGGCTGGAGAGGCTGCAGGCGGCGCTGCCGGAGATGCTGCTCTGAACCGTGTTGGCGGCGCTGCTGACACCCCCGCCCGCACCACGCAGACCGACGCGCCCGTCCAGGTCGACGCACCCACCCCCGTTCAACAAGCCGACGCCCCCACACCCTTAGGCGCAGACACACCCGTACCCATCGTAGACACACCAACCCCCCAGGTAGTCGACACCCCCACCGCCGGGGCTGACGTACCCAGCAGCGCCACACACGTCGGCACCGCTCAGGTAGAAGTACAGACACAGCGCAGCCGTGGCATGGCGGCCATTCGCGAGAAGTTCGATCACCACATGGCCGTCGAGCAGGCGGCACTACAGAGCCGCAATGCGGAAATAGAGGTCGCCCGTAGTCAGGCTCAGCAGAGCAAGCTGGGGGAGATCGAGGCCACACGTCAGCAAGCCCACGACGTGGCGGAGACCGCACATCAGAACCGCGTCCAGGAGATAGAAGGCACCCGTCCCGAGATCGAGGCCACGGCACGGCAAGCCGGTCACGACCACTACGTGGCAGAGAGCAAGGCTGCGCACGACGCGCAAATGCAGGCCATGGAGCAAGCTGGAACCCGCCTTGACGAGACCGTCGCTGCCGCCAACCAGTCCCAGGCGCAGCGACAACAGGGCATCGACCGATCCAAGATCGACCAATACATGATGGACTTGGAGGTTCGCCAGCTCGAGGCCGGTCACCTGGCAGACATCCAAGACCCCGTGCTTCGCACCACCATGGAGCAGCGCTGGGCCGCAGAGCGAAGCGCGGCCAAGCGCCAGTGGGAAACCCAGCACGCGGAACAGAGCTTGGCAAACGCCCAGCGAGCTCAGGCCGAAGTCACCCAGGCGACCCAGCTCCATCAGCAAGACATGCAGAACGCGCGCAACCAAGCAGAGACTGCCCGCAGCCGGGCAAGCGAGACCCGCACGCAAATGGTCGATGACGCGCGCAGCGGACTGCAGGGGAAGATCGATGCCTCCCGTGGCTTAGCCGATGGGACTCAAAGCGCCGCCAGGCAATCGGCCGACATGCAGCAAGGCGCAGCCATCGAGGCGGGCAACCAAGCGGCCCAGAACGCAACACCCGGCGCAGACGCCACCCAAGCTCAGACCGTCGCCGACTCCAAAGCAGAACTAAACGGCACGCGGCGCCAAGAAGGCGGCCGCGCTGTGCTGGACGGGATGGCCCGCGCCCGAGACGGCTACCTGGTCCAGGAGGACTATCGACCCGATAGATGGAAACAGATCTCTGGGCCCGAGGGAACGTGGCGTCACCGCCTACTCGACGCTCTGGTCTGGCCCTTTGTTGAAGACCTCGCCGCGCCCTTCCTGATCAAACCACGCATGGGCTTAGACGCCAACGGCAACGCATCGCAAGCGACGGATGATTTCAACAAGTGGGCCCCACTCGGCAGCGCCAACTCCACGGCACCGATTGGCCGCTCAGGCAACGCCGCGCGCGGCAACGAGAAGCTGGGCGGCGTCGCCACCAACTTGACCGGCATGGCCTTGGATACTGATGCTACAGGCCAGGCTTCTGCCAGTCCCTACACGACCAACATGGCCCCCGGACAGCGCCCACAGGATGCCGCCACATTCCAAGCGGTGAACACTGAGCCGGTCAACCCGAAGTACCAAGAGCCTCCGGGCTCGCCCGAGCAGCTCGATGTGATCATGGGCCAGATCGACCAGCTGCTCTCTGGCAGAGCAGAGGCAGAGCATGCACAACAGCAAGCGGCAAAACAGCGTGGCGCCCACCAGGCCAATGTGACGCCAATCACGCAGGCGGTCACAGAAACCACCGGGGCCATGACTGCACAGCAAGCTCACGACGAGGCCGTCGCACGCACTCAAGCCGCCAACGACGAGCAGAAAGCACGTCAATCCGAGAGCGAGGGCATCGTCTCTGGCTACGCCCAGCAGAGCGCCGGACTGACCGTGATCAAGGGGCCCCTGGCCGCCTTCCGGGGCTTTACCTGGATTGCCTCCAAGATCCCTGGGGGAGCGGGTCGAGCCATGGGTCGCATGAACAATGATGCGAACAAGATGAACGACGCGTTCGGCCAAATGGACAGCACCATGGCCGAGCAGCGCGCAAATGCCGGCGCCAAGGCCGAAGATCTGGGGGTCGTAGACGAGGTCTTGGCTGGAACAAAGACCGTCGCAGGCACCAACAGAGAGCAGCTCGACACGGCCGCTCAGGGAGCAGCGGGCCTGGCACAAGCCAACGACTCCAAGGTCCAAGAAGCCACGGCTGCCGAAGAGGAGGCGGGCACCCAAGCCAGTCAACTCCAGTCCAAGGCCGAGGAGAAAAAGGGCGAGAAGGCCACTCTCAAGAGTCAGCTGGTGTCCTGGGCCCAGGGCCACAAGGCCGCACGCGACACCGCCATAGCAGAGCAACAAGACAACGCCAGCGGAAAATGAGCATCCCTGAACCCGCGCACTTCAGCGCCCAACTCGCTGCACTGTCCGAGACTCAAGAGCGCGCGCGTGCCCGCCTTTTGGTGCTGCGAGCCAACGCCCACTTGGCCAAAATGGACTTTGAGTTCGGTCTCGCAGACCTGGATGCCGCTGGCGCACTGCACCGCGCTGCCGGACGCAGCAACGACCACGCCAAGTGCCTACACCTGGCGGCCACAGCCTCACGTCTAAGCGGGGATCTGAAGGGTGCCTACGAGCGGGCGTCTCTCTCCAAGACCTTGGCCGCGACCGACAGTCCCATGGCGGTCTCTGCCCTGGCAGAGCTTGGAGAGACTTGGGCGGCAAGAGGCGACCCCCGCACAGCGGCTGCCTACTGCGAGAAGGCCGCGGAGACGGGTGCCCGGGCTGGACTGTTACCGGCTGCCCAAGCTCAGCTATTGCGGCGCGCTGGTTCCAACTGGGTGCAGGCAGGCGTGGCCTCTAGGGCGGCAATGATTTCCTTGCCCAAGGCAGCAGAGCTGCTGACCGGCGCCGGAGACATCGCGGGCGCGGTGCGGGCCCGCATCGAACAAGCCAGCGCTTGGGCGTCCATCGCAGACCCCGGCAACCAGAACGCCGCTCTCCACCGCAGCCAAGCAGACAGCGCCATGGAGCAGGCACGCACCCAAGCCGAGGGGATTGCGGACTTAGGGGCCCTGGCTGACTTGGCCATGCTGCGCTCCACTCTCGCCCTGTACGACAACAATGTCGACCAAGCTCTGGCTGCAGCCACCCAGGCACAGGACCTGGCACTCCAGGCCGTGCAGCCCATCTCCTACACCACCTCCACGCTGGCCATCTCCAAGCTCAGCGAGGAGAAGGGCGACCGCCTACAGGCTTACCGGGCCCTGGCCGTTGGCTGGGCCACTCTGGGAGACCTGATGGGCGAAGAGCTGGGAAAAGCCACCTTCGGTCCCAAGCTACAAGAGCTGGTCGACAAGTGGGGCGAGGAGGAGTTCGTGCGCGTACGAGACGCCTACGCCGCGTCCCGAAGCGTCAGCCCTTAGGGCTTATTCCGCCCAGCTTCCATACATCGGGTTGGGCAGCATGAACCAGGTCTCACCCCAGGATTCTTGGATCGAGGGGTCGTCCTGGGCAACAACGGGAAAGTCCCCCATCTGGTCGCCCCAGTAGCCGAGCACTTGTACGGGCTCACCGGGCCAGCCGCAGAGCGCTCCGCCCTCCAACACACTCTGACGACGCGCGGACTTATCGGAGCTCTCGGTGCGCACACAGAGAACGTCCCCCTCTGCCCACAAGCCTTGGGCTTGGAGGAGCGCGAGGGTCGCAGGGTGATTGGACCGGTTGGTCACAAAGGCCATTCGGCCACCCTGGTCATGAACGCCAGCAACCAGCGCCACGGCTCCAGCGTAGGCCACCGCCTGCCCCTGCTCTTCCCACACAGCCCAGGTCTCCGGTGAGAACTGGCCCAAGGTCTGAATCTGGTATTCGCTGTTGTCCACCAAGGTCTCATCGACATCGCTCACAATGGCCCAAGCGGTGTCCGGCTCGAGCGCCTGCGCCCGCACAGCGAGCGCTTCGCCCGCGTTCTGGTAGATGGTCGCCAACACAGCTTGATGCGCGTCCGACCTGTGAACCCACTGGGTGCCTAAGTCGATGCTGGGCGGCGGCTGCTGCACCATGGGAGGGGCGGTAGACAGGGTGGGCTCGCGCGCTGCGCAGGCCAAAACGAACAAGAACATCAGGTTCCGTAAGGCTTGGGGGGATTGGTCAGGGACTCTAAATCTACCGCGACGACCACGTCAATGACCGCGTTGTCGGGCTCCCCGCTGGGGGTGATGACCAGGTCTTCTGGCGCACCGCTCTCCGAGGTACGCTTGGGGTGGGTCCCGCGGTCTGCATAGTCGGCCACCTCTGTATAGACCCGGTCCGAGAAGGCATCGGCCAAGTAAAACTGCCAGGTGTGGGCCTGCTTTTCTCCAAAACCACTGGTGAAGTGAAGGTGAGGCGGGGTCACCGGATACCAACCTGGGTAGTGGGTAAGAAACTCGATCACGCCTTCGGAGTCGGTGATCTGGCGACCGCGGAACCAGTCTTCTCCAAAGGTCGCCGGCAGGCCCTCGACCACCGCGCTGTTGTCTACATCGGAGTACAGACCGGCCACGTCGGCGTGCCAGAGGTCGATTGGAATGCCGGCCAAGGGCAGGCAAGTCGCCGCATCGATCAGGGTCACGCGCAGTCGAAGGGGGCTGCCCGCGTAGTCCTCGCGTAGGTCAGCGACCTGAGGGGAGTCCGCCACATAGAAGGGCCCTGGCGACTTGGGGCTGCTCGCTAAACACTCCTCCACTCCTGTCTCCCCGCCCGTCTCCGCGGGTTCTCCAGAATCCAACCCCTCCCCGCTGTCGAGAGATTCTAAGGTGCCTTTACAGCCCGCCTGGAGCAGGATGGCGTGGGCCAAGCCAGCCTTTATGAGAGTGCGACGAGAAGGGAGCATGAGGACCTTTGGCGGAGGGACGTGACGTGGCGCCTAACCGAACGGATCTGCTCACAGGCTCAACGACTGGATTAGCCTAAGAGATAACGCCACCTTGCACGTATCGGCGGGAGGTAAAATCTGCCGTGAAAGGGCTTTCCCGATGAACCAAGGCTTCAACCACACCCAGGTGCTCAAAGCCCAGGTCGCCGGCCAACGCTTGGATGCCTACTTGGCCGCCCGCTACAAGCACTCGGATCTGCCCACCTGGAAGACGCGCATCGACAACGCCGAGCTGAGGATCGATGGCGCCCCAGCCAGCGCTCAGGACCTTCTCCAAGCCGGTATGACCCTGGAGTGGCGCCGTCCGCCTTGGGAGGAGCCCGAAGCGCCAATGGACGTGTCTGTGATCTACCAAAAGGGTGGTGTGGTTGTGGTCTGCAAGCCCTCGGGCCTGCCCACCCAGGCTGGCGGTGGTTTCTTTGAGAACACACTGGTGCACTGGGTAAAGAAGAACTTTGGTGCTGCGCCCATGCACCGCTTGGGGCGGTGGACCTCGGGGGCGGTGCTCTGCTCCTGCAACCCCGTCGTGGGAGCCGGCATCGCGCACCAGTTTTCTTCCCGGCGCGTCCACAAGCGTTACCGGGCCCTGATCCAAGGTCTGCCCCAAGAGGAGCGCTTCGAGGTGACGGTCCCGATCGGCCCGGTGGCCTACGCACCTTTGGGTACCCTGCATGCAGCCAACCCCGATGGGCGCGCCTCCAAGTCCGAGTTTGTGGTCTTGGAGCGGCGAGAAAACAGCAGTCTGAGCGACGTCTTCATCTCCAGCGGCCGCCCCCACCAGATCCGCATCCACAGCGCCGCAGCAGGCCACCCGCTGGTGGGCGACCCGATCTATGGCCCCGGTGGACTCCCACTTCCCGAAACCACAGCACTTCCTGGGGATCCCGGCTACCTCCTGCACTCTGCAGAGCTGGGCTTCAAACACCCCGAGACGGGGGAGCGTGTGAGCATCATCGCGCCGGCCCCCGAGCTGCTGGAGCGGTGATCCAGACCAAGACCCAGTTGCGCCGCCTGCTCAAGACCCGCCGCGCTCAAGTCCCCAGGGCGCAGCATCAGGCCTGGAGTCGATCTGCCCAGGCCCACCTGCTCAGCTCGCCCATCTGGAAATACGCCCGCAGCGTGGCGCTCTACCATCCCTTCCCAAGCGAGGTCAGCACGGCCCTGCTCCTTCGCGCAGCATGGGCCGACCAGAAGCGGGTGGCTTTGCCCATCACCCCTCCGATGGGCCAGCCACTTCGCTTTGTGCAGGTACATCCTGAGACCCCCCGAGTACCTGGACCGATGGGAACCCAAGAGCCCCCCGCCGACTCTCTGCATGTACTCGCGGAGGACCTGGACCTGGTCATCCTGCCCGGCTTGGGCTGGGACAGCACTGGAACCCGCATGGGCTACGGCGGCGGCTACTACGACCGCAGCTTCGCCACCAGCTCCGCTCAGCGGATCCAGTTGGCCTTTGCGCTACAGGAGCAGCCCGGACTGCCCAGAGAAAACCACGACCTGCCCATGCACGGCGTGGTCACCGAGCGGGGCCTGCGGCTCCTTTAGGCGGTCTCCTTCCGTGAGCGCCGCCGCAACAGGAATCCAAAGGCCAAGAGCCAGAGACCTGAGCCTGCTCCGCCACTACATCCGCAGCCGGGTTCTGAGGCGGAACCGCTGTCTCCCGGAATGCGCGGAAACTCCACCGGGTCCGAGTCTTCGGTCCCGGTGTCCACTGGGCTGCTGTCCCCCGTCTCTTGAGGGTCGGTGTCCTGGGGCTCCGGCGTGGGCTCCCAGCTCCACTGCGCGCTGTCCATCTCCACGCGGCCCGTACTCGCAACACTCAGGGTTCCACCAGGAGCCACAAGGGACAGGGTCGGGCCTTGGTCCTGTTGGACCTGCAGGGTCTCCCCATCCCAGCTCAAGCTCAAGTCCATCCACACCCCAGCTTTTGGCTCGGCCTTGGCGTGGGTGATGACCTCATCGTCCACCTGGTAGTCGTAGGCGTTGAACCACATGTGTAGCTCTTGCCCCAGCTGTAGGGGAGACGGCGACTGGATGTAGCCACTGTTCCAAGCCGCCCAGTTCTTGACCAGGATGGGCTCCTCTCGATCCTCCCACACGCTCCAATCACTGGGGTCAGCCACCGATGCACAGAAGGCGTCCGCACAGTTCCACCATTGCTCAATGCCGTAGGCCGTCTGCAGCATGCCACCGCCCTGAAGGCGGTCTCCGTCCGCTGTGATGGCGCCGTGCTTGGTCCAGTTTTGGCCATCGGCAGAGGTGGCATAGCCAGCCGGCCCATAGTGCTCGCCAGGCACCGTCCCGTTGTAGAGCATGTGCCAGGTACCGCTCCCGTCGATGAGCACGTCGGGCATGCGCAGGCTGCCGGAGTCAAACTCCCCTTCCCCGCCAAAGTCCAACGCTACCTCGCGTGGTGTCCAGGTCAAGCCATCGGGGGAGGTGGCACGGCAAATCCGATTGCCAACGCCGTTCTGGTAGCAGCTGTAGAACATGCTCCAGGCCCCGTTGTCGGGGTCCACAACCACCGTCGGCATGTGCACGTGAATGCCGTCGACCGTGCTGTGGTCGTAGTCGATGGTCAGCACGGGATTGGCCGCGTAGGGCGTCCAGTTCTCAGCATCTGGAGATGTGGCCACACCGATCTGCCGGTACCCGTAGCCGGGTGCCATCGCGCCGGTCCAGAACAGGTAGAAGGTGCCATCGTACTCAATGATCTCGCAGTGCAGAGCGTCCGCCCCCATCCACCCACTCCCTGTCGGCACAATCAAGGGCTGGGTGTCCGGCACCCAGGTACGGTGATCTGGGGCCATAGGGACGGCCTCTTCGCCCAAGCTCACCCCTGTGGTGCCGGCATAGTCCGCGGTCCAGGAGCTCGCTCCCAGCGAGAGTTCCAGCTTGCCAGCGTCCACCTGACGCACGCGCACACGCAGACTCAGGGAGTCGGCTTCGCCAAGCTCCAGCAGGACACGCTCGCCGTCCAAGACCAGCTTCCCGTTCTCCATGCTTCCGCCAATCCAGCCCCCAGCGTCCGCTACAAAGTCGGTACTGCCCGAATCAGCATGAGCGAGGCTCACGGTGAAGCCCAGGACCGTGAGCACTGTCAAAGCCATTCAACGGTGTAGTCCAAGGAGTGCCCAATGCGCTCCGAGAAGCGCATCACCGACTTGGATGCCATGGTCTCGCTGGTCGAGACCGGGATTTTGGTGGTCAACCAGCCCCCAAAGCCTTGCTTCTCGCCCACGGCTTTGGCGCTGCCGTTCGCGGGATTGTAATCCACCTTCGCCCGTAGCTCTTCCACCTTGACCAGATACTGGTACAGGTCCCGGAACAGGATGAAAGAGGTGTCGTTCTGGTGCACGGCCCAGTTCGCCACTGGAAGAAAGTCCACCAGGTGGATGAGCTGGTAGTTGAGCGCCTCCCAAAAGGCCTCCGCCGAGAGCTCAATGGGTTCGTTGTCGATGACCCGGCGCATCGAGATGGACTTGAGGGTGCGGCCACGCTGGGCCTGGGCCCAGAGCTCCCGGCGCAGGTCACCGGCGTAGAGCAAGCGCAGGACCGAGGGGAAAGCGGCTGTCTGTTCCCAGTCATGGGGCGTCATCAGCGCCTGCAGCGCGGGGATCTTGTCCGCGGTCATTGCAAAGGTGTTGGTGCCCGTTCCGAGAATGGAGTGCAGCAGCATGACCAGGGGCGCGCCCGCTGGGTAGTGCTGCACCGTGTACTCAAAGCAAAAGTAGAGGTGGTCCAAGAAGGAACCGTCGGCGTGCTCCACGTCAAAGTCACACTCGTTGACCATGAAGGCGATGAGCGCCGAGTCCACCTGGGGCAGGTGCTTGCTGGCCAGCAATCGGTCGTACTTGGCGTTCACCTCCTTCGCCTCCCCCGCGTCCCAGTGCACCTCTTTGCCCACACGCTTGGCCATCACGTAGCGTGCGGCTCGGCCTTCCAAGGTCTGAAAGATGGTGCGGTTCAGGTCGAAGTTTGGGATGGGTTCCACGCGCACCTTGCCCGTGTGCTCCAGAGCAGCGCCCTCGGCGATGGCGGCCTTGCGCTGCGTGGTGGGGTCTGGACGGACGGCGGCAGACTGCTTCATGATGGCCTCGGGGGCAGTCCTTCTAATCTAACATCTGGCGCGGCCCCTATACCGGGTCTTTCTTGGCCTCGGCTGCAGCCCGTATCGCCAAGCAGGCCCGCCGCAGCGCGCTCTCCAAGGCCACAGGCGGCGCAGGCTTAGGCAAGTGTTCCGTCGCGCCAGCCAACAATGCCTTTCTCATGTCATTGGGCTGCACATTGGCGGAATGAGAGATCAGCCAGGGACAGTCCTTGCCCAGCTGTTTCCGCATTTGCCGCATCGACTCCCAGCCATCCATCTCGGGCATCTGCAGGTCCATGATCACCACATCGAAAGGGGACTCCAACACAGCATTTAGGCCCTGCAGACCGTCCTCTCGCTCCTGGGGCACCACGCCAAGACGGGAGAGCACTGCACGAAGGACCATACGGTTGACCGCATTGTCTTCGACGACCA
>CAJQPC010000260.1 GCA_905480105.1 uncultured bacterium | reverse complement strand
CGCTCAGACTCAGGTTCCGTCCACCGTCACCCTGACGGCAGAAGACGGCGTACTATTGCTTGCGCTGGAGCCCAAGGCTTCCTTCGAGGCGCTGAGAGAAGCCGTTCGCGAGCTCTTCTCCTCATCACCGGACCGCTTTCGCGGGAAGGATGCGCGGGTCGATTTGGCCACCCGGCCGATTGACCTATTCGACTTACGTCGCCTGGTGCATGTGTTGGGCGATGAGTTCGGCGTGACCGTGACCGGTATCTACTGCACCGAAAGCCACCTGCACCGATACGCGGAGCGCGAGCTCAAGCTCAAGGTCTACCCCCGACGGGAAATGGTCGAGCCGCCAGAGCCCGTGGTGGAAGCGCCAGTGGTCGAAGAGCCCGAGCTCGTGGAGCCCGTGCTAGAAGCTGAAGTTCAGATCGTCGAGGAGGAACCGCCCCAGCCCAAAGGCCCCGCGGGTCGTCGCTCGCTGGTCTTAGAGCGCGGACTGCGCTCTGGGCAAGTGGTGAGCTTCAATGGTGACGTGACCGTCTTTGGCGACGTAAACCCGGGCGCCCAACTCGTGGTCAGCGGCAACATCATCGTGCTTGGTGCCCTGAAGGGTTTGGTCCACGCTGGCAGCGAAGGCGACCACAGCGCTACCGTGCTGGCCTTTGACTTTCAGCCAAATCAGCTGCGCATCGGCCGTCACATCGTGACCGACCGGGAGACCCTCCATACGGGGCAACCCAACAAGCGCCCACGACTCTCCCTTTCTACATTCCCTTCTCCGGAGCTGCTTCGCAGTGGCCGGAGCGCGCCGCTCCCCTCGATCGCCTGGGTCGATGGTGAGAGCGGCATCCAGATCGAAGCTTACTCCGGGCGTTTGCCCGGAGACCGCTTGACCCAGACTGCAGCCTCAGGAGCCCCAAAATGAGCGAGTGCATCGTCATTACTTCCGGCAAGGGTGGGGTGGGTAAGACCACCACGTCCGCCAACCTCGGCGTGTCTTTGGCACAGCTGGGCCACAGAGTCGTCGTCATGGACGCAGACATCGGTCTGCGAAACCTTGACGTGATTATGGGCTTAGAAAACCGCATCGTGTACGATCTGGTGCATGTCATCGAGGGAGAGTGCCGGCTAAAGCAGGCTCTCATTCGGGACAAGCGTCTAGACAATCTGTACTTGCTGCCGGCCGCTCAGACACGCGACAAGAACTGCGTGACGCCCGAGCAGATGCGAGACCTTGTGAAGCAGCTCAAGGAGGAGTTCGACTACGTGTTGGTAGACTGCCCTGCGGGAATCGAGCAAGGCTTCCGAAACAGCGTGGCGGGAGCCGACAGGGCCATCATCGTCACCACCCCCGAGGTCAGTGCCATTCGCGATGCAGACCGCATCATCGGCTTGGTGGAGGCAGCGGAGCTTCCCGAGCCCACTCTGGTCATCAACCGCTTCCGCCAGAAAATGGTAGACCGCGGGGATATGCTTGACAAAGCAGACATTCTGGAGATCTTGGCCATCCCATTGGTCGGTATCATTCCCGACCATGAAGAGATCATCGTCTCGGCCAACCGGGGAATCCCAGTCGCCTATGACCCTGAATCGGTTGTTGGAGAGGCCTACCGTCGGGTCGCACGTCGCCTGACCGGAGAGCCAGAGGTTCCCTTCATCGCCGAGCAGCCCACGGGTTTTTGGTCCAACATCAAGCGCTGGATGGGAATGAGTCCTGCAGCAGGGGCAGTTTGATGCACCAGCTTATGCGACGATTCTTTGGGACCCAGGGAAGCAAGAACGACGCAAAGTCGCGCTTGAAGCTACTTTTGGTGCACGATGCGATTGACCTGACCCCCGCTGAGATGGAGGCCATGAAGGCCGAAGTCATCGAGGTGATGTCAAAGTACATCTCCTTGGACCGAAGTGAGGTGGACTTCCGCTTAGAGCGCCACGAGGGTGAGATTGCTTTGGTCTCGAATGTGCCAGTACGACGGGTCACGGCCCGAGCGGGATAGGCTCTTTGGGTATCGTGGCTCGCTGCTTCTAAGCAGTTCCCCCAAGGCTTCGCTGCCCCCATGGAGTAGACAATGGAATCAAAACCTCGAACCATGCTGCAAGTCTCAGCGGTGCTCGGGGTTTTGGTGATCGGCGTCTCGGGGTGGGTGCTCAGTGAACGTAGGGACCGGGCCCGAGAAGAAATGGACCTGATTGCTGAGATCGAAGCGCAGACCGCTCGGCCTGACGCTGTGATAGCGGTAGACGTCGACTGGGGTATGGCCCGCGATTTGGAGCTCGACAGCCGAGCAAAGGCTCTGGGTATGAGCCTCCAGAATCGTGTTCTGCCCTGTGTCGATCGTTGGGCCAACCCGCCAGAGGCGGCTCTGCTCTATGTGGAGGCAGATGCTGCCGGGCGCTTGACCAAGTTGGCTGTGCGGACCGCTCCCGACAGTGCAGAAAACTGCCTTGTCAAAGCCCTAAAAGAGGGCCGCTTTCCAAGAAATGCCCGAGGCGTGACTGAGCTTCCACTTCGCTTTCGTTGAGTTTGTACTGCGCCATCCAGCCTGATTCCAGTCTACGTCGCGGCACCACAGGCTTAGCTGGAGAGCGCGCGCACCAAGAACGGCAAGCTTCCATCAAAGCGGTCATTGAGCTTGAAGTGCCCACCGGCATGCTCTTCGTAGTGGCAGTCCAATCCGGCAGCTTGCACGGCGCGGTGTAGCCGGCGTGCACCCACCTGTAGGCGGTACTCGTCTCGACGTCCGACATCCAACCAAATGGCCACGTCCTTTAGGGCGGTGGGTCGCTGTTGGACTAAGGGGACGATGTCATGAGTTATCCACCGGGCCATCACGGCCTCAATGACCTCGGCGGTGTCTAAGTCAACGGGTAGGTCGGCCGGAAGCCCCCCGGTTGGGCTCTCCGGATTTGGGGAATAACAACACGCCATGGCCAAGAGGTTGGCGACGCTGTGATCTGGGCCCTTCACTCCACGTCTATTGCCCCAGTCCTTGAGCCAAGCTTGCACGCCTCCTGCTTGCCGGAGGGTCTCCACCGCCGTGGGAAAATCGGGCGGGTAGACCACCTCAAAGCCAGCATCGGGCGCATGGGCGGCAATGGCCTGGAAACAACCGGGGTGGTCCAAGGGCAAACGGAATGCCCCATAGGCTCCAGAACTCTTCCCGAACGCGCCCCACTTGGTGGTGGGAAAGCGTTCCGACAACCAAGGCATAAGTTCGGTGGCGATCCAGGTGCCGTAGTAGCCCATGCCGGCCGAATCTAGGAATTGAGAGCCGCCCATAAATGTCATGCAGTCGGGCATGAAGATCCGCACGGGGCCTAAGCCCTGCTCTTGGCTGAGGCGCTCCAGCCGCTCGGGTAAGTTTTCGCTGCGCCAGCCTTTGTTTAGGAATCCCCAGTGGCTACTGGTGAATGCCGGCAAGGCGAGCAGGGCTGGCATTTCCCCAGACGCCCCGGCGGGCTCATAGACAACCACGTCTCGGAGGCTGGGATCCCCCCAGCAGTTGCCCCTTAGAGCCTCGCTCTGATGCTGGATGGTGCTGAGAAGTCCGCGCATCACTGCTCCTAGGTTTAGGATCCCCTCAACAGGAGTCTCCATGTCTTGGCTGTCTATCCAAATTGATTCAGAGGCGGCGAACCTCCTTGCTGCGGCATGGCCCCTCAACCCGGGAAGCGATGCCCTGCACGCCCTGGCTGCCCATCAACTCGCAGGCGAAGACACCAGCTGGATCGCCAAAAAGCGGGACACTTCAAGCTTGGCAGCCATCTTGGAAGAGCTCGCTGGCGCACCAGAGATCTTGGGCGTGGCCCTGGAGCTGCCTGCAGACCAGCAGATCCCCCTGCTTGCGGTGGCTGGCTTGATGCTCATCGATGAGTGTGCGCCCGGCCCCATCTTGGAGCAGGCACTCAAGACAGGCTGCTTGCCGGAGATGAACCGTGACAGCACCGAGTTGCTGGCACTCTCCCAACTGGCCGCCTCTATCGAGACGGCCGTCCCAGAGAGCAGCAAGGCCCCGCCCGAAGATGCCCCAATGTTGGGCACACTGGTGGGCCTGGATGTCGGAGACGGATGGGAGAGCGTGCCACCTTTCTGCGGGCGCATCGCAGACAGCAAGATCTACTTCGATGACGAGTAGGCCTGCTGGGCGGTAGCCTTTGTCTCAGCCCTTCAGAAGGGCCTCGACCTCTTCCCGCAGCGGGTTGGTCTTGCGGGCCTTTTCTAAGAATGCTGTCCAGCACTCCCTGGCTCCAGCGTCGTTGCCTTGGGCTTGGCGGGCCTGTGCCAAGTAGTACAAGACCTCGGCGCTAACAGACTTCTTGGCGCCCAAGGCCTCCAATCTCAGCAGGGCAGCGTCATTCATGCCCACAGCCAGCTCGACACGGGCCTTGATGCGCTCGCCGACCGCGCTCTCTGGCAGGGCAGATAAAAAGGTCTCGGCCAGCAGGCGGCCAGCCTCCGTGGCCACAGACTCCGGACTGCTGGAGAAGCGCTCAGCCAGTGCTGCGGCACCAGTGGCGGTGCGGAACCAAGTCTGTCCTTCGAGCTGAATCGCCTGAACCATCTCATGGTCCACGGGCTCGTCCAGGGTCATGCGCCGCATCGAGTGCGTGGTGTCGCCCAGAGTGATGCGCTTGTTTTCGGTGCTCCAGCGCATCGTCTCCACGCCGTCAGCGTGAAAGCGAGCAGCGACGAGCGGTGCAATCAGCAGATACTCGGTCGGGGTCTTGTCCTCACTGACCTCGCCTGCGTCACGTCCGTAGGATGCCCAGGTGCCCAAGAGAGTTTGGTCATCGGCCTGTTCATCCAGCCATGCCAAGGACATCTCTATCGCCTCGTCTACCTGACCGAATCGGCCTTGAAGCGCTTGGATTTCACCCCGCGCCTCTTGCCAACCACACTGCGCCACCAGGCGAACAATCGCGCTCAGTACGTCTGGACGCAGGCGTGCGCTGGTGAGCAACTTGAGCAGCTCAGCCTTGAGCTTGCGGTCCTTGACGGCGGCATGAGAGATAAAGTAGCGGTAGGTGCCCACGATCGCACCGGTACGCACGTCCAGACGGGGATCCTGCAGGCCGGTCAGAAGCCGGCGGCAGAGATCCGGGAGGCCAAGCACGGCGATGACGGAGAACACGCCTGCGTTCTGTCCTGGGTCTACGTGCTTGAAGGAGTTGAAGTAGGACTCTCGATCTGCCTTGGAGATTCCCTTGGCTGCCTTGCCGACCCGATAGCGTGAAAGGATGTCCGCTGCCGCACCCACTGCGTAGAGGCGCACACCGGGGCTGGGGTCCTGGATGGCCGCCTGGAGCAGGGGCAAGATGTGCTCCGGCTCCCCCACCTTGGAGAGCTGTCGACCCGCGTCTGCGCGGGCGTGGATGTCCTTTTGGCTCAGCTTGTCGATCAGACCCTTTGACACCTGGACTCCGTGGAATTGGGGCACTCCTTGAGTAGTCCCCAACACCCCTGAGGGCAAAGCTCATCCGTGACTTTGCGCTATCCTCTGGGCCATGTCTTCCCTTCCCAAGCGCCTCGCATTTGCTGCGGCGAGCACGAGTCTTATTCTCGGAAGCTTAGAGCTTGGAACCCGGCTGGTCATGGCAGAGGACCTTCAAACCGCACAGGGCCTGCCTCCCGCCCCAAGTGAAGACACTCAGACCATGAAGGGAAACCCCTACTTGCTCTGGGAACAAGTCCCCGGGGTCCGTCAAGAGCAGGGCGTCACCGCCCAGATCAACTCCATGGGAATGCGAGGTCCAGAGCCAGCGCTTCCCAAACCGACGGGTGTACGTCGCCTCTTGGCCACTGGGGATTCTTCAGTCTACGGCTTTGGCGTAGAGGATGGGTCTCCCTTCATCAATGTGGCAGCGCAAGCCCTGAACACCGCAGATTCGCCCATCGAAGGATGGAACGCAGCCATTCCAGGCTACAGCAGCTTTCAGTCCATCAACCTACTGGAGATGCGCGCCCTGGATCTGGAGCCAGACGTTCTGGTCATCGCAAACCTTTGGAGCGACAACAACTTCGACGATTTTGTGGACAAGGACCTCATCTCGGCCTGGTCCAGCTTTGAGAGCACTCCCACCGCCCGCGTGCACCGAGCTCTACAGGGCTCAGCATTCTACAGGGTGATGAACTACCGTCTGAACATCGCCACCGGCATGCAGGCCCAGGCCCGCGCTGTTGGCTGGCAGGTCGGGGGGGAGGGGCAGATCGGTCGCCGAAGGGTGGAGATCAACGACTACGCCTCGAACCTGGAGCGCCTGGTTGAGTTGGCCCGAGAGAACAAGGCCAGTGTGGTCTTCGTGGTGTTGGCCAACCGAGAGGACCTGCGCCCGCACGAAGCTCCGCCCGCCTGGACCACCTACCGCCAGGTGATGCGGGAGACTGCTGAGCGCCATGGCGCACCGATCGTCCAGGTCCCTGAGCTCTTTCAGGCCAGCGGACTCAGCACCACACAGCTCTTCTTGGATGAAATGCACCCTACGGTCACCGGTCACCGCCTGATTGGAGAGGCCCTGGTACAGGCCTTGAAGCCCTGGGCAGCGGGCACAGAGGTGCTCAAACCGGACGGCGGCGCTGTACCGGTCTACGACGACCCCTTTGTTCGCGCACCGGACACGTCCCCGGAGCAGTCCGGTGCGGGCAGCACCCACGCCAAGCTCCGCTACCAGGGTATGACCGGCCAGCGGCTGCAGATCGACCTTCTGGATATGGACGCGTCAGGGCAGCCTCGGATCGGAGGGGCGATGGTCCAGGGGCCAGGGGACATCGCGCTACAAGGCAGGCTCCAGGGCAAGCGGATCGGAATCATGATCTTTGATGACCTGACCGGAAACGGGCCGAGCTCGGACGATGTTCGCTTTGATCTACGGGGGCAGGCTGTAGAGCTGACGAGCGGGGACACGGTCCTGATCGATGTGGATGCAGGAGTTGTCCGGGTTCAGGGACTCTGACGCACAGGGGCGCTCTACTCCCCAGGTCAAAAGCTACTTGGCGGCCATGGGTTCAGAAACACTCTCACCATTTGGCTGAGACTTGGGTACGCGCTTCTCCGCGGCGAGCTTTGCCGCAAAGTCGCGGCGTCGGGCCAAATCCTTGAGCTCCTTGTCCGTGCCCATGTACTCGACCCGCGTCCCCATCATGCGGTCCACCCAGTCGCTCCGTACTCCCCAGTTGGCGTTCTGGTCGCCCATGTGGTGGTCGTAGTGCCAGGGCAGCTTTTGTCGGGCCCATTCCATGTCTTTGTGAGACCGCTTATGAAGACGGTAGTAGCTCAGTC
>CAJQPC010000259.1 GCA_905480105.1 uncultured bacterium | reverse complement strand
ATGCCCACTCGGCCATTGTGGGCCCCTGTGTGGTCAAGGCCGATGGCCTAGCTGCAGGAAAGGGGGTCTTTGTCTGTGCTGACTCGGAGCAAGCACACAAGGCCATCGACACGGTCTTTGAGAGGGGCTTGGGGGCGACGGAGAGTGCTGGGGCCAGCGCAGTCATCGAGGAACTCTTGGTCGGAGAAGAAGTCAGCGTGCTGGCGCTCTGCGATGGCCAGCGCTTCGTGGTGCTTCCCGCGGCTCAAGACCACAAGCGTCGATTCGATGGGGACCAAGGCCCGAACACCGGTGGCATGGGGGCCTATGCGCCCGCTCCAGCGGCCACGCCGGCTTTGCTTCAGCAGGTGCGGGAGCAAGTCATTGCGCCGGTCCTAGCTGGGATGCGGGAAAAGGGTACACCCTTTGTTGGGGTGCTCTATGTGGGGGTAATGGTCACAGCGGATGGGCCCAAGGTCTTGGAATTCAACGTGCGCTTCGGGGACCCCGAGTGCCAGCCCATCCTGCAGCTCTTGGACGAAGACTTGGGGCTGCTTCTTCTTTCTTGTGCCATGGGGGGCTTGGTGGTGCGCGAGCTGAAGGTGCATCCCGGCGCAGCGTGCTGCGTGGTGATGGTGTCTGGCGGCTATCCTGGCAGCTACCCCAAAGGTCTGGAAATCACTGGTTTGGATCCGGCTCGGGATCTGGACTCTGAAACACTTGTGTTTCAGGCCGGCACTGCTCGAAAAGGGGCTGTGACGGTCACGCACGGTGGACGGGTGCTTGGGGTAAGTGCGTGTGGAGTGGATATCGCTCAAGCCCGTTCGCGGGCCTATGAGCGGGTCGCTCAGATATCTTTTGAAGGTGCCGCTTGGCGCCAAGACATCGCCTTTAGGGCGTTGAACCGAAACTAAAACCTGGAGTACACGATGCGCGTCGCGATTCTGATGGGTTCGAAGTCTGATCTACCTGTGATGGAGGGGGCCGAGGGTGTTCTGCGTCAGCTGGGTATTGGCTATGAGACCCGGGTTCTTTCTGCCCACCGTACTCCCGACGAGGCCTTGGCCTTGGCGGAGGGCGCCCGTGAAGCCGGGTTCGGCGTGATCATCGCCGGTGCAGGTATGGCGGCTCACTTGGCTGGCGTGATGGCCGCCATCACCGACCTGCCCGTCATTGGTGTGCCGGTCGGTGCCAGTTTCTTGGGTCTGGACGCCCTGCTGTCCACGGTGCAGATGCCTCCAGGTGTGCCGGTCGCTACTGTGGCTGTCGGCAAGGCTGGCGCACGCAACGCGGCTTGGTTGGCTGCCCGGATTTTGGCTCTGCATGACACCGACATCCAGGGCCGCTTGGCCCAGGCCAAGGCCGACATGAAGGCCAAGGTGCTCGCCGACGACGCAGAAGTCCGCGCTCGGTGAGCGTGGAACTGCAGCGATGCATCTCTGCGCTGGGCGTCCCCGGCGCAGTGGTGCTGGTGCCGACCAGCACGCTCTACGGTCTGAGTGGTTTGGCCTTGGATGAGGAGAGCTGCCTTAGGATTGCAGGTTTGAAGAAGCGTGCGCCGGGGCCCTTGATCGTACTGGTCAACCACCTGCCTCCCCGCTTGCTTGCCTTGGGCTTGGGGGCGTTGTGGCCTGGCAGGGTGACGGTTTTGGTGGAGCGTGACGACTTGGACTTTCCCGTCGCAGACGCGAACGTCGGACCGGACGGAAGAGTGGCGGTGCGCTGGGACCCTGAGCCGATCTTGGCGCCCCTGATCGCGGCTGTGGGCCCGATCACCTCCACCAGCGCCAACCTCAATGGTCAGGCCCCCATTTTGGCAGCCATGCAGTGCCCCGTTCCTGTGGATGCGGTGTTGGACGACGGACTTAGAGCGGACTCTTTGGCGTCGACTCTGGTGGACCTTAGGGGCCGCACCGTGCTGCGCGAAGGCGCAGGTTTAGCCACAGCACGTGCCTTTTTGGCAAGCTTGGATTAGCCACCGGCTCATGAGCCCCTTGCGCACCCGCCTCTCCCAAGCCACACGTGATCCCGCGCTTTTTCCCATGGACAGCGACGAGGCCCTGGGGCAGGCCCTCTTGGCTCGCGTCGAGGGTATGGTGGGGCAGGCCAAGCTGCCCCGGCCGGCGCTGCTTCTCTTGGGGCCTGAGCAGATCACCCAGGTGGACCTTTTGCCCGTCCAGCAAGCAGGGGCCAACATGCACCGCTTTATCGCGGCCTGTACCCGGGTTGACCTGGAGGTGAATGTCGTGGCTCTGGTGGGGGTCATGGGCCTGCGGCTCTCGCGTCAATCCGAGCAGTCTGTTCCTGCCGCGATGGTGTTCTTAGAGCGTCCAGACTGCAGCTGGTGGAGCGCCCAGCGGGTGCTCAAGGACAGGCAGCTGAGCGACGAACTCCCGGTCAGGCTGCGCTGCGCCGAGGAAGGCTGGCCGCGTCCAGGTGGCTTGGGCGGATGGTGGAGTCGAGGCCGCTTTGAAGGGTTGCAGCTGAAGCTGCATCGGGATGCACCGACCGTGCATTGACTTGAGAGGGGGGCCAACCAGGAAACCCCCGCCCGCGCTCGATCTGCGCTGGGCCAAGATTTCGAATCGCTGTCTCGCCGCTCGCTAACTCCCTCCCAACCCCCTCAGAAACGCCAACAGATTCTCCATGTCTGTATCGGAGATCACCACCCCGTCATGGGCCCGTACGGCGTCCTCCAGATCCTCTGCTGACCCATAATGCAAGTACGGCGGGCTGTCCCAAGCTCCAAGCAGGGTAGGGGTGTCAAGACCATCCAGCACTTCCCCCAGCCGCTCACCGCTGGCCGCGCCAATGCTGCCGATATCGTGCCGTACACCGGCTGCAGAGTCCGTGTATAGAGGCGCTGGATGACAGCTTGAACAGTTCTGTTCCTCAAAGACCAGCTCCCCATCGTAGCTGCCCGGTCCCACGCCGGGCAGGCTCTCATCCAAGCTGGTCACATAGGCGGCCAGGGCGTCCAAATCAGTGCTCAGCCCGGCTTTTGGGGACCCCAGTGTGTCCAGGGTCGCTCCCCAGTCCGCTTCGCTGAGAAGTCCCGTGCCACCAAAGTGCAGGCGCAGGTCGTTCTCGAAGTCTTGGACCTCGTCAAAGTTTCCGCTCCAATGCAAGGGGCCCATGCCGGTGCCCGCCCGTCCGAGCAGGCTGGTTGTGTTCCGTAAGCCCTCGCCGCGGTCCGTAAAATCCCATGTCTGGCCGTCGTCACCGCCGTCCGGATGGCAGTGGGCACAGGCCAGGTAGCCGTCCCGTGTGATGCGGGGGTCGCTGCTGTTCCAGAAGAGCTTCTTGCCCGCCAAGACCTGCTCGCTCAGAGGCTCCTCATTCAGGGTGGACCAGCGCCCGGACTCCAGGGGATAGGTGGGGTCGCCTAGATCAAAGGCCACCAAGCTGCGGTCTAACCATGCATAGACATACAAGGTGTTCCCCTCCAGCCAGAGGTCCCGTGGGCCAGCCCCGACCTGCAAGATGGAGCCTGCCTGGTTCCCGCTCCACACGTCCACTACGCTCACCGTCTGGGTACCCGGATGCAGTACGTAGAGCATATTCCCTGTTGTCGAGGTCACCGCAGCAATGGCCCGACCGCGGTCGTCGAATTGTCGGCGGCGCTCAAAGTCCTCGGCTCCCGCATGCTCAGCCCCGGCCACCTCAGCCATGGTGACAACGGCCACGATTGTGGTCTCTTGGTTCATCGCCTCGCCGCTCTTGTACAGGCCACGCTTGTGGTTGGCTTGCACACCTGGGGCGAAGAGCCAGCCGCCGTCAGGGCTGAACAGGAGCTGTTCGAAGAGGTTGGGCACCCCACCTGTGGTCGTGTCCGAGTCGGGTCTGGTGTCGTCCTGGAGTTGGATCAGGTGGGGAGAATCAGCGCCAAAGACCCAGATCTCACCGTATTCAGGCGCGCTGCGAAAGCGCGCTACCGCCCAGCTTTCTCCCGCGTGGGCAAGGGGCCCTGGGTCCACCACATTTAGCAGCACGGTCCAAGCCGCGCCGTCCCAGCGCTGCACGCTGTCCACGCCCGCCAGACTCACCACCCAGCCCTGGGCGCTTCCGAGAACGGCTCGGGCCTGAGACCCTTCGGGCAGCGCCACTTCGACACCGTCCACCCAGAGGACCTGGGGGCAGGCCACTGCCGTAGAATCATTAAAGCGGGCGACGGACCTTGGATTTTTACATACCGAGATCTCTGTCTTTTGGTCTCTTTCCAAGTCAATCTCGGCGAGAACGCTGGCCTCGGGCGTGAGCACCCAGGCCGTGTTGTCTTCCAGCCAGATCAGGCCCGATCGCTGTGGAGGGGTCTCCAACAGGGGCAGGTGCACTTCGACCTTGACCGCCGATGAGCTCCGTGAGCTGTCGACCCCGGTCACCGTCAGGACGGCACTGTATTGGCCAGGCTCGGTGTAGATGTGCTGCACGTTCTGGCCGGTCAGCTCGCTGCCGTCCCCGGGAAACCAAGCAAAGCTCTTCCCTTCGGAGCCGCTGCCGTCGAAGTTCACAGTTTGGCCGACTTCGACCACCGCCAACTCCACCGCAGCCCAGGCCTGTGGAGCGCCTCCGGCGGAGTCCACGGAATCAGACGCCCCCACACAGGCCAGCAGCAGCCAAATCACCGAACCCCCGCAGTCTTAAAGGTACTGGTGAACGCCTGGTCCACGGCGTTCCCATTGAGATCCTCAATGCCTCCGGACAGAACTCGTAGGGTGTATGTAGTGCCGCCCCGAAGGGGGGCCTTGGGGCTGAAGCTGGCGACGTTCTCGGTGACACTCCCCCAGCCGTCCACAGCGTTCCCGTCCTGGTCTTCCAGGACCACCGATCCTGCAAAGACGCTGCTTGGCTCGATCATCTCGTTGAATCCGATGCCGATGCGGGTGGTCCGGGCCAGGCCCTCGCTGCGGTCTTGTGGCTCTACACGCAGGATCTGGGGGGGGGCCGTGTCCGGCTCCAAGGTCCACGGCATGACCGCACTGGCTTGTTGGTCTTCCGCGTCGTCGTCTACAGCGAGGATGGCCACGTTTCCATAGGGGGTCATGGTGTCCAGGTCGCCGCTTAGGTTGCCGGTGCCCACCTCTTTGATGTTGCTCATGTCGCGCATGTCGTAGACCTTGGCCCAGTGAGACTCGCCCACAAAGGCAAAGCCCTCGTCATAAAATACGTAGCCTCCGTTGCCTCCCTCGGAAAAGACTTCGCCCACCTTGGCGGGGTTAGAGGGGTCAGACCAGTCGTAGACGATTGCGCCTGCGCCGCCTTCCTTTCGCGCGAACAAGGCCCAGTTTCCGGCCACGTTGGCGTGGTAGGCCTCCCTTGGCTGTTCATCTGCGTCGACGATGTCAAAGTCTCCGCCGCCGATGGGCTGTGGATTCGCGGGATCCGAGACATCCAGCATGGCGACGCGGCTGTTCTCAGCGCTGTGTACCAGCAGGGTGTTTCCAATCACAAAGACACCGGCGGCGCGAAGAACCGGGTCCCAGGAATACTGGGTCACGAACTCTGGATTGGCAGGGTCCGTGGCATCGACCACATAGATTCCGTTGTCTGCGCCGGCTGCAAAGACGAAGGGATATTGCCAAAAGACCGAGAGGATGACCCGGGAGTAGGAGTCCGGGTAGAACACGCCTTCCAGGGGCAGGTAGCTCTCGACATGCACATCGTCTAGGTCGCTTAGGTCCCAGATTTGGACGCCCAGGTTGCCGGTGACTGCGACGTAGTCTCCGGCGTAGGGGTCTCCTTCGCGCAGGTGCACAAAGCCCATGGAGTGGGTCTCTCGCATCAGGGGATCAAAGCCTTCGCCAACCTTGACGGGATTGCAGGGGTCGTCCATCTCAAACAGGCTCAGGCCGCCGCGGCCGTACTCGGGGGCCCATGGCATCACCAGGTGGCCTCTGTAGGGCATCACTTCATTGTGGTGATAGCGCTCTTCTTCAGGGTCCCCCGCCAAAAAGGCGCAGTTCTCCCAGAGTGCTTGCGCCTCAAAGGAGACGCTTGGGCCGCCTGGACCACGCAGAGCAGGGGTGTCACCAGGGTCGGCAGGAATGAATGCGGACGCTGTGTCAGTGCTGGGTTCGGTGCATGCGAGGGAGAGGATCAGAAAAGGAGACACGTTCGACCCTGGATTTGCTCAGAGAGTCCCCGAAGGAATTTCTGCTTGAAACTGGAGGTTAGGGGAAGCGGGCACTTTTCGGCCCCTTGGATGCTAAACGATATCCGATGAGGAGGGGGAAGACCGTGGTTCGGGGGGCGAGGGTGGACCGCGGGAACCATCCGCAGACCGGTGTGAACCAAACAGTCCAAAAACTTGCGCTTCGGGAAGAGTGTTTCTTGGACGGCTCTTGGATGCTTCCTCCCCGCGTGCTAAGGACGGTCGTCCGCGCTTTTTCTTTTCACGGAGGAACAATGCTTCCTATTTTAGGCTTGGCCGCTACTCTCTTGGGTGGCTGCTACAAAAACACGATGACCACCAGCGCCCCTGAGGGCGAAGTGCACGAGAGCACTGCCAAGTTCTACCTTTGGGGTTTGGTTGGTGAAAACAGCAACGATCTCGACAAGCTCTGCCCCAGCGGCGTGAGTAAGATCGAAGAAGAGATGAACGCTGGAAACGCCCTGGTCTCCTGCATTACGTGCAGTGTGGCAACCCCTATCACCGTGCGCGTGACGTGCTCGGGTGGCTCGGCCTTCTTGGTCCAGCCGGACACCACCACTGGCGTGGCCAGCATCACCACCCTCGATGGGGAGTCCAAGTGAAAAAGCTCATGTTCGCCGCTATCGGCCTGTCCATCCTGGCCACTGGCTGCTTCAAGGTGGACTACACCACCTCCAATGATGCCAGCTCTCAGCCTACCGAGGAGATCTGGCGCCACCGCGTGGTCTGGGGAATCATCGAGCTGGATGACGCCTTGGCATTGGACGAGGTCTGCCCGAGTGGCGTGGCCAAGATCCACACGGAGCGGGACATTGTCACTGGCCTGGTCGGCAGCGTAGCCGGCAGCATCTACGCCCCGGGCATGATCAACGTCTGGTGTGTGGATGGCAGTGCCTTCCGCGCCACCATGCGTGATGATGCCGTGGTCGGTCTGGAAGCCCCCCTGGGCCAAGACCTTCCCCAGGGCGCAAGCTTCTCCGAGGAGTGCGTGGACTAATCTGTCCTTGCCGGCTTAAAACACAGCACCTCCGCATCCTTCGGGAGCGGGGGTTTTGTGCTCTGTGGCATCCACCCCGCTGTGAGGCGCTGTGTCCATGTTCCCACGACTCCTGTCTTACATTGTTGTTCTCGGCGCTGGACTGGCGTTGGGCTGTCGCAACAGTGAGCCCTCAGCATCGTCCCCGGTCTTGGCCCCTGAGTCCGCTTCTACTCAAGCGGTCGAGACGGTGCGGTATGGCGATGTAAAAGTCACGTGTTGCACCAACGGTCGAGTCAACCGTGTCTTGGACAGGGGATTGGACTTGCATCTAGCGCTTGTGAGGGAGGAGGGGGTGCCTAAGGCGATGGACGCCTTGGCCAATGCCGCCCGAGATGCGGAGAAGGAAGGCGCGCTGGAGCCCGACAGTCTGGCTGCAGTCATGGCCATCGCAGCGGCCGCGGAGGCGGCCAAGTCCGGAGGGCTCATCGAGCAGCGTCAGGCCCTGCTTCTGGTTGGGGGCCAGTTCAAGATACTCATTCCGGCACACGCAGGCGGTGGGCGTGATTTAGCTCAGGCGGTGGACCCCGAAACGGGTCAGATTTGGTACCAGCGCGAGGGCAAGGCGGCGAACCCCTTTGGAGGCAGCCAGGCTCGGTTCTCTGATTAGTTCACACCGACGGGTTCGACCTATCGCCGCGTCACTGTGATTTCCTGGATGGCGCGATCGCTGGCCCGGGTGACCTCGAGCAAGAACATGCCTTCGGTGACGCGTTCGCCAACCTTGGGCACGTGTCCAAGGCTGGCCAGCACGAATCCGGCCAGGGTCTCGTACTCCCCGTCCGGCATATCAAAGCCCGTCCGTTCAAGGAGCAGCTCTCGCTCGACTCGGGCAAGCGCGGTCCAGGAGAGGTGGCCAGTTTTGCGTACCACTTCAACACGCTTGTCGGTCTCATCGCCTATGTCGCCGACTATCTCCTCCAGGATGTCCTCCATGGTAATCAGCCCGACCGCGCCGCCGTATTCGTCCACAGGGACGGCGATGCGCTGACGGCGGCTGTTGAACTCGACGAAGAGTGCTTCCAGTCCCTTGGTCTCCGGTACGAAAAATGGCGCGCGGGCCAGGGTAGAAAGTGGTTGGTCCAAGTCTTCGCAGTACAGCAAGTCGTTGTGGTGAACGATGCCGGTGATTCGGTCCACGCGCTCTGCGAATATTGGAATGCGGGAGTGGCCGTGCTCCACCATCAGCTGGATCGCTTCTCGGGCGGTGGCGATCTGAGGCAGGGCGCTGACCTTTATGAGTGGTTGCATGGCGTCCTCGACGCTTGCTTCTCCAAACTCGAAGACGCGTTGGATCAGGTCCCGGTCTTCTTTGTCGATGCGAACCTCATCGGAGCGCTCCAAAAGAAGCACAATGTCCTCCCTGGTCACGGTGCGAGTGATGTTTTCCTTGTTGCCGGTAAGCAGGCGAGTGGTCGTCTCGAGCACCATCAGAAAGGGCCAGAGGAGAGTGCTTGTCAGGCTGAGTGGATAGGCGATGATCGGAGCCAAACGGTTGGCATAGTGCTGGTAGACACTCTTTGGGACCAGTTCTCCAAAGAGTAGGATCAAGGGAAATAGAATCGCAACGGCGAGAACCTCTCCTGCTTCAGGCATGGCCTTGACCAAAGCCGCTGTGGCGGCAGTCGATGCAGTGACCGTGCTCAGATTGGTGCCCATCAGACAGGTGCCGAGCAAGCGCTCCGGCTTGGCGAGGAGAGACAAAGCAAGTTTTGCGCCTTGGCTACCTTGCTCGGCCTGGGTCCTGAGCTTGAGCCGGTCAGCCGAGACAACGGCGATCTCTGAGCCGGAAAAAAAGCCTTCGGTCACCAAACAAATGGCCACGACCACTGCGGCCAAGGTCGGGGTCATGGGGACCTCTCCAAAGGCTGAAGCAGCTCGACGGTTAGCTCGGTAATGCGCCGGCCCTCCACACCGACCACGGTAAAGCGCGCGCCCTCGCGCTCCAGTTCTTCACCCTTGTGGGGTAGGTGGCCCAGGGTGTTCAGCACGTAGCCACCAATGGTGTGGTACTCGCCGTTAGGCACCTGCAAGCCGGTCTCCTCTCGGAAGTCCTCGATGTCCATGCCAGCGGAGACCGAGAGCAGCCCGGGGCGAATTCGGGAGACCTCGGCGGAGTCGTCATCTTCGTCCAGGTCCGCACCAACCAGCTCCACGAGCAAGTCATCCAGGGTCACCAGACCAGCGACGGTGCCATGCTCATCGACCACGATGGCCATGTGCAGGTGCTTTAGCTTCAGCTCCCGTAGCAGTTCATCGGCATTCTTTGTCTTTGGAACGAAGAGTGGAGGCTGGAGCATGTCTCGAATCTGACGGTGCGTGGGGTTGGGGCCCCCCTTAAAGCGCAGCAAATCTTTGGATAGCAAGATGCCCACGATCTCGTCGTGGCGGCCCTGATAGACCGGCAAGCGGGAATAGCCATTGACCCTCAGAGTGCTCAGCACCTGCTCATAAGGAGCACTCAGTGGCACGGAGACGATGTCCGGCCTGGGGGTCATCAGTCGCCCAGCTTTGGCATCGCTGAAGGAGAATACCCGGTGGATAAGCTCGTGCTCCATGCTCTTGATCGAGCCGCTGGCCAGACCCTCGTCGACCAAGCGTCGGACCTGCTCTTCTTCCAGCATGCGAGGCTGGGTGCTCTGCTTGGCACCCAGGATGCGCAGCGCTAGATTGGCGATTCCGGTCAGCACCACACGAATGGGTGTGATCAGTGTCGCCCACAGGCTCAAGGGCTTGGCCACGAAGTTCGCGAAGCGCCTGGGGGCGCGCAGAGCGATGGTCTTGGGTGTGACCTCACCAAAGAGGATGAGCAGGGGGGTGGCTACCAGAAGGTTCAGCCAGCCCATATCTGGCGCAAGTTCCAGGATGACCCCCGCACACACCGAGGACAGGCTGATGTTGACCAGTTCGTTGCCCATCAGTACGGATGCCAAGGTTCGGCTTGGGTTTTCCAGGAGAGCGATCACGCTGCTGCCCTGCTCCCGTAGGCGCTCTCTATCGACCGCTTGCAAGCTAAATAGGCTGGTCTCGGCACCTGAGAAGAAGCCGGAGAGGCCTATCAGGCCCGCCAGGAGCAGGATCTTGGGGAGTAGCTCAATTATCACGTTGTTTCGGGTCCAAAGTGGGACCAGCCGACTGGCCAAGTCATCTTACCTAAAGTTGGAGGCGTCCCTCCGGATTGGATGTGGCCAATACAGGTCAGCGGCACGCGCAACTCTGCTGCAAGCGCCGCCAAGGCAGCATGGTGCGATGCAGCTGCCGTAAACAGGAGTTCAAAGTCCTCGCCAAAGCCGACAGCATCCATCAGGGGGGCCGGTCGAGTCATCAGGGCATTGGGCAGGGGAAGGGCAGCAGGATCGATCGCCGCGCTTACCCCACTGGCAGCGCAGAGGCGGTGGAGGTCCTGGCACAAGCCATCACTCAGGTCCATGCCCGAGGTCACCAGTCCACGCTCGGCCAGGGCCGGTCCAAGGCTTAAAGGGGGCGTCGGGCGCAGGAAGGCGCTGCGCAGCTCTGGGATGTCGTAGTAGCCTCCGGCCGCGGCGCCGAGCTGGCCACTGACCCAGATCTCGTCTCCGACTTGGGCACCGGTGCGGCGAATTGGCTCCGCCGTCAAACGGCCGGCGAGGGTCACGCTCAGGGCCTTGGGACCCGGGCTGCTGCAGGTGTCGCCACCGATCAGTGGCACGTGGTCCAAGGCTTGGGAGAAACCCAGTGAAAAGTCTTCCACCCAGGATTGATCCAAGGGTTTGGGCAAGGCGATGCTCAGCATGGCCCAAACGGGGCGGGCGCCCATCGCGTTTAGGTCGGAGAGGTTGGCCATCGCCAATCGCCAACCCACATCTGCACCGGTGAAGCGCGCGTCCCAGTGCACGCCTTCGATGAAGGCATCCTGGGTCAACACCAGACCGTCTGCGAGCACCGCCGCATCATCCCCGGGGGGTACACGCAGCTTGCTTGCGCTGCCGGGACCGGCGTCACGCAGCAAAGTCGTCCATACGAAAGATTCGCCAGGGTCGTCGGGCATTAGGCTGACAAGGCTTTACTCAAGAGGGGCATCCTCTTCAGCGATGCGGCGCATCTCGCCATCTTCGATGGTGAAGGCGTGGAGTGAGCGGTCGATCTCTCGGTTTGCATCGAACTGGTTTCCACCAGAGGTGGGGCTCGACAATGCAGCGCCTCTCAGGGCAGACCGAAAGGCGTCCCTGTCTGCGGCTTGGCTGGCCACAGCCACGGACACAAGCTTGGCGGTGTCATAGGCGGTGGCATCGAGCACCCCCGGAGTGCGGTCGAATCGGTCGTCGTACTCGCGTACGAAGCTCCCCGCAGCAGGGTCCTGGGCGTAGAAGGCGTCCACAAAGACGCAGCGCTCCACGTACTTGCCGCCGGTTGATGCCAGGCGCTCGTTGTGCCATCCGTTCAGGCCGATCAGGGGTATTGGGGTTTGGCCCTTACCTGGCGAGAAGGAGCCGATGGCGTACTCCTCGTAGGCCAGCGCGGATGCGATCATGGCCACCCGGCCGTGGCTGTCCGGGATAAAAATTGCATCGAAGGGTTGGGACGGAGGAAGCTTGCGTGCGTCGGCGCGAAAGTCTTTTTGACTGGGGTCGTAGATCACGATGGTCTCTACGGTTCCGCCGCGTTTCATGACCTGCTCAACGAAGGTGTCTTTGGCAGCCCGTCCGTAGGGAGTGTCTGGCGCCATAACGGCGAAGCGAAGCAGCAATCGCTGATCCATCATCTGCTTGAGCAGTCCGCGCACTTGATGCTCGGGGGTCAATGCCGTCTGGAAAATCCAATTTCCAGCATCGGTCTGGTCGGGTGCTTGACTTAGGGAGACCAGTGGCACTCCAGCAGCCTGCGCTTCCGCGACCGCAGGGTATGCCTCCTCCTGGGTCAGAGGACCAATGACGACTGCTATGCCGTGATTGAGCACCAGCTCCTTAAACATGGCCTTGGCGCCGTCTCCGGTGCCTTCCGTGTCCAAGACCACCAATTCGGTTTCGGTGCCCTCAAAGCCCATCTCCAGGGTGTCCCGTAGCTGCTTGCCGGCGGGTGCGTATTTGCCGGTCAGGGGCAGCAGGACGCCGACGGTCTTGGGGTTGTACGGGTTGTTCGCCTCGGCACGCATCACGACCCACTCAGCGGCCCGCAGGTACTCGCTCTCGGGGTAATTCTCGGCCAGCGCTTGGGCGTGGTGTTTGGCCTGAGCCATGTCGCCAGCACGAAGAGCTCCCTGGGCCCGCTGGAGGGTGGCCTCGTCTGCGGCGTCGCTCAGATCGATGATGGGCTCTTCGGGCTCCCCACGCTGGTCTTCGGGGAGCATGTGGTTCAGGCTGCGATTCACGCGTGACAAG